>JACPRZ010000048.1 GCA_016193485.1 Bacteroidota bacterium | reverse complement strand
GTGTCCAGGGCAGGCCGCAGTGGTTCCAGCCGGATCCTTATGGGATGGTTTACATACCTATGGGAAGTTTCCACATGGGTCCCAGCGATCAGGATGTGCCTTACAACCAGACCGCACAGAACAGGATGGTTTCGGTACAAGCAATTTATATGGATCAAACCGAAATTACCAACAATGAATACAGGCAGTTTGTTTACTGGGTGCGCGATTCCATTGCCAGGAGGAAATTAGGTGAATCAAATGAGACATATCTGGTATCTCAGGATGAATTCGGGCAGGATCTTGATCCACCGGTTTTAAACTGGGATTTACCTATCGAATGGACGAGTGAAGAAGCGAGGGAAGCGTTGGCAGATATGTATCTTCCTGAAAACGAGCGATTTTACAGGCGAAAAGAAATTGATACCCGTAAACTCAATTTTGAGTATTTTTGGATTGACTTCCGATCGGCAGCAAAAAAACTCAACCGTGAACAGGGGATGAAAGACCGCTCGGTGTTTATTAAGAAAGACCTGATAAACGTATATCCTGACACATTATGTTGGGTGCATGATTTTACCTATTCCTTCAATGAACCAATGACAGAAAACTATTTCTGGCATCCTGCTTATGACGAATACCCTGTAGTTGGAGTGACCTGGAAACAGGCGAGGGCTTTCTGCATCTGGAGAACCCAACTGATGAATACTTTCCTTGTCAGTAACGGTGGTTTACCCATTAATAATTTCCGCCTTCCCACCGAAGCAGAATGGGAATATGGCGCCAGGGGCGGGCTTGACCTTTCACCTTATCCATGGGGCGGACCATATATCAGGAACAGCAATGGTTGCTTCCTTGGCAACTTTAAGCCCCTCCGCGGCAGTTATGTTGACGATGGCGGTTTTCATACTGTAAAAGTATTCTCCTATTCACCAAATGATTATGGTCTGTACTGCATGGCGGGAAATGTTGCCGAATGGACCAGCAACGCTTTTGATGAATCGGCTTATAACTTTGCCCATGACCTGAATCCTGATTATGTATATGAAGCACAGGAAAATGATCCGCCTTCACAGAAAAGAAAAGTGATACGTGGCGGTTCCTGGAAAGATGTTGGACTCTACCTCCAAACCAGCACCAGAACCTATGAATACCAGGATACCGCAAAAAGTTACATTGGATTCCGCTGCGTTGTAACTTTCCTTGGCAGGGATAAAAATGATGAATTGTAATTGACCTTACAGTGGGAACCGGGGTAAGATGAATTTTATTTATATACCAGTCAACAGGTAATTATTAACTGTTTAATTACTTATTTATTATGAGTTTAGCAGAAATAACACAAGGTAAAAAATGGAAAAGTTTTATGGCGAAGCTCTACGGATGGGGGGCATCAGTCGTAATTCTCGGTGCATTGTTTAAAATCATGCACTTTCCGGGAGCAGGACCAATGTTGATTGTCGGGCTTGGCACTGAGGCGATAATCTTTTTCTTTTCAGCATTTGAACCGGTACATGAAGAATATGACTGGAGTTTAGCATATCCTGAACTGAAATATGGCCATGATGAAAACAAAGGAACCGTTACACAACAGTTGGATGATATGCTCAAAGATGCTAACGTATCCCCTGAGGTGATAGGTACTCTTGGGAGCGGCTTAACGGCATTCAGCGATACTGTGGCAAAAATAACCGATATTTCATCGGCAGCCATAGCAACTGATGAATACGGCAAAAATGTGAGCCAGGCATCCCAGTCGGTGAGCAAATTAAACCAGAAATATGAAGAGAGCAGTAAAATTTATGGTGAGTTCGTCAACGTATCATCTGAAGCCAAAAATAAACTTTCATCGGTAACCGATTCTTCTGCAGAATTTGCAGAAAATATTAAATCGGCAACATCGTCTCTGTCCGGGCTTAATGAAAAATACAGCAAGGGCAACCAGGCATTCGGTGAATTGCTGAACGCATCAACCAGTGCAAATACCCAATTAAATGTTGTTGCAGGCGCCTCGCAAAAATTAGGGCAAAATATGGAGGCGGCTAACAGTAACCTTACCGGCCTTTCTCAGAATTATGAAAAGGGGAGCCAGGCGATTTCGGAATTCGTAAATTCTTCTTCCCGTGCAAGCAACCAGTTATCATCGGTAGCCCAGGTATCGGGTGAATACTCAGGAAGCATGCAGGCGGCAGTAACTTCTTTAAAAGATATTAATAATTCCTATGTAAAAGCAGTTGATGCCATGAACGCCCTTTCAGGAACCACCGGTGCTACAAAATCCTATGGCGACCAGATTGAGAAAATGACGAAAAACCTGGAATTGCTTAATTCCCTGTATGAGATTGACATGCAGGATTCCAATAAAAAACTTGTAAGTGTAATCTCGGAATTGACCAACACCACAACTGCGACAAAGGCCTATACCGAAAACATCCAGCAGTTAAGCGAAAAAATTAATTCCCTCAATTCAATTTATCTGGATGAGGCGGAACAAGCCCGCCAGAGAACCGGTTCTATAAAGAAATATTACGATTCTCTCGGTGAAATTCTCGGTAACCTTTCAGCATCAGCCGAAGGCACCAAACGGTACAGGGATGAAATTCAGGCGCTTGGAGAAAACCTGGCATCGCTCAATACCATCTATGGCAATATGCTTACGGCAATGAGTTTTTCGCCAGGTGGAAGGCGAGGCAATTAAAAAAATCCCATTTGACGATGACGACAGCCACTGAAATGAAGATCATTGACCTGGATACTTTGGTTATCTTTAACCCAAAATTTATAACCCGCCCGCTTGTTGGCAAGGTCTCGCCTCTGGCGGTTAAATAGAATTTTCCCATGGCTGGTGGCAAACTCACTCCGCGACAAAAGATGATCAATATGATGTACCTCGTATTGACTGCTCTGCTTGCGCTGAATGTACAGAAATCCGTTCTGGATGCATTTGCGGTTATTGATGAAACCTTGAATAAAACAATAGAGACATTTATGAAAAAAAATGCAATGGTTTATGAGGAATTTCAGAAACAAGCCGCTCAGAATCCCGATAAAGCGGGACCATGGAAAAGAAAAGCCGATGAAGTGCGGAAAAGAGCCGACCAGATGCAGCAATATATCAACGATCTTAAAATAAAACTGGTAAAGAAGGTGGATGGCGTTGAAGATGAAAAAGAAAAGTTGGATTCAACTGGAACAAGGATTGATGCATGGAAAATTGAGGCAAAAGACAATCAGGATATCGGGGGAGAAGTGATGATTGTATATGGTGAAGGAGCAAAATTGAAAGAGGAGATGAAAAATTTCCGTGAATTTATGGTCTCAATGATAAAAGCGAAAGATGAAGATATTAAGATATCTATTATGAGAACCCTTGCTACAAACAACCCGCCTTATGATCCCGAACTCGGTACCGTAACATGGGAATCACAATTATTTGAACACCTGCCTTTTATTGCGGTAATTGCCAATTCAACGCAACTTCAAAGCGCTGTTCGTTATGCAGAGTCGGAAATGATTACTTACCTGATGAAAGAAGTTACCGGTGAAGATATACCGTTCAACAAGGTTGATGCCATTGTGATACCCAAATCCAATTATGTTACCAAAGGCGATTCATTCAGCGCTGATATTTTTCAGGGACATTTGATTCTTTATCCGTTGTAAACGGCAAAGGAAAATACCGTAAATATGGCACCGCCATTGGTACCCAGAAATTTAAAGGCGTTATTGAATTGCGGACTAAAAGTGGTTCCAAGAAATACAGTTTTGCATCGCAATATGAAGTTGCAGAACCCAATGTTGTGGTTTCCCCTTCCAAAATGAATGTGTTTTATGTTGGCGTTGAAAACCCGGTTGATATTTCCGTTTCCGGTTATTCCGCAGAGAAAATTTCTCCTACTATTACTCAGGGAAGCATTCGAAAAGATAAAGGGGGCGGGTATATCGTAACGGTTAATAAACCCAGCAAAAGTGAATGGGTTGATGTTTCGGTAGAGGTAGCGCCTGGTAAAAAACAGCGGATGGGGAAAAAAGAATTCAGAGTAAAATCCTTACCAACACCACAATCAAAATTTGCCAAAAAATCAGGGGAAGCGGCTTTGGGCAAAGGGGAATTTACGGCAAATGAATATGTAATTGCCGAAATGGAAAACTTTGATTTTGATGTTAAAGTTGCCGTAACCCAATTTGATATGGTTTTTACCGTTCAGGGCCTTTCCAAAACAATTCAGGCAAAATCCAATAAAGTTACCTCCGAAATGATGGATTTCATGAAAAAAGTGAAGAAGGGTGAAAGAATTTACATTGAAGGCATAAAGGCAAAATTACCTGACGGTACGGTAAGGGACCTGCCGCCAATAAAGGTTAAGATAATTTAAAGTAACCTTTTATCCCTATTATCGTATAAGCGGTTAAATCTTTTTATATGAAAAAAATTCTGATTCCATTTCTGTTAGGTTTATGCCTTTTAGGCGTAAATCCTCTCTTTGCACAGGAGGTATTGGATGGCGTTTATATTAAGGAACATACACCTACCCGTAAACCCATACCGTACACTCATCTGCGCAACGCAGATGTTATGTGGTCGAAAAGGATTTGGCGGGAAATAGACCTCCGCCAGAAAATAAACCATCCCTTTTATTTGCCGGATGAACCGATTTCGGGACGGAAATCCCTGTTTGATGTAATTAAAGAGGGTATTAAGGAAGGAACCATTACTGCCTATAACGGACCTGCTGACGATGAATTCAGCGTACCCCTGACAAAAGACGATGCCGAAAAAATGTTCTCACGGCTGGATACCCAGTATGTTGATAACCCGGAAACCGGGGAGATGGAAATGAAAGTGGTCGCTGAAAACCTCAGTTCATCCGACATTAAAAAATACCGCCTGAAAGAGGAGTGGTTTTTTGACAAGCAGAAATCAGTTCTTGAAGTCAGAATCATCGGGATGCAGTTAATTAAAATCAAAAAAGACGAAAACGGCAATTTCCGAAGTTATGAGGGATTGTTCTGGATTTATTATCCGCAGGCACGGTATGTTTTTGCAATGGCGGAAGTTTTCAACCGCTCCAATGATGCCGAGCGGCTGACCTATGAAGATCTCTTTTGGAAACGTATGTTCGGCAGTTACATTTATAAAGAGTCAAATGTTTACAATCGTTTGATAATTGATTATACCAAGGGTATGGAGGCCCAACTGGAGGCCGAAAGAATCAAAGAAGAAATTTTCAACTATGAACATGATTTGTGGCATTATTAAAATAACCTGACCTGAATGCAAAATCCCGTTTTGAACTTACAGAACGGGATTTTTTGTTGTATGCAATACATTGCCGATTTACATCTTCATTCTCATTTTTCACGCGCCACAGCAAGAAATCTAAACCTTGAATCACTGTACCAATGGGCTCTGGTGAAAGGAATCAATGTTGTAGGTACCGGTGATTTTACCCACCCAAAATGGTTTAGCGAACTGCAGGAAAAACTTGTACCGGACGGTAACGGATTTTTCAGATTGAAAAATCCGCCAAAGGAACCACCTCTGCCTGGAATAAAAACCAAAGAAATTGAGTTGCGTTTTTGCCTTTCTGTTGAGATCAGTTCAATTTATAAATGGAACGGCAAGGTCAGGAAGAATCACAATATCGTTTTCGCACCCGACTTCGAAACAGCCGCGAAAATAAATGCAAAACTTTCCCGGATCGGAAATATTGCCTCGGACGGCAGACCGATTCTCGGATTACCTTCACGCGATTTGCTGGAAATAGCGCTGGAGACATCTCCGGATGCCTATCTCATCCCCGCTCACATCTGGACGCCATGGTTCTCGATGCTCGGCTCAAAATCAGGATACGATAGTGTAAAGGAATGTTTCAGAGACCTTACTCATCACATATTCGCCCTTGAAACCGGTCTCTCATCGGACCCGGAAATGAATTGGCTTGTGAGCGAACTGGATTCCTATTCTCTTGTTTCCAACTCCGATGCCCATTCACCGCAGAAACTCGGCAGGGAAGCCACTCTGTTTGATACCGGGTTTAATTACTTTGAAATGTTCAATGCCTTAAAAACAACGAAGGGTTTTAACGGTACCCTTGAATTTTTTCCTGAGGAAGGCAAATACCACCTTGATGGCCACCGGAACTGCAAAGTGAGGATGGAACCTGAGCAGACCATTGAAAATAAGGGCATCTGTCCACAGTGCGGTGGGCCCGTAACCGTTGGGGTACTGAACAGGGTTGTAACTCTTGCTGACAGGCAAAAGCCGCTGAAACCCCCGGATTCTCCGGGTTACCGGCATATTATACCCTTACCGGAAATAATTTCAGAAATAACCGGTTCTCCCCCTGCCTCGCGTAAAACATTGAAAATGTTCACTGATGCGATTACCTGTGCGGGAAATGAATTATCATTATTAAATGATATGCCGGTTGATGAAATATCAAAAAAAATAAATCCGGTTCTCGGTGAGGCAATAAAACGGATGCGCAATAACGAAGTAAAACCCGAAACCGGCTATGACGGTGAATTTGGTAAAATAAAAATGTTTTCAGAAGGAGAAGTTGAAGCGCTCTTCGGGCAAAATTTCCTCTTTGGGCCGGATAGTGAAAGCAGGTCACGGAAAAAAATTCTTCAAAAAAGCCAGCAGACACAAGAAACGGTTGCCGGTGAAGAAAAATCTGAATACCGGAAAAAGAATACATCACTCAATGAAAATCAGAAAAAAGTTCTTGAAACCGGGGGAACCGTCCTTGTAATAGCCGGACCCGGTACAGGCAAAACCCATACCCTCGTCCACTGGATATCCCATTATATAAGACACAAAGGAATTAATCCTGCTGCGGTTCTTGCTCTTACATTCACCAACAAAGCGGCCGATGAACTCAAGGAACGGTTGAAATCATCCCTCGGATCACAGGCGGATAAAATCACTGCCGGAACTTTTCACTCGGTCTGTTATAAAATTCTGAAGGAAGCGGATCCGGAAATTACTACGGTATTTGACCGGGAAAACCGGGTAAACGCTTTACGGATACTTTTCTGCGATAAATCAAAGGATAAAATAGGGGAACTTGCTGATTACATTCCACGATATTATGAAACCGGAATTGTACCCGATGAGAAAATTGGGGGCTATGATTTGAAAAGGGTTGTTTCGGACTACGACAATTTTTTATCAAAAAACCGGGCTATTGATCTTTCCGGGATGATAAGCCGGGTGAATACCATTTTTGATTCGGATAAAATATTCAAGAAGCAAATTACCGCTAAATACCGGTGTTTGGCGGTTGATGAACTGCAGGATATTAATCCCGAACAATACCGTTTTATTCTTCATTTTAAGGAAGCGCCTCATATCTTCGCGATTGGTGATCCTGACCAGTCAATTTATTCATTCAGGGGTTCTGATGTGGGGTTGATTTCACGTTTCAGGGACGAATTCGTGGCTAAGGAAATATTCCTGGAAGATAATTACAGGTCGGGCGAGGAGATATTGAATTCGGCTTATCAGGTTATAAAAAATAACTGCGATTTTGACAGGATTAAATTAAAGACAACCTGTAAAACGGGAGAAATTATTCATTGGGTAAAATGTGCGGATCAGACAGCCGAAGCCGGTTTTATTGCAGGTGAAATTGAGAAACTTGTTGGAGGTTTCAGGAATTTATCTTCCAGCTTTGTGACTCAAGGGAGGAGGGATGCCTTCGGTTTATCTGATATTGCAGTTTTGTTCCGGCTCCGCAGGATCGGAGAGTTTCTTACGGATTTTCTGAAAAATGATGGAATACCCCTGCGCTTTGGCGACAATACCAACTACCTTTTATCGTATCCGTATTCCATAATAAAAGATATTTTCAATGTACTGCTGAATCCCAGGGATTTTACATCTGTTTATTCAATATGCTCAAAGCATCTCCGGATAAAAGAAAATGAAATTATTAACATCATCACCGGGATTGAGAAAAACGGAATGGATGTTATTGCGAATGATTATGTGTATGATAACCATTATCCCCCAACTTTCCTGCAAATGGTGAATCTTCTGAAGATGCTTCCATCCGGTATGGAGAGAGGGGGGGTGATAAATGGCATAAATATGATCCTTGAAAACCTTTTTACGGAAGGTGATTCAAACACGGCTGAGCAGGTAAAAAGGGAATCCATTCTTGAACTTGCCGCTTCCTGCGGTTCCGACTGGCAACTTTTCCTGAAAAAAGCCACACTCGATTCCTATACCGATGTGGGCAGATACAAATCGGATGCAGTGAACCTGCTTACTTTCCATGCGGCTAAAGGATTGGAATTTCCGGTCATTTTCATTGTGGGTGCCGAAGAGGGGATTACCCCTTACCTGAGACGCGGAAGCACCATCGAAGAGGAGAGGCGATTGTTTTATGTGGCGCTTACAAGGGCAAAAGAGAGGGTTATCATTACATCATCGAAGCAGAGATTCTCCGGTGATGAAATGAAAACTACTGAACCCTCACGGTTTATTTCAGAGATACCGGAAGAATACCTGCAAAAAAGAGAGGAAAATGTAAAGGAAGCGGGACCGAAACAATTAAGGTTGTTTTGATAATGCTTTGACTTCCTGATTTTTCCATACTACAGAATAAAACTCAAACGGGTCGAAATAATATTTATCCAGATTTTCATAGGTATAACATTCAAGGTTATACACTCCGAATTTTCGATGCGGATTTTTAAAATCATTTTTAAGTTGACGTGGTTCCTGTTTCAGAATTTCAAAATGCAGGTGGTTGAACTTCCATCCATATCTGTCGAGTTCTTCTTTATTCATAAACCTGCCGATTTTTGAATTTGAAGTCACCCAGTCACCCGGAAAGCAGGAAATTCCCGCAAGATGTTCGTAGACAGTCCAGATTTTATTTCCCCTTTCTCCCGCATGTTCAATGATAACCTGGGCGAAAGGACCATCCGTACGCACACTGATAACGGTGCCTCCGGATGCGGCAAATACCGGTTCGTCATCATAACGATCATTGGGCCTCCGGATATCAATTCCTGTATGCAGATGGGATGGAACGGTTGGTCTTGCCTTGCGCTTTATTCCGAAAGTTCCGATTTCCGTAAGGCGGATTTCAATGAGCGATTGGCGGTTGATAAGATTCACCGGAAGGAGCCATTCGGTTATACCGGGAAATTTATTACCGGAAAGGACAAGTGATATAACCAGCAGGTAAATAAATGATTTCATTTCAGCATTTTTTCAATTTTTATCCTCGTTTTTGCAGGTGTTTTTATGATGACGAGATTAAAACTCTCAGTTATCCAATCTTTCAGCGCGGTAAGATCATTATGCTGTTGCAAATCAATGAATATCCAATGCCTCCTTGCGAAATAGGGCGCCTGTTTAATATGTTCATACTCAAGAAAAGAATCAAAATTTTCAGTAGTGCATTTAATGGACAGGAAGTGGGGATAATCAAGGTTCACTACCGCAAAAATTTTTCCGGCAACCTTGAAGGTCAAAACATCTTCCCATGGAATATCCTCCTTTGTCATTGGAAAAGAGAGGCAGAACTCCCTGATGGAATCTAAAGGGATCATATTTTTTTCTCAATGAACCGGTAGAAGAACAGTATAACTATTGAAACGATGACACCCCATAGTGCACCGGCTAAAACATCACCCGGGTAGTGAACACCAACATAAATGCGGCTGTAGGAAACAAGAGATGCCCATAACAAGAGCGCGGGTGCGATAAAACGCATTTTTTTCCGCAGAGCACCTGAGAGGAACCATGCAAGGGCGAAAGTATTTGCGGCATGATTTGATATGAAACCGTACATGCCCCCGCACGAATCAGCAACCAGGCGGACCAATCCTTCAAGGTGCGGTTCATGGCATGGACGCAAGCGCAGAAAAACATTTTTAAAAAAACGTACACTGGTCTGGTCTGTTACGGCAATTAAAAGGATGATAAAAAAAAGAAGAAGGAATGTCTTTCCCTTGAGTTTGCGGTACATAAGCCAAAGAAGGAGTGCATAAAACGGTATCCAGAAAAATTTTTCAGATGACCAGTACATAACAGCATCAAAAAAGGCATTGTGAGTGCCGTTGAGAATCAGAAAGAGTTTCTCGTCAATATTTTTTATTGATTCAAGCATATTTTGTAAAAAATAAATACGATTTTAGCAATCTATGCCAAATTCAAAAGGTCCCATAATTTTTCTTTAAGATGATTCAATCCGGTTTTTTTAAAGGATGAGAAAAAAATTAAAGGAATTTCTTCTGATTTTGCGAATTGCCTGTTAACCTCGTTTTTTATTTCCAAAAGCAATTCATCGTCAAGCAGATCGCATTTTGAAATTCCAACAACTCTTTTTTTTAAAGCCAGTTCATCGCTGTAATGTTTCAGTTCGCTGAGGAGTATTTTATATTCTTTGAAAATATCTTTTGAGTCGCACGGAATAAGAAAGAGAAGTATTGAGTTTCTCTCAATATGACGCAAAAAGCGTAAACCAAGACCTTTCCCTGCATGCGCTCCTTCAATAATTCCGGGAATATCGGCCATTACAAATGATTGTCTCCCATGATATTTTACAATACCAACCGTTGGAGTCAGTGTTGTAAAAGGATAATCCGCTACAGCCGGTTTTGCCGATGAGAGCACTGATAGAAGCGTTGATTTACCCGCGTTGGGAAATCCCACCAGCCCTACATCGGCAAGCAGTTTCAATTCAAGGATTTTCCATTCTTCTTTACCCGGTTCACCCGGCTGGGCATAGCGGGGCGCCTGGTTGGTTGATGATTTAAAATTGACATTACCCAATCCCCCCCTGCCTCCATGTAAAATAATTTTTTCTTCTGTATTCCCGGTAATCTCCATTTCAGTTTCCCCGGTATCGCTATTTTTTACTATCGTTCCAGGCGGCACTTCAACAATGATATCCTCTGCGCTTGCACCGCTTCGCTGGTTCCCGCCACCGTTTTCACCGTCATCGGCAAAAATGTGCTTTTTATATTTCAGATGGAGCAGTGTCCACAGTTGGTTGTTACCTCGCAGGATGATATCACCGCCTCTGCCTCCGTCACCGCCATCAGGTCCGCCTCTGGGGACAAATTTTTCATGTCTGAAATGTACAGAACCCGCTCCTCCTTTGCCGGAGCGGAAAAGGATTTTTACGTGGTCAATGAAGTTGGAATCAGCCATATTACTTTTTACCTACATTTGTATCACAATTTCTGATAAAATATATGCAGCAAAGCAGAAACAAAGATACTTCTTCTTTAGAGTTGAATAATGTTTATTGTATGGATTGCATTGAGGGGATGAAATTACTTCCCGAAAAATCCATTGACCTTGTTGTTACCTCTCCTCCCTATGATAGTATAAGGGATTATAATGGATTCAACTTGGACTTATCAATGGTTGGAAAAGAGGTCTTCAGAGTTTTAAAAGATGGAGGCATTGCCGCTATGGTGATTCAGGACCAAACCAGAAATTTCGGCAAATCATTGACCTCTTTCAGAACAATTCTTGACTGGTGTGATAATACCGGCTTTAAACTATTTGAATGTTTGATATATAAAAAATATGGTGCAGAGGGGGCATGGTGGAATAAACGTTTCAGAGTTGACCATGAGTACCTCCCGCTTTTTCTGAAAGGTGAAAGACCTCAATACTTTGACAAAGAACCGATAAAAATTCCATCTAAATGGGCTGGCGTAACTATGACTGGAGCTGCAACACGACTGACCAATGGAAAAACCTTAAACTCAAGAAAAGTAACTATCAATCCAACTAAATGTCCGGGCACTGTTTGGGTTTACGAGACATGTGGCGATGGCGAAAAACTGAAGCACGAACATCCTGCAACTTTTCCGAATAAACTACCGGAGGACTTAATAAAATGTTTTTGTCCTGAAGGTGGTGTAGTGTTGGATCCGTTTATGGGAAGCGGCACAACAGCCATTGCAGCGTTTAAACATAAAAGAAATTATATTGGATTTGATATTTCGGAGGATTATTGCCAACTTGCCGGAAAACGCATAAAAAGAAATTCACCTCAACTTTCTCTTACGCTTTCGTGAGAATTTTTCCAGGGCATATTCCATCCTTTTGCCCCCCTCACCGGTTATTGCCAGAGAAAAAGGACTTTTCTTCATAATAGTATCATATTTTTTAATGGTGATTTTTTCAATCTTCTTTGTGAAATCAGTTACAATAAAATTATTCATTGTCCACTTGTCCCTATTAAATTGCCACCCTGTACTTTCTGCTAAAAATGAAACTAAATTTTCCGCTTTAAATTGAACTTTTTCTGGAAATTCCCCATCTTTTATCTCACCTAATTTTATTTTATCGCCTCCCCTTTTCTTGCCGTTGTTTATTTCCTGAAATTTTACAAAAATTGCTTCCATTTCATGCATAGTATGTGAAAGTTTTTGATTGGCAAAAGAAATATATAAAGGGAAGAGTGGACTTTGTGGTTCTTTTGCATTTAAAAAATGGAGCCAACTGATACAATTATCCGGATAATTAAGTAAACATTTGAAAGTGCCATCAACGTACAATAAAGGTGCAATAGCGGATTTCTGAATAGGAATCGTTTTGTATGTGCTTAAAGCGCACAACAAGAAATGTATTGTACCTAAAGGATATTTTCTGCTCCAAAACTTACTTGCATCATGTCCTCTTAAAATATTCGGATTTAAAGCAAGCGAATAGTTATTCCAATTAGCCGGAAGATGATTTGAATTATATAATACCAAATGCTGACCACAGCTTTTAATTCCTTGTCTATAGATTTCCATGTCTAGGAAAACACATTTCTTGTAATCGACACCGCTTTTAATCGTCATTCTTTTTCCATCGTAAAATCCCACTATTTTCCAATTAAGATAATGCGACATGAGCAAACCACATAAAATTCCGTCTACATCCGGACTAATAATGGCGGATTGATTTTCTGTAACAATCCAAGGAAATTTATTTATCAATGCAGAATAATTTAATCTGTCGTTAAATACAACTAAATCTGGTTGCGCCATTTCATCACAAAGTATTTTATATATTTCTTCAACGCTTCCGATTCCGTTAACTGCTCTTAATTTTCTCTGTTTCAGATAAAAATTCTTCAGGGGAGCGGTTTTAACGGTATATTCTTTAATACGGTTGCGGATTATATTTTCATTCTTGTCATCGCTTCTGCCCGATTCTTTTCCGCGGAGAAGAATCCTGCGGGTGAGTTCTTCCTCATCCACTTCAAGAGCAAGGGTAAGAGCAATTGAGGTATTTTTCGCAGCCATCAGTTTATCAAGCGCTGTCGTTTGAGCGATCGTTCGCGGAAATCCGTCATAAATGAAACCTGATGCCGCAGGATGGGTGTTCACTTCCGCTTCAAGCATTTTTATCGTTATCTCATCGGGAACCAGATCGCCTTTGTCCATATAGGATTTTGCGATCTTGCCAAGTTCTGTGCCATCTTTGATATTGGCGCGGAAAATATCACCCGTAGATAAATGAACGAGGTTGAATTTTTCAGCCAGTTTTAATGCCTGTGTTCCCTTGCCGGAACCGGGCGGACCGAAAATAATTATGTTAAGCATATTGGTACAATACTAATATACGAATCCCATCTGGGTGGGACCAATGATACGAATTTAAATGGATATTATTCAATCATTAGATTACAGTTAATCTTTCAAAATATAAATATCTTTAAAATTACGTCCCATTCCGTCATAATCAAGTCCGTAACCCACAAGGAATTTATCAGGGACTTTAAAAGCAAAATAGTCAATTTTTATTTTTTTTGAATATGCGGCTGGTTTGAAAAGGAGGGTGGCGATTTTGATTTTGGATGGTTCGAAAATCCGCAGTTGTTTATATAAACTTTCAACGGTTATTCCTGTGTCAACAATATCTTCAAGGATTATCACCTCACGGTTTTTGATGATTTCATCGAGGCCTATGAGGGCTTTTACTTTACCTGTGGATTTTGTGCCTTCATAGGAAGATAATTTTACGAAGGTAATATCGCAGTTGAAGGTCAGGCACCTTACCAGGTCAGAAGCGAAAAGGAATGCCCCATTCAGAACGCAGATAAATACCGGGTACTTCCCTTTGTATTCCCTGTTCAGCCGGACCGACATTTTCAAAACCGCTGCCTCTATCTGCCGGTAACTTATGAGTTTGCGGAATGTCTTATCTTTGAGGGTAATTTGCATAATCTACGAAAAACGATCCCGATAACTATCGGGAGTACGAATGTACGAAATACGAATAATACCAATCTATGCCTATAAATGACTATATATGCAATTGCATGTCAACCAAATGTTTTTCAAATTAAATCGATTTAATATCAATTTTCAATATTTTTAAGCAAGAATTTTTAATCCACAATTTTCAATATATGTCACCTTTCATCAGCATTATAATGGGCAGTTCTTCCGATATGCCTGTCATGCAGGAAGCCGCGCAGGTTCTGGACGAGTTGCAGGTGCCGTTTGAAATCAATGCACTTTCCGCTCACCGCACTCCGGATTTGGTTGCTGATTTCGCTAAAAGCGCACATCAAAAAGGTATAAAGGTAATTATTGCCGGTGCAGGGGGGGCGGCACATCTTCCTGGAATAATTGCGGCATATTTTCCATTACCCGTAATAGGAGTTCCCATCAAATCATCAAACTCCATTGAAGGCATTGACTCGCTCTTGTCCATTGTCCAGATGCCTGCCGGAGTGCCTGTGGCGACAGTTGCGGTAAATGGTGCAAGAAATGCCGGGATACTTGCCGCTCAGATGATTGCAACAGGTGATGAAAAACTGCAAAAACGGTTAGTTAAATATAAAGAAGCACTTAAAAATAAGGTTATTAAAACAAATGATGAGGTAAAAGAGAAGAAATTCAAGTTTCAGTATTAAAATCGTTACCTTTATTTATTAATTTCACAGTTGAACTGTAACCATGAAAGCAACAAATGACCATCAAAGAAATTTATAAAAAAGTTGACGGGCTCAAAAAGGAATTAGATGGCATGAAACCGATGAAAAAAGCGGATGAGGACCGCTTATGGACAAAAATCCGGTTAAATTGGAATTATAATTCAAATCACTTAGAGGGGAATACACTTACTTATAGTCAAACCGAACTACTTCTGATTTTTGATAAAGCCACAGGTGAACATGAAATGCGTGAGTATGAAGAGATGAAGGCGCATGATGTGGCATTACATCTTGTCAGGAATATAGCATCTGACCAGGAACATCCGCTGACAGAGAGTTTTATTAAGGAATTGAACCGCGTAATACTTGTAAAGCCCTTCTGGAAGGAAGCAATTACCCCTGACGGTCAACCGACTCGAAAACTCATTAAAGTGGGTGATTACAAAGACACTCCCAATTCAGTGCGCTTGCAAAACGGAGAGATTTTTCATTATTCCTCGCCCGATGAAGTCCGCCCCATGATGCAGGAATTAATGGTGTTTTACAAAAAACACAGCATTAGCACTGTATCGCATCCGCTATGGCTGGCTGCAATGTTTCATTATCAATTTGTGCGCGTACATCCATTTGATGATGGCAACGGCAGAATAGCACGGCTTATTATGAATTATATTCTGATGAGGAAGGATTATGCGCCTGTAATCATCCCTTCATCCGATAAGAAAAACTACCTGCTGGCGCTGAATAAAGCAGATACCGGTGACATGGAATCATTTGTTATTTACATAGGTGAACATCTGGTTCGCTCGCTTGAAATGAGCATTAAAGCAGCACGGGGGGAAAGTATTGAGGAACCAACTGATCCTGATAAAGAAATAGAATTGTTTAAGCGAAGTTTAGCGGATAGGGAAGTAGTAAAAGTTAAAAAAAACAGGAAAGTAATACAGGAGTTATATTCACATTCTCTTTCAGGATTATTTACTACAATCCATCAAAAACTTGAACAATTTAATGATTTGTTTAATGAAACTGATCATACTTATTGGGTTGAGCATTCAATACAAACTACTCTTTTAAAACCACCCGGACGGAATTTAAAATTCATAGAAGATCAGCTGTTATTTGATTTTAATAATCCCCAAAAATTTGGCCAGGTCTTAAATGAGATATACATCCAAGGAATACCCCAGAAACCATTGCAATATCCGGATATCCGGCAAATCAGAATTGATTTTTACTGGAGAGGATTTAAAAAAGCCGGAACCAATACATTTGATGTTCAAACATCGGTTTATGTGGATTTTCAGGAGTATAAATATCGTATATACTGTAATTTTGTTCCACCTAATCCCATCCAAAAAACTTACAATCATTACATGTCGGAAACCGAATATCATGCCTTTTCAGCAGAATTGACCAGGAATACTTTGGGTATGATCAAAAATAGTTGTGGCATTAAAGAATAACAATTTTTTTTAACTTAGTCAATCTGTTTCCCGCACCTCGGACAAGCCGTTTTTTCTTTTCCCGGTGGCACTTTTATCTTCGTTCCGCAACTGCAATTCACTATGCTGTAATTATTCATCCGGAACAACATATCCTTTACTTCACGGGTAGCATAAGCGGGTTCTTCTGATTGAAAGGTTGTTCCTATAACAGGTTGGCTTTGCAATGCCTCATTAACAGCAGTTACCGTTTTTTTGGAAAAAACTGATCCGGATGAATTCATACAGGAACGGTAAGCGTTATTGTAATCCTCTAATGATGTAAAACTGTTCCCGATGGATTGCAGTACTGCTATCCGTTTTTCAACCGGTGGATGGGTGCTGAAAAGAGAAAATGATTTCCGGTGCGCTTCAAGCGGATTTACAATAAAAAACGGCATCAAAGTATTTTTTGAAGAGGGCAGGGGAGAAGTATCGCCCGATATTTTACGCAAGGCACTTGCCAATCCAGGAGGGTAACGTGTGAAAACGCAAGCCGAAGCATCGGCAAGATATTCGCGTTTTCGCGAAAGCGCGAAGTAAAAGAGTTGTGCGGCAAACGGAGCGAGAATAGCAAGGGCGAGAGCAATAACGAGAATAATCAACCCTAATCCTCCGCCACCGCCTTTTCCGCTTCTGCTTCGGGACCTGCCCGTTGAACCTCTGATCATTCTCCATGTTATGTCAGTCAATATCGTGACAGCCGCAACCATAGCAAAGGCATTTATCATAAATTTAATATCATAATTCTTAATATGTCCGAGTTCATGTGCAATAACACCTTGCAGTTCATTGCGGTTTAGTTTGCGCAACAGTCCGGTAGTAACCGCCACTACCGATTTTTTTGGGTGGGGTCCTGCTGCAAAAGCATTAGGCGCATCGGTATCAACCACATAAATTTTCGGCAAAGGAACTCCGGATGCAATGCACATCTCATCGACAATATTGAATAACTGCGGATTTTGCGATTTTTCTTTTATTTCCTGCGCATTGACCATTCCCAGTAACGAAGATGTGGCACCCCAATAGGCATAAATGCGGAGAAGAAGCCATAAAATAACACCGAGTACCAATCCCGCCAGTCCGCTTTGGCTGGGAAAAAAGTAGAGGTTTTCACCTAAGTAATAAATACCAAACATCCAGCCGCACAGGTAGCCGACTGCGAGAAGGAAAAGCAGAGAAAAAAGCATTAACCGGAAGGAGCGGGATTTATTGGCGGAGATTAACTCAAACATTTTAAATCTACGAAAAACGAATCAATACGAAGATACGAAATACGAATAATGCCAATTAATGCCAATTAATGCCTATCAATGCCCATGAAGTTATTTTGAATCGGTAATTGTCAAAACTGTACTTTGGGCGCCTGCCGTTCTTCTTTCACCTCTATCTCAAAAAATTCCCTCTTCTCAAATTTGCCAAAGCCGGCAATGATGTTGTTGGGGATGGTTTGGATTGCGGTGTTGTACGTCATTACCTCATCATTATAGTATTGCCGCGCAAATCCAACCTTGTTTTCGGTTGAAACCAGTTCTTCCTGCAATTGCATGAAATTCTGATTTGCTTTCAGGTCTGGGTATGCTTCGGCAACGGCAAAGAGGTTCATCAGCGCCTGTGAAAGTTGCCCCTCGGCTTTGGACGCCTCGCCAACAGTTTTTGCCTGTGCCGCAACATTGCGCGCTTGTATGACTTTTTCAAGCGTTTCGCGCTCATGCTTTGCATAACCCTTCACCGTTTCCACAAGATTGGGAATGAGGTCATGCCTGCGTTTCAGTTGCACATCAATCTGCGACCAGGAATTATCAACGCGGTTGCGCTTTCCGATCAAACTGTTGTACACACCTATTGCCCAGAGGATGAGAAGTATGACAACTCCGAGAATTACTAATAGTGTAATCATGGTAGTGATGGGTTTATGGGTGGTTAGGTCAGGTATAAGGTATAGGGTATAAGGAATAAGGTATAAGGGAAATTTGCCTTTCACCTAGCCCGTATACCCTTATCCCTTTTTCCTTTCTATTAAGGGTGAATATTGAAATAAATTCCGGATAAAATTAAGAAGAATTTTCATTGACTCGTTTTCAATGCCGGTTTTATCCATTGATTGCAGCACTTTTTCCAGTTCCCCTTTGTCAAATCACAAGCCGTGACGTGAGGGGCATTGGTCAAGGATGACTTTTTCACCTGTGGCAATGGTTTCAACTGTACTGAGACGAACGTTGCACCGCGGGCAGAACCTCTTTGTTTTAGCAGACGACTTTGCAAGATTCAGTTCAAAGCGTTTTCCTTCCGCACCGGCAAGCAGTTCCAGTTCGCGGTCATCCAGCCAGATGCCGCAGGAGGGGCAGTAATCAATCTCTACATTGTTGAATTCGGCTCCGAGGAGCCAGTTGTTGCAGGTGGCGCAGCGCATGCAAATCTACGAAAAACGATCCCGATAACTATCGGGAGTACGAATGTACGAATTGTGGATTTATCCAAACTTTCAATATGAATAAATTATCTGATGTATTACCTGTGGGCTACTATTCGGATTACCGAAAATCCGAAGTAAATAATTACCCGATATAAGAAAACCTGTATGGAGGGTTTCAACCTGTTGCTTTAAATCCGATGCGTAAACGATTCTGCTTGTAATATCCATAATTTCAATCCGGTTATTTGTTATTGAACAGGGTGAATAAATTATTATTTCCCTATTTCCCGGATTGGATATGGTTTTTATGTCGCATAAATTTTCAGATAAGATATCAGGAGAAGTTACCAGCGGCTGGCAAAACTGGTCTAATGCACGTACACAGGCATAAGGTATGTATTGAAGGGAATTGGCAGCGGCAACATATTGTGAGATTGCAGCCGGTTGAGTAAGGTACTCTATTGAAAAAACCGGCTTTCCTGCAGCAAGATATTCGCTTAACTGGCTGATACGCCAGGAATCCGGATTATAACTGTTGTCTTCATCAAGCGGTCCCGGATAAAGAACATCTTCAACCCCGATAGCGCTTATCGCATTGAACCAGGATGATTTCAGCGATGAAAATACATTGCCGGATGAGATAATATCTTCTCCGTTTTGTGGAATCAGATGAAATGGCTCTACCCAAATTTGAGCTGAATCAACATAGGCGCGGATGTTCAAAATAAATTGAATCATCAGCGAATCGGCAAGGGGTTCAACAGGATTTTCAACCTGCCAGTAATAATAAGCGTCAATAATGTCCATGTAAATACCGTCAAAACCCTGGCTGATGATGGTATCAATGTAACCGAAGATGATGTTTTGCCACTGCGGCTCCCAGAAATGCACCTTGTAATTTCCGGCCCAATCCGGGTTTTCGGATCCCAGCCATGAAGGGGGGGTGCTGTACCATGAAGTATCCCAGTAAAAACGGTAATCCTCGGCTTCACCGATGGAGATATAAGCAATCACTAATTTCCCGTTGCTTTTCATCTGCGCAATTTCAGCGGGTGTGAATTTGAACTCATCTGTTCCGTCAAGTGAATAATCAATAACCATCAATTGAACGGAACCGTCTGCTGCGATTTGCGGAACGCTGATGTTCTGGAGTTGGTAAGCCCAGTTGGAAATATTGGTGAGGGATTGGCAGCCCCCCCCGATGGGGGGAAAAAAGAAAAATGCGGTAACAAGTGCAGTAAGGTATAGGATTTTGATAGTTATTTCCATACGAATATGACAGGTGGTGGCAGCGATTGGAGTGCATGAGATTGTCATACTTCAAAAAATCAATGGGAAGATATTATTCAACAATAATTTTACCCGTGTGAATTAAATTTTTATCCGAATAAAGTTTATAAAAATAAATTCCCGCATTTAAACCATCCCTGATAATCTCAAATTGTGAATTGACACTGGGATAATTCGGTAACTTTCTTCCCATAACATCAAATATCTCAATACGGCTGATACCGTTTACCGGAGAATAAAACAACCATTTCCTTCCGTTTCGGACCACCGGTAATTTTGGTTCAGGTTTTTCAGATGGATTGATTCCCACAATGAATTCATTCCTGCATATTCCCGGGCTCTCCGTCTTTGTTGTTGCCGGTTCACCTATGATGGGTCCGGAAATGACTGTTGTAAAAGTATTCAATTGACCTGTGAACCCGGTATGCGTTGCATGGCCGATGACCGTATTGCCTGAAACGTTGGAATGAACATAGGTATGGTATTCCCACGAATCCTCATTAAAAAAACCGCATGGTATCCCCCCCTGGTTGGTAAGAAGGTCGTTGGTAAGGTTAGGAAATGAAGAATATACTCCGTGCATTGAGGTTGAATGAAAGGCAAGAGAAGAAGATCCCTGCGAGATATAGAGGATATATTCGTTGCCATCAAAATAAATATCAGGGTCTGAAGCGGTTTGTGGACTGTTGTTAAGCGTAATTTCTTTCCGGTGACCGTCCAGCAGAGTAAACTGAGTTCCGTCAGAACCGTCAACTTCAACGGCAGAATCAAAATATTTTGTGCAGGGGTAGGTTGAGCATCCTGCGGGGTCTCCGGTGGAACCGGTGGAGTTGAGAAAGAAGAGAACTATCCTTCCGGTGCTGTCGATAACAGCCGAAGGGTCAACATAGGAAACAAAATTACCTGCGCTATCTGTTATGGATACAGCAACGGGATTTACATCCCAGGAGCCCGAACTATTGTCATACCGGTTTACTTTTCCGGGGGTATATATGTAGAGTTTGCTGCCGTGGATGATTACATCGGGAACGCTGCCCTGGTAGGGAGAAAAATTCGGAACCGGGGTCCAGGTTATACCGTCATCTGATTCGGCAAGGTTAACCTGGTGGTCCTGAAAACCGGTGCAGGAAGCATCACAGGTGTGAAATGAAAGAATAACTTGTTTGGCAAAGGGTTGGGCAAAAGAGGGTTGAACAGTGTAAAAAGAAAAGAAAATAAATAAATAAAAAACGGTTAAAAACATTTTATTATGAATTATTAATTCGCAAACTTTTGTGGAAGCCTGATGAAACATGATTTTGCGATTTAGGGCTCTTTCTTAATAAAAATAAATTGACCTCCTTCGTCTCCTGTATCTTTAATGGGTTGCAGGTTGGGAGACTGATTTGAGTTGTTGGTCACAGGAATTTTTAAATCGTTATACAACTGCCCGGTATCATAATACTTCTTATTATTTTCCTTAAGCATTTTAAGAAAATAAAATGCGAATACGGAATGTCCTTCTCTGCCGCCATCCATCACTGGTTCCAGTCCGCCTGAAGTTATCGCCTGGCAGGATTTTAAGTTGTACGCTTTTTTATAATACTTCTCCGAATCTTCAAAAGGAACAGACACGGTAATTCCTCTGAATATATCACCACTGAAACAGGCGTCTGAAACTAATAGAGTATGTTTTGATTTGATTCCGGCTAAAAATGTCTGAATGTCAGAATTGGAGATGAATTTATAAGTTGAAGTTGTTGTGGCATCAACCGGAACCCAGTAACCTTTAATTAAAGATTGTTTGTATTCTCCATGACCGGAATAGTAGATAAACACATTGTCATTTTCCTTAATACTGTCAACCAGCCACTCCAGTTCTTTCACAATATTTTCTCCGGTTGCTTCTCCATCAAACAATGTTTTGAAATGAGTGAATTCATATTTTGTTGTTAACACTTCCTGAATGGCTTTGGCATCGCGCACAGCATTTTTCAAAGGAGTCCACGCTCCGGTGTATTTGTCTATGCCGATAATGAGAGCGTAATATTTTCCTGTCTGAAGTTCTTTTGCTTTTAAAACATTCAGTCCTTTCAGCGGATCACCGCTTCCTCTGTATTCGGCTTCCGTTCCTGTAGTATCAGATTTTTGCTGCTTTGCAATGATATCATTTAACATATTTTTAAGTTCTTCTACCTCTTTGTCTTTCTTTTTTTTGAATGTAAAATTGTATCCTAACAAGATTTGTAAATGCCCGGGGTTGTGAGATTCGTAATCCTGATATACACCGTTTGAGTTTATATATTGAAAATTTCCTCTATACAGTTTTCCCAAATTAAAATTATACTTTGCACCGATATTAATTCCGTTTTTCAGTTGATGACTGACTCCCATATTCAGGGCAATCACGTACCGGTTGTTCACATAAGGAATTGCAAGCGCAACGTTTCGTAAATTCCCGATAAGTGAAGGTCCGATTGATCCGGATAATTGTTCCGTAATATTCAGTACTCCTGCCAGTGAAGTATTAAAAACATGTGTTACGGCTTTTCCGGTAGAACCATCGCTTATTTTTCCTCTGTCTTTGTAATAGGATGGCGAAAATTGAATAGCAAAGTAATTACTGACACGGTAATTAAGGAAACATCCAAATGCCATATCCGGGACAGGAGTTGCTTTATACTTATCGGAATGATCATAATACACAGAACCGTAGATACTGTCTTGCAATAGCACATCATTATAAACAGCAAAATTTGAAAGGGGTAAATTCATCCCTCCGAAAATTCCCATAGAAAAATTTGCTTTTTCTTTTTTAAGGTCAACATTCGCAGGAGCAGTTGTTTGTGCAGTTGTTACATGAAAAACAGCGAGAAAAAATAACAACAACAAGATGGTTTTGGTTTTCAGGTAAGTTTTCCAGCACAAGGTGCTATCAGCATAAATGATTCTTGCCATAGAATTTAGATTGAAGTTATTTTGAACGGGGTGAAAGTAAGTTTTTTTGTTGCTTGTTGCTAAATGTATTCTTTCTTACCGTACAAATTTACCCCATTTTAAATATAAACGCCTTCTCAACAATTTCCCTCTGCTCCTCCACATGTTTTTTCCCCGATCCCGTTGCCGGACTACCGCAGGCAGGTCGTGCAATACATTTCAAAGGAATATTTTTTCCATTTGAATAATACGTGCGGAGTAAAAATCCCCATGCACCCATATTTTCCGGCTCTTCCTGAACCCAGATGAAACGTTTTACGTTTTTATATTTTTCAAGAACCGCTTTTAACTGACTATGGGGGAAAGGATGCATCTGCTCAATACGGATAATAACCGTATCGGTTGTCCCGATTTTTTCCTTTTGTTCAAGTAAATCATAATAAATCTTACCCCAGCACAACAATATCTTTTCAACAGAATTTGAGTCTATATTTTCATCCGCTATGATTTCCCTGAATCCCCCCCTTGTGAATTCATCAACGGTTGAATGGCAGCGGGGATGACGGAGCAAACTTTTTGGAGTAAAAATCACAAGTGGTTTACGGAAATCACGATGCATCTGCCTGCGCAGGAGATGGAAAAAATTTGCAGGAGTGGAGCAATTCGCCACCTGGATATTATTCTGCGCGCATAATTCCAGGAACCTCTCCATCCGTGCGCCCGAATGTTCGGGACCCTGTCCTTCATAACCATGCGGCAGCAGCATCACAAGTCCGTTCTGCCTTCCCCACTTGTTTTCTGCGCTGGATAGAAACTGGTCAATGATGATCTGTGCACCGTTGGCAAAATCACCGAACTGCGCCTCCCATATTACCATAGTATCAGGCAGGACGCTTGCATATCCGTATTCAAATCCAAGCACGGCATATTCGGAAAGATGGGAGTTATAAATCTCAAAGGTGGCTCCATTCCGGCAGCAATTCTTCAGAGGAACTATTTCTTCTTCCGAATCCTCAACTTTTACCGTTGCATGGCGATGGGAAAAAGTTCCGCGTTCAACATCCTGTCCGCTGAAACGGACGGAATACCCTTCCTGCAACAGCGTGGCATAAGCGAGAAGTTCTCCCATCGGCCAGTCGAGATTTTTACCATCCATCAGCGCTTTCCTGCGTTCTTCAAACAAGCGGGTAATTTTTGTAAAGAATTTTTTATCCGGAGGAAGTCCCAGCATCGCCTCTCCGGCTCTTATCAGATCATTTTTGTCAACTGCGGTGACCGGTGATTGGCGAAAATCGTCTTCAATGGCAATCCGTTTTTGACTCCATGGACCCTGGAGTTTTTTATCCCTGTCTTTTATCGGGTTTTCGTTGCTTCTTATCTCATCAAGGTGTCGCTGCAGGTTGTCTTTAATCTCTTTTTCAACAGCATCTGCTTCCACCCTGGTTATATAGTTTTCCGTCAGAAGGCGTCTCAGGTAAATTTCTTTCGGGTTAGGGTGGCTTGCAATGATTTTATATAAAACCGGTTGAGTGAATTTCGGTTCATCACCTTCATTATGCCCGTACCTGCGGTATCCCAGGAGATCAATGAAAACGTCCCGGTTAAATTCGTTCCGGAAATCAAGGGCAAGTTTTATAGTGAAAACAACCGCTTCCACATCATCGGCATTCACATGAAATACAGGGGCAAGTACAACTTTCGCAACATCGGTGCAGTAAACACTTGACCTTCCGTCAAGGTAATTGGTTGTGAAACCGATCTGGTTGTTGGTTACTATATGCACAGTACCTCCGGTTTTATACGCATCTAATTGCGACATCTGCACCACTTCATAGACAACGCCCTGGCCGGCAATGGATGCATCACCATGTATCAGGATCGGCATCACCTTATCATGATCAGAATATTTCTTGTCAATTTTTGCCCGCGCCATTCCTTCGACTATAGGATCCACCGCTTCAAGGTGCGATGGATTTGCAGCCAAACTCACATGGACATGA
The DNA here is from genome assembly GCA_016193485.1 of Bacteroidota bacterium. Taxonomy (GTDB): domain Bacteria; phylum Bacteroidota; class Bacteroidia; order JACPRZ01; family JACPRZ01; genus JACPRZ01. The sequence continues at coordinate 24,620 of JACPRZ010000048.1, read as the reverse complement.
TTTCCTTTTGAAGTCAGAATATCGCTGCTGTAACCAAGATGATATTTTACATCTGCGCTTAAATCACCATCGGTGTAGGTATTTCCTTCAAACTCGCTGAAAACTTCACGATATGATTTCTTCATAATTGAGGTAAGTACGTTAAGTCGTCCCCTGTGCGCCATACCTATCACTACATCTTCCACACCAAGATCACTGCTCTTTTCTATTGCCGCATCAAGGGCGGGAATCAGGGTCTCGCATCCTTCAAGCGAAAAACGTTTCTGGCCTGTAAATTTTGTATGAAGGAATTGTTCAAAGGTTATCGCCTCAGCAAGTTTTACGAGAATCTGTTTTTTCTCATCAGGAGTAAAAACGGGCATGTTGCGCGTGGTCTCCATCCGTAGTTGCAGCCACTGTACGATTTCCGGGTGGCGGATATAACGGTATTCAACACCGATGGACTGGCAATAGGTCTCCTGCAGGTGATTGATGATGCTGCGTAATTTTGCCGGCCCGATTCCGATTTCGGAACCCGCATTGAAGACGGTCTCAAGGTCTTCTTTTTTCAGTCCGAAATTTTCGTAATCAAGGGTAGGGGAGTATTTTCTTCTTTCACGGACAGGGTTAGTACGGGTGAAAAGATGTCCCCGGCTGCGGTAACCGTTGATGAGGTCTAATACTCGGAATTCTTTGCGGACATTTTCCGGTATTCCTCCACCCTCGATTCCTTCTGAATAGTTTTTACGGGCGAATTCAAATCCTTCAAAAAATTTTTTCCATCCGTAATCAAGGTTGTCGCCATCGGTTAAAAATTGTTCATAAAGCGCTTCGATGGCTGCAAAATCGGCATTGCCGGTAAAGGTGTTTTTTTCCATTTATTAATATCAATGGTTCGGCCTGAGATACTCAATCCGCAATTTTGGCAATTTATACTGACGGAATTTGATTTTGCAAGTATGCAAAATCAAACTCATCAGTATAAAAATCCGCAATATTTTTTTGTGCTGCCGGGCACAAAATTACGATTATTAATTACGTGACCATCGTTTTCTTGTTAAGACCCTTGACACTCTGGTTCATCGGAGGGTGGAGAATGAGGTGAATAGTAATGACATAATAAAATAATTAAAACACTGAAAAACAATAATATAATAAACAATTATTAATAATAAGACATTATGGCAGGCATTTTGATATCATCCTGAAAAAATATTTTTTCCAACCCATTGCCAATTAAAAAACAATCAATACTTTTGCCACGACTATTAAAAACAAAGGATTATTTCGTTATTTATTAAAAAACTTACCTAATTTATCGTTTTATCAAATATGAGATGTAATAATTGGAAATCCCTGATTTTGTTACTTCCTCTTGTACTTCTTGTTCACATTAACGGATACGCCTCCTGGACAGTGACCGTTGATGGCCTGGTTACGGGTGAAGAAAACGAACGGCTTGAGGAAGCGAGTGTGTCGCTGTCAAAAAACTTTTCAAGAATCAGTGAAGTTACAACCGGCTCAACCGGCAAGTTCATTTTTATCCTTCAACCGGACAATGATTACCAGATTGAGGCCACCAAGGACGGATATGTGACAAAAAAAATAATGTTCTCAACACGAAATGTTTCCGCACAGGTTGCTAAAAAAGGTTTTGCCGCTTTTCTTGTTGAACTGAATCTGTTCAAAAAGAGAAAAGGATTGTTAAATACTACCATACTCAATAAACCGGTCGGTAAAATCACTTACTCCGAAAAAGAGAGGGACTTTGCAATTGATAAAGAATATGCCGGCATGATTAAAGATCAACTTAATAAACTGAACCGGGAACTTGAGGCCCTGCGGAAAAAGGAATCCGAAATGAAAATTGCACGGCAGCAGAAGTTTGAAAAAGATCTGAAGGATGGAAAAGTTTATTCAGCCGTTCATCGTAATGCTGTAACCAGGAAACCCAACACCGGAAGTTCATCCGCAAAGTCAATTACCGCGTCCGGTCCTGGTGCTGAAAAATTAACTGTTAATACCCATGTAAGAAGTAAACCAATTAAGGTAGTTTCAACGAAACATTCATCCGAATCTGCTGCATTGCATCATTTTTCTGCTTATGATTCCGAACCGTCATTACCAGGAGAGGAGATCATTGAAGGAGGAAATAAAACAATAATAAAACGGGTTATTTTCAAGAACGGGCAGGTTTTTGAATACCGGAAAGTACAACACAAATGGGGAGCAACCTATTACTTCCGAAATAATATTCCCATTACCGAGTTCATATTTGATAGTGAAACCGCCCGGGATTAATTTACTTTTTCTCCTTTAAGATATTCTCCAGCCTGACGGGTTTGTATTTCTTTATCCAATCTGTAAAATTACCGTTATACCCGGCATTCAACTGCAGGGCTTTTACCCATTCCGATATTTCAGAAATTTTTTCTGACGGAAGCGTGGGACTTGAAGGAAGAAAATGATTCAGCATATATTCTGCAATTCTTCTTCCGTGTTTCATTGATTCAATGATGTTTCCCCTTCCGGTCACTGCATTCCCGGCTGTAAATACGTTATCAAGACCTTCTATTCTGCAGGTATCCATATCAGCGAGGTCAAACATTTCTTTCCGGTAGGGTAGCCCTTCAATAGGAGCCGGAACGCTTCCGATAGAGGAAATGATCATAGCGGATTCAGCCCTTACTTCTGACCCCGGAATTTCTGATAAGAGACCGTTTTCAAAGCGGGTCATTCTGAAAACGATACCTGCAAGAAATTCATTGATAACGATTTTATCCACAGGTACCATGCAATCCTTTACCCGGAAAAGGTATTTTTCCATGAAATTAGCCAGTATTTTCAAACGGACTTTTTCTCTTTTGCCTGTATCTTCATTCGAAACGGGAGTAAGCGGCATATCGCAGCATCTCTTCCGGTAATAAAGAGTGCAACCGTTAAGAGACAGTGATTCAAGTGTTAAGCCATGTTTTGAAAGAAAAGCGGGAATGGATCGCTCAAGGGATAAAATATCAACTGCAATACCTTTTTTTTCAAGCGCTTTTTTTACGGTTTCAAGCATGATGACTTTTACAATATCCAGTGATGCAAGTCCACCGCCAATCACCATTGCGCCATCCGGTATATCAGGCAACGCATCCATGAAACCGGGTTCATGGCAATGGTTGAAGCGCCAGATGAAATCATTCTGGTACCAAAGACCTTTGTTAATGAATTCATCAATACCGTCAACAGGAACGGATCTGTCTTTCCATGCGCCCGTTGCAATAAGAACAGCGCTGAATCCGAGTTGATGCAGATCTACGAATGAAATATCCCTACTGACCGTTACACCGGGTACGAAATGAACTAGAGGATGGTTTAATTTAATATCTATATTATCTTCTTCTTTATCGCGTAATTTCCCGTGCCATTTAGGAAGGCCGTCTTCAAGTTTTCCGTATGGGAGGGTATTCTGGTCAATGACAACCGTTTCAACACCCGAAAGTGAAAAAACACGTGCTGCCTCAGCACCGGCAACAGCGCCACCGATAATGGCGATAATGTGACGGGGTTGTTGTTGTGTATCCGACATCATATTTTTTTTGTTTGCTGCATAATTATACCGGATTATTTTGGTTCATTGGACAACGGTTTTTTACCATAAAACGGAAATAAAAAAAATAATGCTGCAACTGCACTAAATAACGCTACCCACCATTGTCCCTGCCCGATACCGATTGTATCCGGGTTTAGGTTTTCTTCAGTCAGCAGGTTCTTTTCCATTAAATAATATGCCACAACCCCGAACCCGTTGTTTGCAAAGTGAGCGCAAATTGAAACCCATAGGTTTCCGGATGCATAAAAAACGTAACCGAGAATTATCCCAAGAATAAACCGCGGGAGAAAAGTGAAAAATTGCATGTGAAGGGCGCTGAACAGGAATGCGGTTATGATAATGGATACTATTATTTTCCCGGTTATTTTTATTGCAATCTGTTGTATTACCCCCCTGAAAACCAGTTCTTCTCCTATTGCAGGAACAATTGCTATGATAAGCAGATTAACAAACAGATCTGTGATTGTATGCGCTTTCAAAAATTGCTCCGCCATATTTTGTGCGCTCTGTTCGCTTTCCCGCATCCAGTTTTCAACGGGAGATAAAAAATCCGGTAATGACAGATCTCCGTTAATCAGGGCAAGATAATTTACAAAAGGTAAAAGAGCAATTATTGAAAACGATGCAGTCAGGCAAAGGATTATTGCCGGTTTCCGGTGCAGTGAAAGAAAAGAAAATGGTGAACGGTTAATCAATAAAGCAAATACGAGAGGAGGTGCAATAAACGTTCCCAAATGCTGAATTAACTGCAGGAATTTCAGTTTACCGGCAAATGCGGGGTCTGCAAGAAGACCATTTACGGATTCGTTTTCGAAAAGATTGATATCAAAATAAAATAATAATACGAGGTAGCCACCAATTAAAAATAAGAGTGAAGAAAAAAGAACGATGAACAGAAAGAGGAAAATCTGAAAAGAAGGCGGTAAGCGGTGGAAATCAAACATGTACGCAATAGATATGAAGAAGTCAAGATGTGAAGAATACAAGAATATAAGAATACAAGAATATAAGAATACAAGAATATAAGAACAAGAAGTCAAGAATACTTTAACAATGTCTCCGAAATCCTTCCGATCTTGATGTCTTTACATCTTGATATCTTTAAATCTTTACATCTTTATTTCTTTATTTCAAGGTCTAAAACGAAGCCGTTCCAGTGGCTTTTTTAGCGGAATACATTATCTTAAGGGCATTCATGTCGCGCATTTTTTGTTTTATATCGGTGACAACACCCATTTTGGTATCCTTATCTACTTTAAGAGACCAGGTCATCATTGGTACTTCCTTCTCATCATGTTTCTGGCGCTCCTTGATTACAAATTCCCGCAGGTCATCTAGTTTGGCAAATGCATCATTCAGTTGTATCCTCGGTTCAGTGCCATAGAGGGACTGAAGCGACTTTATTGGAGGTCCGACATAAATATAACTGACCAGCGATTTTTTTTCAATTTTCTGTATCTCGCTTGCAAACGGCAAAACCAACTGAACTTTCAAACTTGCTTTGCGGATAGTAGTTGTGACCATAAAGAAAAAAAGAAGCATGAAAACAATATCAGGCAATGAAGCGGTATTGATGCCAGGAGCGCCTTCAGATTTTTGTTTGTGAAACTTAGCCATAATCAACGAAATACGAATCCCTGCCTGCCGGCAGGCAGGCGAAATCCGAAATTTATCATTTGCCTATCAATGCCCATCATTCCAACCACATCCTTCACCATTTACCACTTACCATTTACTATTTACCATTTACCATTAACTATGGCTTACCCATTCCCGCAATATTCTTCGGCTCGGCTTCCGAAATCACCATTGGTATTGCTTCCTGTATTGCCTTTGAGTGGTTCTTATCCAATTCGCTGTACTTTTTTCCGAATTTCTGCATCGAAAAATCGTCCCTTAATTCCCGGTATGCGGTAGTAAGTTCATTCTGAACCTGCAGGTACATACCGTATGCGGTTCCCCGGTCGTTCTGTAAAGAAATAACTCCTTTTGACACCTTGTATATACCGATAAGATCGATATTCTGAGGCGGCTTTTTTTCCGGCAGATCTTCATTGTCGGCAGGGTTGGCAATAAATTCTTTCGTTTTATTTTTCAGATTACGGATGTCAAGCAATTCGCCTTCAACCATCAACTGGTTGTTGGCGTTTATCAGCACCTGGAAAACATTCCGTTCTTTGATCGGGGGGGGTTTTTCAACATCAGGAGGCAGGGGAGGAGGTAACCTGCGCAGGATGCCGCGGTCAACATCCATCGTGGTGGCAATAATGAAGAAGATAAGAAGCAAAAAAGCGATGTCGGCCATTGAGCCGGCATTAATCTCGGGTGTTTTACGCGATTTGCGAGCCATAACTATCGCTTGAAGATTCCCGCAATTTCCGTACCGATGGCGATAACCACTGCACCGATACCGGTGACATATAACAAAATCAGGGAACCGCCTACAACCCTTGAATAGGTATCGGTATCAACGCCAAGGCCAATGTATTTCTCATTTAACTCTCCGGTTGAGAGCATGTAACTGATTCCGAAAAGAAGCAATGCGATGGCAAGCCCTATCCCGGATGTTTTGGCTCCTTTTGGGTTCTTAATGAAAAACCAAACAGGAAATAATATCGCCAGCAGGCCTCCGATAATCATCCCGGCATAACACAGGTAGATACCTATATCCACCAGTCCGTAATAGTTTTCAGTTGAGAAATAACCGTCCATGGATAATTGTTTATTATTTATTTTTTTGATTTGTTGAATTTTACAAGCATATCTATCAGTGAAATGGACGAGTCCTCCATGGCTCCTACAATGGAATCAATTTTCGAAACAAGATAATTATAGAATACCTGTAAAACCATTGCGACAATAAGTCCGAACACAGTAGTGATAAGGGCGACTTTTATGCCACCGGCAACTAAGGAGGGCGAAATATCACCCGCGGCTTCAATAGCATCAAATGCCTGTACCATACCTATAACGGTTCCGAAAAACCCGAGCATCGGGGCAAGTGCGATGAAGAGCGATACCCAAACAAGTCCGCGTTCCAAAAGGCCCATCTGCACACCGCCATAAGAGACGACCGATTTTTCAACCACTTCAACACCTTCATCAAAGCGGTCGAGACCCTGGTAAAATATGCTTGCCACAGGTCCGCGTGTATTACGGCATACTTCCTTTGCCGAATCGACACCACCCGAAAAAAGGGCGCTTTCAATACTTTTAAGCAGTTTTCCTGTGTTGGTAGAGGAGAGGTTCAGATAGATAATCCTCTCAATAATGATGGCAAGGCCGAAGACCATGCATAAAAGGATTGGAACCATATAAGGCACGCCTCCCTCAATGAACTTTGTTTTTATTGACTGGTGGAACGATTCTTCAGGCGGCTGCACCTGACCGGTTTCTGCCGGTTGTCCGGGAGCAGGTTTTTCGGGTTGGACAGCGGACACCGTTTCAGTTCCTGCTGATGCGGTATCATCCTGGGCATACAGGATTGTTCCAAAACCGGACAACACCACATAAATTATGGTTGCAGTAAAGAAAATTGCCTTTTTCATGGTTAATTTAAATTTTGGGTTTTATTAAAGGGGGCAAATATAAAGGAAATTTACAAACAGAAGGTTGATGCCGTGTTATTCATTTCATCTTATTTTAACGGGGTTTTAATCAGTTTTAGTATTTCCTTAATGTTCTTAACCGGTAAAAACAATCCATCATCTCTTTCATCTACTCTTTTTCCGGCCAACTCTTTCGCCCAACCGCCAAAATCGGTAATACACAGCACTTTTTTCTTTTTCTGCCAGGCAAATGCAAGTTCAGATAGTGTTCCGGCTCCTCCGCCTGCTGCGATGATAAGATCGGCTGAATTAATAATTATTATGTTTCTTGCAATGCCCAGACCGGTCGGGATGGCAATATCAATATACGGATTGGCATCCTGCGGATCATCACCCGGTAATATTCCGATGGTCTGCCCATTGAAAGTATGAACTGACTCTTTTACTCCTTTGGAAACCGCTTCCATAAAGCCGCCAAGACCTCCGCAAATAATTATCCTGCCGGGCGAAGCAATCTCTTTGCCGAGATCGGTACCAAAACGGTACAATTCTTTACTGCAACCGGACCGGTTGGGACCGATGATGGCGATTTTTTGCAGAAGTCGGATGAGAGTTAATTAGATAAAACCAGCGGAGAGACAGGGATTCGAACCCTGGGTACCCTTGCGAGTACACATGCTCTCCAGGCATGCCGTTTAAACCGCTCACGCATCTCTCCGGAAAAGGATTGCGAAAATAGCAAAAACTACCTTGCGGTTCGGACCGCTAATAGATGGTTAAAAGTGTAATAAAATGCACTTTTTGGGTTAGGGAATAAATATTATTACTAAATTTGCAGCAAAAGAGCAATAAAATGCACCAGGAGAAATTGATTCAAACCATAAAAGAGAGGCGTGAAACCCTGAAGATAAATCAGGAAACACTTGCAGGTCTCTCCGGAATTGGATTGCGTACCCTCAAACAATTTGAAAGCGGTAAAGGCAATCCCACTGTTAATACCTTGCTGAAAATTGCTGAAGTTTTAGGTATGGAATTAATACTTGAAGTAAAAAATATTAGTTCGTGAAAAATTTTATCCCGACAACTATCGGGGGGGTGACGTCTTATGAGGAAAGCAGAAATTTACCGCAATGGAATTTTAGCCGGTATTCTTATTGAAGAAAACCGGAACGGGTTTGTTTTCCGGTATGAAGATGCCTATTTTAATGACCCGTCCAAACCGGCTATAAGTATAACCCTGCCGAAAAAAAAGAAGGAATACCGGTGTGAATACTTATTTCCGTTTTTCAGTAATATGATTGCCGAAGGTGAGAACAGAAACGTTCAGTGCCGCTTACTGAAGATAGATGAAAAGGATCAATTCGGACTACTTGTAGCAACTGCCGCTGCCGATACGATTGGAAATATCACCGTAAAAAAAATTAAATAACCGTGAGTTTGCCTTCAATAAAATATTGTCCCGGTAACCTGGCTGAAGGTTATGAGACATATAGCCCTTCCTCTATTAGGAGGTTGTTTTATGGCAAATCGGTAAGTCATGTCCTCAATATGCCCTCACCTCAAAAGGACGAGAAGACGCTGGCTGAGTTTCTTGAAAACATGAAAAGAATTTCAATATCCGGTTTTCAAACTAAAATCAGTATGGTGATGGATAAAAATGTCCTGCGACTGACAAAGGAAGGTGAGCAGGGAACGCATATATTAAAACCAATTCCTTCAACATTACTGAAAAAAGCCGGTGACGCGCCTGCAAACGAACATCTGACTATGCAAATTGCCGGCCAGGTTTTCGGGGTTGATACGGCCGCTAATGCATTGATTTTTTTCACTACCGGTGAACCGGTATTTATTACCAGGAGGTTTGACATTAAGGACGTTAATGAGAAAACAAAATGGGGGCAGGAGGATTTTGCCTCACTTGCCGGAAAAACTACCATGAACTCAAATGAAAAGTATCAGTACAGTTATGAGGAATCAGGTTTGTTGATTAAAAAACATGTTGCTGCCTGGCGTGTTGAAATTGAAAAATATTTTTCACTGGTTCTATTCAACTATCTTTTCTCAAATGGCGATGCACATTTAAAAAACTTTTCTCTTCTTGAATCTTCAGGAGGCGATTTTCTTTTAAGCCCAGCGTATGATTTGTTAAATACCAGGTTGCACGTAAATGATACCGACTTTGCTTTGGACAAGGGTTTATTTATTGACGATTTTAAAAGTCATGTTTATAAAAAAAGAGGACATCCTTCAAGGGATGATTTTTCTGAATTTGCAAGGAGGATAGGAGTTGCCGAAAGCCGCATTGAAAAACTTATCTCCCCCTTTATTGAAAAACAACCTTTGGTTGAAACCCTTGTAAAAAGGTCATTCCTGAGTGACGCCACAAAAGGGGGATACATGCTGCATTACAGGAACAGGAGAAATCAATTAGCCGGAATTTAAATGTGAAATTATTCATTCTTCTTTTGAACCCGATAACAAAGGGCATAATCTTCCTGCCCGAATTTGATTATTTTTGCCCATTAATTTTTACCCAATCCCCCAGCCATGAAAAAACCCGTTTTCACCGACCTGCTCCAGCATCAGCGTCAGGTAGCGCAGGTAATCAGTTATCCGATTGTCGGATTGTTCCTTTTTATGCTGGCTATTATTTATTTTGTCATCGGTGAAAAAACCTATCTGCCTGGCGCTATGCTTGTTTATATTGCCGCGGTCGGATTCAATATGCTCCTTTTCCGGCTCCATAAAAATCTCTTTATTAATTTTCTTACCCTGATGACCCTGTCGTATTCCTGGTTTGTATTTATGATTTGTAAAACAGGCGGCATTATGAGCCCGTTTACAACCGCTTTTATCCTGTTGCCGGTCGCTTCTTTTATCACCAGCCGCAAACAGGGCCGGTTATGGACAGGCATTTCAGCGCTTACCCTGCTCCTGTTTTACCTCGATGAACAACTTGGTATCCCGGTCGAGAATATTATCCCTGATGAATACGGAATGGAAGTTTTTTCACTTCTTTCCCTGTTTACAATACTTGTCATTACTGCGCTTCTTTCCCTGTTCGTGAAAAGTTCTACTTACCAGTTGCACATAGCGTACCACTCGGCAGCCGATGAACTTTCCAAAAAAAGCCAGCGGCTCGAAATGCTCGCCAACATGCTGAATTATTCCTCCGACCTGATGTGCATCGTTGACCTGAAATCGTTAAGGATTGTGGATCTGAATCCTGCTTACCGTGAAATTCTTGGTTTTGAAATGGAAGAACTGCAGGGTAATAAGTTTTCCGATTTTATTGTTCATGACGAACACACCCATAATCTTGATAACGATTTATTGTCGCTGAAAGAAAATCAGTCCATTGAATTTGACTGCAATATGAAATGTAAAGATGGCGGTATAAAACCCTTCAACTGGGTTGGAATTTCAAAAGGGGGAAAACTTTACGCCAGCGCCCGAAGTATAAAAAAACAGTGATCAAGGCGGCAAACGGCCCCTTTGGTCAGCATTGATTTTTTATTTTCTGTATCATTGAAAAATTCCTCACCCCAAAAACCGGTAATTAAAGAGTTGCTGCAACAGCAAAACGTGGCAACCGCTATCGCAAGTTATATTATGGTGGGCATTGCTCTCTTTGTCCTGCTCCTGAACTGGCTGGTCTTTGAAGAAAAGAAATACCTCTCTCCTTTCCTGTTAATCTATTCGGGTTTGATCCTTCTGAACATTCTTTTTTTCAGGGTTCACAGGAATTTGTATGTAGCATACATGGTCCTGATCGTTTTCTCATTTTTCCTGGTCATCTATATAACCTGCATAACCGGAGGCATTGAAAGCCCGTTTGCTTTTGCCTTCCTGGTACTTCCTGTAGGCGCCTCCATCACAAGCCGCAAGCAGGGCAGGTGGTGGTTTTCCGCATCATTATTGACGGTTCTCCTGATTTTTTTCAATAATTTTTTCGGCTTCCCTGTCCGGAACATCATTCCGCCCGAAGACCGCGATGTTTTTGCATTTGCAAGTTTGGTTTCAATTTTAACTATTACAACAATAATGTCGCTGCTCGTAAAGTATTTTTCTTTTCACCTGCACCAGTCCTATACCCGTGCAAGCAGTGAACTTGCGGAAAAAAACCAGCGGCTTGAACTTCTTTCCAATATGCTGAACTATTCCACCGACCTGATGTGTATTATTGATCTTCCCCGGTGCACCGTGAACGACCTGAACCCCGTATTTCGTCCGCTGCTCGGTTACGAAATGGAAGAGATTAAAGGACGGGATTTCTTTAATTTTATCGTCACTGATGAAGAAACATCCCGCACCCGTACAAGAATTCTTCAAATGACAGGGCAGGAAACAGTTGACTTTGAATGCCGGATGATCTGCAAAAACGGTGATCTGAAAAAATTCAGTTGGGTGGGAATGGTGAAAGGCAATAAATTCTACGCCAGCGCAAGGTACCTTCCTAAGGAAACTAATCCTTGAATCCGACAAGCACCGATACGCAACCGCTCTGAACTATCTGGTTTGTTGCCGCCTTACTGTCCGGGGCAGGGATTGAAACGCTGATAATAAACCGCATGGTGGAATTCACATTAAAATCCCAGTGATCGGAAAAATTATGTTCTTTATTGTCAAAGATCACATTCCGGTCCTGGTCAAGCAGTGAAAATTGTACATTACCCAGAACATCCTGTGCGCATATCTGGATACGGTAATTTTGCCCAGAATAAAAGGTCATCATAAGTTCGGCTGTCTCGCTTTCGGCAAGGGTTGTGGAATTTAACTGGCCGTTATGAATGTAGGGCTGGAGTTTTGGCAGGCATTTTTTGGTAAATGTCTTGCATTGGGCAAATCCGCCAGTGATTCCGCCAGCGCTGATGGCGACCAGTGTAAGTAAAGATAAAAGTGTACTTTTCATAAAAACGGGCTTACAGGTTAATAATCTTGGTTCTTATCGTTTCAACATTTGCTGCGATTTTTGCGAATTGTTCATCGTTGATTGAAACAGTTGACACGGTTGTTATTGTGGTGGTTTGCGTTTTTGCATCGGTGATCGGTTCATCCCTCGTATACCGTATTTCAACCCCTTCAAACGAATCACGCAGTTTTACCAGTTCTTCAATCCATGGAAGCACATTGCTGTCTTCGGCCCTGTAGGACTCAAGCAACGCAATTAAATTGTTCAGTGACATTTTCTGTTCACCCACTCTGCCGATGATTTCCCGGTTGGTCGTGGTCTGTACCAGTTTGGTCGCTATATAAATGCCCTCAACCCAACCGCCTGCAATGACAAGGGCAGCAGTGCTCGATTGCCTGTTTTCTTTCAGGTAGGCATCCGATTCCCAGTAATAATCTGAAATTATCTGTACAAGGGAATCCCTGTTATCAATACTTTTTTCAACGCGGCTGAGTAATTCCTGGTTTACATTGGAGGTAATACCCAGTTTATCGGCAAGTTTTTTAACGCATGAAAGATATACCATGGTCTCCTGGGTTTGTTCAAACATAGTCGTAAAACTGAGGTCTGCTCCATATATGCCGAGATTAAGGGCCATACTGGGTGTGGTGGCATATTTTGAGTACCTGGCGGGATCATTCAGAATATCTTTTTTATAAGTCGCACCCGACCTCTTTAACAGGGCGCTCACCTCAATGGGTGACGGGATGGTATAAAATACCTTATCGGTCTTTTTGACCTTAAACTGGTTACCCGATTCTGAATCGGCAGTGGTATCTTCGCTTCCGTCACCGTCTTCGCCTCCCTGTTCGGAACCGTTCCCGCAGGAAATCAAAAGGGAAGAGATGAACGCCAGCAGGAAAAGTAGGGTTATCTCGCTGCCTGCTGCTGATAAGATTGATTCCTTCTTCATGATGATATTATTATTAATGACGCTACAGATAGTTTTGCAAATGTATAAAAATTGTCAATTTACATGTTTTGAACTGCAAATATCAATAAATTATCCCCAGAATTAACAGACGGAGTAATATTTATACTGACGGAATTTGATTTTGCAAACTTACAAAATCAAATTCGTCAGTATATCCTGATCTGAATGATTTGCAAAATCATTCAGCATCAGGATAAATCCTGATATAAACAACATATTTCCCTTTGAAAAAGGGATAGGGGAACCATGTTTGTATCGGATACGGTATCGCTTCCTTAATGACCGGGACACTGCTTTCCTGCACGAAATCATCTCCTTTCAGGTACAGTATTCCGTTGGAAAGTGTGTTGATATTATGGCCGGATATCGTACCCGCCACAAGATCAACGAATTTTGACAGGGGTGCAACCGCCCTGCCTGTGATGAAATCAAACCGGTCATTTATATTTTCAACCCGTGTCTGGACCGGAAAGGCGTTTTTCAGTTTAAGTGCCGATACAATCTGCTTTAAAGCGTGAATCTTTTTGGCAATTGAATCGGCAAGAAAAAAAAATGATCCGGGGAAAAGGATGGCTAACGGTAATCCCGGAAATCCACCTCCGGTTCCAGCATCTAAAATTCTTGACCCCTCCCTGAACGATACCAACCGGGCGATGGAGAGGGAATGTAAGATGTGGTGAAGGTAAAGATTGCCGATATCTTTACGGGAAACAAGATTAATTTTTTTATTCCACCCGGAGTACAAATACCCGGCATCGGAAAGTTGTTCAACCTGGATCCGGTTTAACTCCGTAAAGTGCTTAAGAATCAGTTCAACACTATCCACTGCCGTCAGATCGGTTCCGTTTGTTTTTTGATTATCTCAAACAATAATTCTTTAGCCCTGTAGAGTTGCGCCTTTACGGTTCCCACGGGTATTTTCATCTCCGCGGCTATTTCCTCATACGCCAACTCCTTGTAAAACCTCAGTTCTACAAGCATCCTGTACTTGGGCTTTAATTTTTCAATAATGGCGCGGAGCGCTTTTTGTTTTTGCTTTTTGATATATCGTTCTTCCGGGTCAAGCGATGTGGATTTCGGTTCTATGGTCACAGGCACACCTTCTGCCGTTTCATACTGCTGATCGATGGATATGGCTTTTAATTTTTGCTTGCGGATAAAATCAATGGCATTGTTTGTGGCAATTTTAAAAAGCCATGTGCTGAATGCGTAATTGGGAGTGTACTGTACAAGATTTTTAAATGCTTTTCCGAACGCTTCAATGGTGAGATCTTCAGCATCATCGCCATTCCGTACCATTTTCAGCATCATATAGAAAATTGATTCCCGGTACCGGCCCATGAGTTCGGTATAGGCCGTTTCATCCTTTTCGTCAATAGCCCTCCTTATCAGGTGAAAATCATAAACAGCTTTTTCTGATAATAACGGGTTTAACCCTTCGAGGTATTTCTCATCCATAACGACCGTCTGAAAAATAATGCTGGTAAAATAAATGTAAGTATGAAATCAAAAACATGCGAAAATAGCAATAAATCGGGCTCTTTTAACCGGTTCATCGATAAGTACAGAGCGGAGCTTTGTATCAGGGTTTTTGCAAGAAAAAGCAGGATAAAAACATCAGGGTTAACCGGGTAGAAAATAAGAAAGATAAAAGAGGACCAGAATCCTGCATTGGTCAGATGGATCAATCCAAGGATAATCCGGTGATGCAGTTTGTAATATTTTCCAGTTGTAAGATGGCGTGTTTTTTGTTTCATCCAGTCACTGAATGATGGTTCAGGAACGGAATAAGTGAATGATTCAGGAGTACATTGGATTGCGGTATTTTTCCGGTTGGCTGTTTTGTTTACAAATAAATCATCGTCACCTGACGCAACATCCATGTGGGGAGAAAATCCACCGGTTGATATGAAAAGTGATTTGCGGTAGGCAAGGTTCCTTCCTGTTCCCATATATGGTAATCTGAACAATGCAAATGAAAAATATTGCACTGCGGTAATATAAGCATCATACCGGAGAAGTTTATTAAACAAACCGGGTACATTTTCATATTTACCATATCCAAGGACGATGGCCTTTTCATTTGAAAACCCGGAAACCATTTCTTGTATCCATGACTGTGATAATGGCCGGCAATCAGCATCGGTTAAAAGAAGGATATCGTTTTTTGCCTTCTCAATACCCTTGTCTAACGCCCTTTTTTTTCTCCATCCGCTGTTTTTATCTTTTATTGTAACAATTATCAGGTGAGGGTACCGATCTGCCATACCCGTGAGCAATGAATCGGTACCGTCATCGGAACGGTCGTTTACAATCACAACCTCAAAATCGGGGTAATTCTGATCAAGAATAAAGGGCAGGTTTTTCCTGAGGTTCTTTTCCTCGTTCCTGGCGCAGATAATTACGGATACCGGTTGAACCGTTTTCCCGGTTGGATTCTTTTTTACCCTGTGGAAGGCAAATCTGCCGTAAATAACGGAATAAAGAAAAATGGAAAGAATGCTGAAAGCGGAAAAAAGAATGAAAATGGCCACCGGATTTCCATTTTACTGATTAATGATATTCTTATTAGATTCAGGATTATTCTCTGGCCGGTTGTGGTAAACATCCAGTGCGACAATTGCGGCAAGAAATCCCCAGAAAGGTACAGATGCTTTATCAGTATCAAGGAAATTATTGACTAATCCATGGGCGAAATAGGTCACAAGTCCGAGGAAAATTACCAGGAACATATCCTTTGCAATCCGGTTGGAGGAATTATACATGAATCGCAATGCAACATAACATGTCACAAGGGCAATCAGCAAAAACGAAACGGAACCCGGCAATCCTGATTCGGCAAGAGGCCCGATATATTCCGAGTGAGCGTTACCGAGATTACCGGCATTGGTGGATACCCATGTCATATCGGATGAAAGTTGGAATGGCGCGTAAAGGAACATAAAAGTACCGGGACCCCATCCCATAACAGGCCTTTCTAGAAACATGCGGAAGGCAGAGTTCCATCGGTTCAATCGCTCGGTATTGGATACATCGGTGGTAATATTATAAATGGATTGTACGTGTTCGATCAACTCATCGGAAGATATCTGCCGGTTTTTTTCAAGGGTTATCATGATATCGTTCCGGAAATTAAAAAAACAGAAAATCAGAATCACAGCGGACAATAATAAAGGAATGAAACGGACTTTCAGAAGTATAAAAATCAGCATGATGAAGGCGCAAGCCGTACTGATCCATGCGGCACGACTGTATGATAATACCAGCGCTGTACCGAACAGTATCAGGAAAAGGAAAACCGCAATGCCGGATAAAACACCTGTCCGGATATGGCGGGAAAATAAATAGCCCGCCAGGACAGGAATAAAAAATGCAAGTATTGCCCCGTATGCAGTGTGATCATTATAAAAAGGCCACATGACCCAATGTGCATGGTGTTCATCAAAGCCGGTTCCGGAATGCCTGGCAATAGAATATATAATTACACCAGCCAGCGGAACCATGTATACCCATGTGAATAATTTGATGTTGCTGAATTTTTTAAATACCATAATTGCAAGTAAATAACAGGAGAGAAAAAACCAGGTGCGTGCTGCGGCAAATTTCAGGGATACCAGCGGCAATTCACTGGTAAAACAGGTAAAAAATATCCACGAAAAATTAATTAAGACCGCAATAGTGACCGGATGGATTAAAATTTTCCGGGGAAGTGTTCCGTCATAAAATAATTTGACCGCAACTCCAATAGAAGCCGCTATCATCAGCGCTTCTGCAGGCATACTTATCGCGACATTAAGGTCTTTGTTCTCCAGGATTATGGACAATGGAGTGACCAGAACAAGTAAAAAAAATAAATAATCAAGATGGTAAAATGCAAGGTATACTATCAGGAGAAGCAGTGACAGTACCGGGAACCAGAAAATTTCCTGCGTGATAAAAAGGCAATTCAATGCAATATAGAAAAATAAAATGCCATAAACCCATTTCATATTGATCTTCTCATTCCGAAAAGCAGGGAAAAAATTCTGAAAACCGGTTTTTACAATATGTAATAGCGAAAGCATTGAACGGAAATCAGAGCTATTATGGGCGGTAACGTACGTATATAGTTTGAATCTTTTGGATCAGCAGGATTGTAATGATACAGAGGATAAAAGCCGATACGGTGGATATGACGGCAATCAGCCAGCGGATGGGATATGATTTTTTCTCAGCCGGGTAGGCGGGATCGACAACAAATTTATGGGGAAGTGTGTGTGCGGCATCTACGCGTGCTTCAACATATTTTGTTCGTAGTACGCTTAACCTTTCTGTTTCATAGGTCAGGCGGTCCCGCAGCGAAACATAAGCGCCACCGTATTGGGCAAGCACGCTCAGTTTTTCTTCAAGGGCTTTTACCGCACGCTGGTCTCCCTTGGCAATGGCAATGCCATATTGCTCGTTCAGCACTGCCGATTGCGACTCGTAATCGTGAATTCCGAAGTTCCGCAGTACACGAAGGGAATCTTCCATCTTTGCAATTTGATTATTCAATTCATGGTATTCATTTTCAACCACGCTCAATCCTTTCATTGCGCGGAGTTTACTTATTCGGTTACGCACCGTATCAAGCAGGGTGGAGATATCGTTGGCGATATTTGCTGCAACAATCGGGTCAGTATCGTAAACTTCAATAACTACCGACATGTATTCCGTCCTTTTAAAATGAATATTGTCTTCGTATTCCTCTGCCAGTTCCGTTAACGGATATTCGGCAGTGGTATCAATACCGTAGTGATTCATCAGGTTATACTTGTGAAATACCCGGTTCTTGATCTCAATGGAATTAAGTATCTGCAGCATTTGCTCCGCCTGCTCTTCATCACCGAATTCAAGAATGTCTTTTGTGCTTCCGGGGTTTTCACTGAGAAGCGCCTTTGAAATGGCGCGTCCTGTGGTCGGGAACAAAATAACGGTTGATTTGAATTTAGGAGGAATAAAAAATGGCGAGGAAAAAATCAACGACAGGATACATGCAAGAAATGTAACCAGTAATAACGGTCTGCGCCAGATCCATAAAAATAAAAGTATGTTGGAAATTCCAAATTCTTCCCCCATTGCCGCATTACGGATTTCAGATTCTCCATTGGCACCTGTTCCGGGTACTCCAACCCTTGGTGAAAATACCGGACCTGCTTCCTGTCGTGTTGGATCGTTCTCCATAATGTACACTTAATGGTTCAACAAAGGTATGAAAATATGTCCATGACAGCGGTTTAAAGGATGGTATAGCGTATAACTTCCCTTTGTTTATACCATTTCGCTGAAATATTTTTTAATATCCGTAAAAGAGATAATTCCGCAAACAAAAAACAATAACGAAGCAGCAGTAATTATTATTGCACCGCCTGATACCGGATTGAAACCGAATTTAGAAACAATGTAACCTGTTCCGAATACACCAATGCAGAAACCGGCTGTCCTTATCAGCCATTGCCGCTCAAAATGAAAACTGAAGATTGAACGGACAAGAATTATCTGTACGGTTGCTGCAAAAAATTGGGTAACCAGCGCTGCAATGGAACAACCTAATGCTCCGAAGTGCGGAATAAAAAAGAAGTTCATTGTTATATTGAGCGTAACTGCTGCAAAGGCCATCGTGTTCAATTCCGATAATCTGCCGTGGGCTGTAAGTAAGGTACTAAAGGTATACATTACTGCAAACCCGATAAAAGTGAACATCAGAATGGTAAGTATTGCCGGTCCTTGTTCAAAGTGCTGCCTGTACAGAATGCCAAGGATAGGTTTTGAATAAAATAAAGTTATGGCACAAAGTACTGTTGCAGCACAAAAAAGAATTGAAAATGAAAATGTAAGCAATCCATTGATTTTTTGAAAACGGTTTTGTTTTTGGGCAAATTCAGATTCTTGCGGGGAAAAGCGACTCTTTTCGGTTGTTGCCAGCATTTTGCTGAACATAGGGAGCAACAGGGTCGGAAATAGGTAAGCGAACATGTTTGCCGCTTCAAGAATCCGGTATGACTGCGCATAGATCCCTGCCTGGATTTTTCCGTCAGGTAACATCCTTTCAAGCATAACAGTATCTGCACGGATGTAAATGGTCATTAGAAGGATTAGCAGGGCGAACGGAAAGGAGTGCTTAAGTATTGCAATGAAGAAGGGTAAATCCCATTTTGGGAATACCCGTTCAATCCGGGGAAGAATAACAATAAAAGCGGCAGCCAGGGTGATCAGATAGGATATTGTCTGAACCATGATGAACCACTCAATACGGAAAGGTTGTTCTGTTATGTTACCCCAGAGTAACAATGAACAGAAAATGATCATCAGTACCCTGTCCAGAACCGAAATAATACTGTTGGTCCGGAACATCTGCAATCCGCTGATATTTGACTGCATGTACAATATGAACAGGGCAAGTCCGTGATTTAATCCAATCCAGGCAAGCAGAAAAATCTGATCATCCCTGTACCCGATTAGATACCCGGATGAAATTATTACTGTAACATAGAGCAGCAGGAGAATGATTTTTAAAGAAGCGATCCCTGAAAATTGCTTTGTAAGAAGTTGGTGATGTTGTGAAATATTCCTGTTGTTGAAATTATTGATGCCGGCATCTAGTAGAATATTAAACAGGAAAGTGAAATTAAAAAGTGCGAAATACAATCCGTAGTCCTCAACTCCAACGCGGTTCTGAACGGTACGGTCTATCCCGAAAACCCAGAATGGCTTCACCAGCAGATTCAGCACCACCAGGAAAACGAGGTTTGAAAAAAATTTTTTCTGCATTTAATTCCGTTATATCCAACCATTTAACCATTTAACCATTTCAACCAGGTTTCACGCACCAAAACTCTGTGCAACTCTTTGTTTCCTCTGTGAACTCTGTGTTTAAGAATTTTTAACACAGAGGACACAGAGATTTTTCACAGAGAACCACAGAGAAAAAAATCTGGTGCGTGAAACCTGCCATTTCAACCATCCAATCCTTCCCAATCATTACCTTTGCCCGTTTTACTGCAAATGTAGGTCAAGAGTGAGAATAGCCGTCAACACACGTTTTTTAAGGGAAACATTTCACGGTGGAATCGGGAAATTCACACATGAAACATTCAGGCGGCTGACCGTTCAGCATCCCGAGCACCACTTTTATTTCCTGTTTGACCGTAAATATTCCGCTAATTTCATCTATTCAACCAATGTAACCCCGTTGATTGTCGGGCAACCTGCAAGGCATCCTTTTTTCTGGTACGCATGGTATGAATGGGCCATTCCGCCAGTTCTGAAAAACATAAAAGCCGACCTGTTCATTTCGCCTGACGGATTCCTTTCACTCAGTACACGGACACCATCCATTGCCGTAATTCATGACCTGAATTTTGAATATTATCCTCACTTTGTTCCGTTTTTTGAACGTCTCTACTACCGGCATTATTTTCCGAAGTTTGCAAAAAAAGCGAAGCGAATCATCACGGTATCGGAATTTTCCAGGCAGGACATCGCAAAGCAATATAAAATAAATTCCAATAAAATTGATGTGGCTTATAACGGTAGCAGCAAGGAATACAAACCGCTTGATGAAAGTGAACGATTTCAGGTGCGGCAGCAATTTTCAGACGGGAACGAATATTTTATTTTTGTAGGAGGCCTTTATCCCAGAAAAAATATCCGCAACCTCCTGCTTGCCTTTGATGAGTTCAAAAGGAAAACCCATTCCGACTTCCGGCTCATTATCGTTGGACCTAAAATCTGGTGGTCTTCCGACTGGGAATATGTTTACAAAAGAATGGAGTTCGCAAAACATGTTCTTTTTTTTAACGCGCTTAACTTTACCGACCTTACCCGCCTTGTTGGCGCTGCATTTGCCCTTGTATTTCCATCCTGGTTCGAAGGTTTCGGAATTCCGATAGTGGAAGCCATGAGTTGTCAGGTTCCGGTTATTACTTCACTAACCAGTTCTATGCCCGAAGTGGCCGGTGATGCCGCTCTATATGTTAATCCTTCTTTGGTTGACTCAATCTCAAAAGCGATGATAAAAATTATTGAAGATAATAACCTGCGGGATAAAATAATTGAAAACGGAAAAGTTCAGATACTTAAATTTTCATGGGATAAAACGGCAGAAGATGTATGGAAAAGCGTTGAAAAGGTAATGAATTAAACATCCGAAGTTTGAAAAACTTCGGATGTTTTTCTGTCATTTCAATCAATTTCAACCCCTGACTGCCCTGCCTACCGGCAGGTAGGCGTCAGGCAGGAATTTCCAGCAGTTTCCTAAATTTTTACAGATACCTTTTTCCTCAATTGTTACTTCCCTTTTACAATTCCAATCTCCTTGAAGCCGGCTGTGATGAAGCCGGGCGCGGGTGTCTTGCCGGACCGGTCTTCGCGGCTGCGGTAATCCTGCCAAAAGATTTTTTCCATCCACAGTTGAATGATTCAAAACAACTTACTCAGGCGCAAAGAAATGTTGTACGAAAAGAAATTGAAAAAAAGGCGGTCGCCTGGGCGATCTCGTATGTAGGTAACAACGAAATTGATCGTATCAATATTCTGAACGCTTCCATCAAAGCGATGCAGAAGGCGGTGAAAAAACTGAAGATCAGACCCCAGTTACTGCTTGTTGACGGCAACCGTTTCAAACCGATGAAAAATGTTCAGCACACCTGCATCGTCAAGGGCGATGGAAAATATGCATCCATTGCCGCTGCTTCCATAATGGCAAAGACATCACGGGATGAATATATGGAGAAACTTCACAAACGATTTCCGCACTACTGCTGGAGTGAGAATAAAGGATATCCTACGCTGTATCACCGGGAATCAATCCGGAAATTCGGAGTGTCGGTTTATCACAGGAGGAGTTTTGCAATATCATTGAGGCAGCACAAAATTAATTTTGTTCATTGAGTTTCTCCAACTTTTGTGTCAATCGGTAACATATAAGCAGTGGTATTATTCCAAATACTCCGAAAGAACAATCGATCAGCGTCCAGTAAAATGGAATTCCTCTTACCGGCCCGGCTAATGCTGCCAGGATAATTACTCCTCCACAGGCAATCATACCCCACTGGATGATCCAGATGTTTTTGATGGGATTTATTATCGGGCCAATAAATGCCGTTGCAATTACCAGGTGTGCAAAACCAAGCCAGTCGGTACCGTAAGAGATAAAGGGATATTTTTCAGAATTTTCTTTCACTCCTGCATAACACCACAGAAGCCATCGGCCTAATGTTGTACTCTCATCAAAACAACAGGCAGTAATAATGCGAAGTTCTGTTTCCAGTGGAAAGGCAGTAAGACCCGATAGGGCTGTTGCCAGTATAAAGAATATCAGGATTATTCTTATTATGAGAAGATAATTTTTGGAATTCATTTCGTTAACAGGGTATATTGAAAACAGGATAAAACCTTGAATTTCGAATTATGCTTTACGAAATACGAACAAATACGAATTTACGAATGAACCTCATGGGATATGAAATTATCCAACGGGATGAACAGATGATTCGTATATTCGTAAAATTCGTATTTCGTAAAGAAAAAAATGCGACAAATTAACCCGTGCATAGTATGATTCATTAAACGTTTTCTGGAATACTGATTTGAGATAATGTCTCTATAACACTCCTGTTCGCTTCCTTATCTCCAACCGTTATCCTCAGCGACCTGTCCTGTCCGAAAATTTTCAGATTGCAGATGTGAATCCCGTTCTTTGAAAGAATGTCGAAAGTTTTTTCTTTTTCCCTGTCACTTTCAAACCACAGGTAAACAAAATTTGCCTGAGATTGAATGGTGTTGAAACCTAGGCGGGTTAACTGCTCATAGAGAAAAGTTCGCTGTTCAGTGTTGGCTTTTACAGAACCGGAAATAAATTTTTTGTCATCAAGTGCGGCAAGAGCGGCAGGAATAGCCAGGCAGTTCAGAGAGTAGGGGACACGTTCTTTTGATAATTCCGCTATGATTTTTTCGTGGGCGATTGCGTATCCGATCCTCAACCCTGCAAGCCCGTAGACCTTTGAAAAAGTCCTGACAATGACAAGATTCTGGAACTCTTTTTGTAATTGAAGCGATTCCGGGTAATCGGGTGAGGTAATATATTCACGGTATGCTTCATCTACAACTACGAGAACCTCCCTTTTAACCCGCGATAATAAGAATTTGAGTTCATCGTGGGTGATAATTGTCCCGGTGGGGTTATTCGGGTTCGCAATAAAAATCAAACGGTTTTTTTTTGAGAGCAGCGGAAGGATATTGGTTACCTCGCAGCGCCAATCTTTAAGTTGTGCAAAGAGACATCTTTTTCTGTGCATGACCGCTAACTGTCCGTATGCCGAAAAGGATCGTTCAAAAGTGATGATTTCATCCTCCTCATTGCAAAAGGTCTGTATCATTCCGTCTATCACCCTCACCGAACCGGCACCAATGGCAATATTTCCGGGCGTTACCGATAATATTCCGGCAAGTTTTTCTTCAAGCGGAAGCGGATTAAAATCAGGATAGAGGGAAATATCCTTTATTTTTTTTTGCACCGCCTCAGTCACCCGTGGTGAACAACCGTAGCAGTTTTCGTTCGCTGATAAATTAATACCCATAAACGCGTATCAATGTCTGTTAATGCCTATCAACCATCCAACCATCCCAACCATCTAACCATCCAACCATTTAACCTTTTATTTTCCCTCCAGGATACTTTTACTGATATTGAATAGCACCTCCTTCCTGTACCATGCGCTTCCCCTGATATCGCTTATCGGTTGTGCATAACTTACAACCCGCTGGGCAAATTCATTCCGGTCAGCATCAGTAAAAGAGGAAATTTTTTTCCCCGTAATCAATTCACATGCAGAACGGGCAAATTTAATAACAGGTGCTGCCGAACCAATCGCGATACCTGCGCGGATTATCTTATCTCCCCTGTCCACCTGGAAGTGATAGGCCAGGGAAACCACTGCACATTCCATTGAGCGCCTTGTGCCAACTTTGATGAAGCCGGAATGGAACCTGACAGATGTTGCATCATTGCGGGGGATGTGAATTGAATAAAGAATCTCGCCCTTTTGCAATACCGTTTTGCGCACATTGACAAAAAATTGTTCAATGGGTAGTGTCCGGGTTTTCTTTTCAGGTGAAATCATCTCGCAGTCGCTGTTCAGCGCCAGGAGAGCGCAGGCAATATCTCCGGCAGGAGAGGCGGTACAAATGTTACCGCCAACGGTAGCAACCTGCCTGATTTGCGGAGATGCGAGAACATTCGCTGCTTCCCACAGAACCGGAAACCTCTTTCTGACTGTTTCATACAGCAGGATATTGTTGGCGGTCACCCTGGCGCCTATCCTTATTCCGCTTATCTCATTTTTAATTTCGGTTAACCGTTTATCTTTTATCCACCCGAGATTGATTACCGATAATCCTTCACCGGGTTCTTTTTGTAATTCATTGACAAGATCGGTGCAGCCGGCTCCGAACCGGAAATTCTTCCCATCCAATTGCCTGGTTACTTTCAGCAATTCCCTTACCGTACCCGGACTTATTACTTCAAACGGCATATTTTCTTATGTTCTGATATTTATGTGTCTTAACCATCCCTGCCTACCGGCAGGC
>JACPRZ010000065.1 GCA_016193485.1 Bacteroidota bacterium | reverse complement strand
GACTATCGGGAATTATTACGCCCTGATAATCGGCATTGATAATTACAAAGGGGCATGGACACCATTAAAAAATGCCGTGAGTGATGCAAAAGCATTTGAAACCACGTTGAAAACTTATTATAAAGTAGATGTCGTGAAAACCCTTTACAATGAGATGGCAACGCGTTCGAACATCATTAAAGAACTTGAATGGCTTGTAAGCGCTGTAAAACCACAGGACAATGTTATGATCTATTATTCCGGACACGGAGAATTCAAAAAAGAACTTAACAAAGGATTTTGGGTTCCTTTTGATGCTACTACACGTTCTTCTGCCGAGTATGTTTCCAACAATGACCTGCAGACCTACCTTGGCGGGATACAATCAGCCCATACACTGCTCATATCGGATGCCTGTTTCAGCGGTGATATTTTCAGGGGAACAACGGTTTCAATACCGTTTGAGGAGTCAGACAGGTATTTCCGGCTGGTGCACAGCAAAATGTCGCGGCAGGCAATAACTTCCGGGGGTATTGAGCCGGTGATGGACGGGGGCAGGGATGGCCATTCGGTATTCGCTTATTACCTGCTGAAGGAACTAAAGAATAATCAATCCAAATTTTTTGATGCAAGCCAATTGTACAGCAATATAAAAATAGGAATCATCAATAACTCCACGCAGACGCCTCAGTTCAATCCCATCCGCGATGTTGGCGATGAAGGCGGCCAGTTTATTTTTATCAGGAAGTAGAATTTTCCGGTACAAGATTACTGCACCTGCACCTGGTAACTTTTTTCCACGTAAGCGCTGTAGATGGTACCTCCCGGAATTATAGCTGCTTTCCCTTTCATAATTAAAAATACCGGGTGCACCGCAGCAGCGCCAACAATAGCTTCCGTCTGCTTGCTTTTGCCCTGCACACCGGCCGATGGATTGCGCAATTTAATATTCTGGCCGTCAACTGATTTCACATAGTCCAAACTGAATTCAAGTTCACCGCCTTTCCCCATTACACCCCTTTTAATACTTTTTGTAATCATGGCTGTGGCTTTTGAACCCTTTGTAATAACCACTTTATTGTTCACAATTACATCATTAACCACTTCCAGGTAAAAAATTTCACCCTCCGCATTTTTATCGCTATTGAGAGTATCAAGTGTCTTGATGGTAACAACCTCACCTTCCTGGAGGTTGATGGTGGTTTGTGATTTTACAACCGTGGCAAATAATAATCCTGCTGCCAGTAAATAAAGTATTGCTTTCATAAAGTTTTTGAATAAAAAGCAAAAGTAATAATATTTTATCAGACGGATTTCAGTCGGGCGGGACAAAATTGAACCGGGATGGGCAAAGGAACAGGGCGATTATTTCTTTGATTTTTTACCTTTTGTATCTTTTTCGTTTTTTCCATCATCTTTTGAAGGATTGCAGTTGCCGAAACTGTTCAGTTCCATCTTACGGATTTTCTCATCATTTAATAAACCCATTGTGAATTTCATAATATTGCCGGTAACCGGGTCGGCCAACACCCTGTAATAACCATAGGCAACACCGGAAGGATAGGGGATTAAAAACGGAACCGCAACGGAACTGTCCCCCGAAATATATGCTGTATTCAACTCTTCTGAATTTGTTATTTTGAATTTATAAGGAAATTCCTTACTCACGTCATCATCGGTAATATCTTTAGCCATGAATTCCCTGTCAATTAACAGTGTACGGTTTTTTATTTTACTGCAATTCTTACCCCCCTCATCGGGACCCCATTTCATCAATGATGGTGCAAATTTATTCTGCTTTATGCTTTTTTCAAGAATTCTCTGCAATAACTGGATGGTAAATGCAAAATCCGACTCATTAAAGCAGTGATTTTTTCTTGCCATTCCATAGGCAATGGCGATCTGGTACTCGGGTATCATTTTTTCGGGTTTACCGTATTCCAACCCGGGAACAGGAATGCTGATAAGCCCTGAATTGGGATCCCGCAATTCGGCAAATTTAAGACAGACATACTTTTTATCTGATGCTTTCCTTATTTTTTTGATTTCACTTTCGGTTTTAAATTCAATTACTTTATTGAGTTTCCAGTATTTTTCTATTGCCCATTTGAGCAATGTGTTATATCTTTCAATCTTGCATTTATATCGCTCAATCGCATCCGGGTTATTTTCCTTCTTTAACTTTTCAATTTTTTTTGGATCTTCGTCAAGGAGTTCAACGGCAAGTTTTCTTTTAAAAACATCAGTTGGGGATTGAGACCACGTATTTGAGTAAAGAAAAAATAGAGAGGAAAAAACAAAGAGAAAGGTTTTCATGTGGGGATTATGCCACCCGGTTAGATAGAAATAAATCTCACAGGGTAGACCTTTTGGACTAAATTACGGTTTAATGTTTAATTGAGTAAGGTTACTGTAATTGCTACTGCCAACTGCAACTGCTGCTGCATTACTTCTTCTCCCTCAGTATCATCACCCAGCCGTTGAAGACCGCTTTATCTTCAAGGTTCAGAACATAATAATAGGTGTCGTTGTTCAGCGGTTTACCCTGCATGTTGCGGCCGTCCCAGCAGCGGTCTTTATTAGGCGAGTCATCACCGCAGTCGCTCGGATAATTATCCGATTCATATACTTTTATACCCCACCGGTTGAACACAATAAGCCGCAGGTCAAGTAAGCCGTCAGGGATATCGAGATTGAAATAATCGTTAACGCCATCACCGTTTGGCGTAAAGATATTGGGGACTTTTATTGTGATAGTAATAGTTTGCTGCGCAGTATCCCTGCATTTGGTGATATCATCGGTCACTATGAGAGTCACCGTGAAGGTTCCGCTGTCAACATAGGCATGGGTAACACTGCGGTACGGGTAATACTGGGTTTCATCATCGTTATCCCCGAAATCCCAGAAGTAGATCTGGTGGATGGTATCTCCGCCTGAATAGTTCAGGAAAGTTATGGTTGAAATATTCGCCTTATCCGCATCAACCAGCGCATCCATAATAAACCGTGCCTTAGGAACCGGGTAAACGGTCACCAGCGAATCCCAGGTGAATTTACAGCCATTGGTAAATTTAGCGGTAACAGTGTAATAATTATATTTAATACTGTCACCTGTCGCCTGGTAAATGTGCACTACCGAATCACCAATGGCATTTGAAGAGTCAGAGTCCCCAAAAGTCCAAACAATATCATCAACAGGCAGTGGGATTACATTTAAAATTGTATCGGCTTCAAAAATTACTTCAAGAGGCGGACAACCTTCAGACGGGGGATAAGGGAAATTGAATACGGTAACATATTTTTCTCTGGTTGTATAATAGATACAGGTATCTCCGCTTTTGATTTCGAGTGCGGTCAGAGTTACATCATAAACGCCAGGTGTAGAGTAATAATGCTGTCCGCCAAAATTGTAGGTTTTAGCAGGATCATATGGGTCACCATAATCCCAAATCCAGGTTGCAACATACTGGTAACCGGTGGAATTGTTAGCGAAAAACACTTCACGGGGTCCGCAAATAGTATCGTCAGTTTGAAAATTGAGGACAGGACCGGTTACGGTAATAGGACCCATAACCTGGGTACCGCAGGTAAGGAAAGGCAGGGGAAGCATTTCGCAGGTCAGCGGATCCCAGATATAAACCACAGGAGTGTAAACTCCGTTGTTTGAATAGGAATGAATAAAAGTAAAGGTTGTTGTATCGGTTGTTGATACGGGCAATGAATCGGTTGCCCCGTCACCCCATACAATAGCAATCAGGCAGGTATTCAATACCGTGAGCGATAAGGTGATGGTAGCCGGAGCATAATTATAAACCGGTGCGCAGAATGCCGTATCGATGTATCCCTGGTCAACAAAAATAGGTCCGGTTACATGAACTAAACTGTCAATGAAAATGGAATCCTTGCACCCGAAAGAAGTTTCTATTGTATGTGAAACGTTGTACCAACCCTGGGTTAAATAGGTATGGCTGGCGAAGGAATCGGTTGTTGTCAGGGGGGGGGAATTATCACCGAAATACCATGTGTATGATGTAATGTCATCGGTTGATTTTGCGGTATCAATAAAAGTAATGATCAGCGGAGGGCAATAGGTTGCCTGTACCATTATGGTATCCAGCAGGGCATGGGGATCGTGAATTACAATAGGCATCGTGGTATCGTCAAGGCAACCGTTGATATCCTCAACCACAAGGCATATCTGTGTGCTGTCGGTTGAATCAACGTCAAAAGTATGAGTAATGGTAACGGTTGGGGTGGTAGTTGTGTCAACTTCCCCATCGCAGAAATCCCAGTAAAAAGTAGCGGGTGTTGTAACAAGGGTAGATGAACCGCTTATGGTGATTTCTTTATCATCGCACCAGTTATTCTGGAAAACCATAGATGCTACCGGATCGGTGACAATAACATAATTGATTTTTGTGGCAGTGCCGGTGCACCCGTTTATATCCGTTAACTGAACTTCAACTTTGAATTCATCCTGCGGTGGATTAGCCACATAAAAAACCTCGGTATCGCAGGGCACTGAAGTAATATGCGTCTCAATAATATTTGGATTTACCCCGGTGTTGGTATATTTCCACGCCCATTGCACGATATCATTGGGATGGTTGTAGAAAGTAGTGTCGCAGAAGTGCACTTCAAGTCCGTTGCAACCACTCAGGGTGTCTCCATAAAAATCAGGGGCGGGATTGGGATAAACCGTTACCTGTTTTACTATGCTGTCCCCGCAACCGTAGGTATCAAACATTACCAGGTTTATATTGTAAACTCCATCATTTCCGTAATATTTTTTGGGATTCATATATGTACCCGACACTGTATTGTTGCAATTGATTACATGAAGGAAATCGGAGTTGTCTATCGGGGTGATCGGATCCATAGCATACTGGTCGGTCCAAACAATACATCCGTCACCGAAATCCCAGAACCGGAGTGTGGGGGTACAGATACTTTGGGTCTGATCGGTGAACTGGACATTCACCGGTTCACAGGAAGTTGCCGGGGTAAATGCAAAATCGGGCTGAATCCGGCAGACAATGACATATTTCGTTATTGAATCGATGCACTCGGTTTCACTGCTCCTGACAATCAACGTAATAGTATCAACACCCGGCTGGGTATAGGTATGAGTGAAGGGCCGGGGGCGCCAGTCGCATTTCTCAGGTGTAATGGTTGTGTCAACAACCGGGAAAATCGTATCCGTTATATCATAAATACAATTATGCCAAACCGTATCGGGTAATACGGTATCAGGGGGGGTAATGGAAATCTGAGTATCAGCGGGTGTACATTCAAGGTGAACGCCATAGGTATCGGTCCATGCAAAATTTACCGCCCAGATTGAACCGCTGTCAAGAGAATAACTGGTCATTGATATACAGATATCATCCGGTATATTGATGATCACTGTATCTCCTGGAGTTACCGGTGAAATATTATAGGAGCCAACCTGAGTAGCGCCACTAAAAATATCAACAGTCGCGCTTGTTGGTATAATAATCGTGTCGGCATTAATATCAATTAAGTCGTGGGCAACATATGTAATGCTGCATGGAATAAAGGTCGTATCAATAATTAACCGTAGTGAATCATGCGCTTTGCAGGCGGTATCTTCCCAAAATACAGTGTAAATGGAATCAAGATACGTCATCAGAGTTTCGGGAGGGTAGTAAAGAACAAGATCGCAGCAGAAACTTAAAGAAGTATCACCTGTTATCAGAGTATCCCGCGGAGTGTAAATCACATAAGTTGTATCAATTATTGTATCGCGTGGAGTATATTCAACCCATGGTTCAAGTTTAACGGTATCCGCCTCATGGTCTATTGCCGAATCGCACATGCCCACCCAGAACATGGTATCTCCCTTCATGCAGACAAGTTGCGAATAGCCGGTGCGTATTGTGAAAGGAATGATCAGGGTATCACAACCGAGGTCAATGGTATCAGGTCCGGTACTTTGACTGTCAGGTACCCATGGTGGGTCGGTAGGAATTATTGTATCCGCAATAATAAATGTATCAGTTGAATCGACATATATCCAGTAATAATTGTTGCAAACCGGATCGGCAGGAACAGGGGTCCAGAAATCAATAAGCGTATCGTCAAAATGAATGGTGTCGGCTTCAACAAATACCGTATCGTCCCAAATTTTGATGCAGGTATCAATGGTTTCATAGAATAAAGTATCGCCTGTTGCTGAAGTGTCGAACCTGTCACGGAGGTTGAACAGCCAGAAATCGGCACTGTAAGAAGTATCTTTTATGGTTATTTCCCATCCACCCGTTATCTGGCTGTCGCCATAACAGAAAACATAGGGTGCATCATCAAAAAAATCAGATGATACCAGAAAGTCGGCTTTTGGTGAAAGCACATGAATATAATTTTCCCGGACAAGGGTATCGGTGCAGTCGTGCATTTTAGAGACCATGATCACGGTAAAAGTATCCGGTTCATCCGAATAAGTATAGGTAGGTGCAAATTCATCGGTTGCATCAGCAGTGCCGTCACCGTCATAATCCCAGTCCCACTGGGTTGACCATGTTGATGAAAGGTTATGAAATTCCACTTCAAAAGGGAAGCAGCCAATGGTGTCATCCACATAGAAAAAAGTGTTTGGAGGAATTCCGACACCGACACCGCATTTTCCCGAGCAGAAGGGTTGATTTGGTTTGCAGTCATCGGGATCGTTCGGGTCGTCAACGGTGCTTGACCAGGTAGTGTCTTTACATCCGAGCGCGGTTGTAATAATGAGCATAATGCTGTCGTACATGCCTGTATCTACATACGTATGGGTGGGATTAGGATATTCGCAGTTGGTCAGGCAGTTATTGGTAGAGTCCGGCATTGATGAATCCCCTCCCTCGATAATCCAGCCGTCACCGAATTCCCAGTGCCAGGTTACGATATCATTATTGGATAAAACGGGCGGCATAGTGCTTTGATCGGTAAAACCGACCATGAATGGTGCGCATCCGCAAAGCGTGTCAAAAGTAAATTTAGCTTCAGGTTCCGCAACACAAATATAGTTGTCCTTTACCAGGGTATCAATACAGCCGTTGGTATCGGTAACAATAAGGGAGACATTATAGCAGCGGTTTGGATCTGCGTAGTAAATATTAGTAACCGTATCCCCGGTTGTATCCGTACACCAGTTGTAAGTATTGTTATTCGGGTTCCAGTTATCGAAGCACCAGATTTCAGATACGACAACGCCCGGTGTAAGGTCGGTAAATGTAACGGTGAACGGATCCTGGCAGGCGGCAGTGGTATCGGCAACGAAATCAACTGCGGGCAAAGGAAATACGGTAATACATACCGTATCGGTTGCCGGGCAGGAATATTGGTTTGGGGCGGAGACATAAACGCAATACGTACCGGGGCTGGAAAATTTAATGTTGGCTGTCTGGGTGTTGTTGGCAGGGGGGGGATTGGTGGTTGTTATTTGTGTACCGGGAGTGCCTCCGGGGAAAGTCCATTGCCAGAATGATGGTTTGCCGCCTACAACCGAATTGAATGTTCCCGTAAAATATGTGGTGAATGGCACGCAACCTTCGGGATCGTTGGCTGCAATATTGATTGAATAATTATCAATTAAAATGGGTTTTGAAACCGTTGCCGTACATCCGTTCTGGTCGGTGACAGTCATATCTACTATATAACTTCCCGGAGTATTATATGTATGGGATACGGTTTGCCCGGTTCCGTTGGGAGATGCATCACCGAAATCCCAAGACCATGATGCAGGGGCTCCGCCATTTACCGCTCCTGCGGTAGAGTTATCGGTAAACTGGATGGTTGCCGGGAAAGTACAACTTATCGATTTGTCTGTTGTAAAATTAGGTACAGGCGGATCATGAACAACTATGCCGTTTGTAAGGGTATATGAGTCCTCGCAGCCATTGGTATCCTCAATAGTAAAAAATACCGTATATGTTCCCGCGGTGCCATAAGTATTACATGGGTTCTGACCGGTTGAAATAGGCCCGCTTCCAAAGTCCCAAGTCCAGGAATTAATAGGAGCATCGCCTGCAACTGAAATATCGGTGAAACAGATATTGGTTCCTTCGCATATATCAGGATCGCTGACGGAAAAATTTGCCACCGGAAGTTTGAGCGCCTTAACTGTTTTGGATTCAGTATTAACGGCTCCGACATTATCAGTTACAGTCAGAGTAACAGTATAGGTGCCGGTAGTGGTAAATACCCAACAGGGATTTTTATCGGTTGAAGTGCCAAGTCCCCCGAAATTCCAGAGGTAAGTATAGGGCTGGGTACCTCCGGTAGTATTATCGGTAAAGCAATGTGCGGCTCCAAGGCAAACGGTAGCGTCAACAGGATTGAAGTCGGCATTAAGCTGTGCTGCGGAAATTGAGGGCTGCATTAACGGTAGTAACAATCCCGCTATAAAAACAATGTATATGCCTCTTTGCTTCAGAACCACTCTATTAAAATGAATAGTGAGTTTTCTTATTACCCTGTTATTTTTAAATAAACACACAAATATACGATAAAATATTAAACTGTGCAATACTACCAAATCTTTACCTCTTTACTTCTTCATACTCTTTCATCCCTCTACTTCGTCCCCGGCAATTCTTCCTTTAATGTTTCCTTTTCAATCTTCTTCTGTATTTTGGCTGCTTTTTTCACGCTTATCATTTCATCATTTTTAAAAGCGACTATTTCGGCTTTTTTGAACCCGAATTTTATCATTGATTCTTTAACGGCTTCAGCGCCATTAAGGGTTGGTTCATTACCGGTTGTATAAATAAATCCGTTTTTATCGGGATAGAGTTCAACGCCAGTTAGTCCTTTCAGTTTTGGGTCGGTCAGCGCAAGAGGTCTTGAAGAAGATAATAACTTCACCTTGAAAACAATGGCATCCATGCGGGAAGCAGCATCCTGTTTGTTCAGCAACCGGAGTGTTAAACCGGCAGAAGCGAAAGCGGTATTGGCGTAACCGCCTTCAAAATAAAATCCGAGCATATCATCGTACATATAGCGGATTCCGCCAAAACCGCCATAAACAATCCCCTTTTTACGGGCTTCATCATATTTTCCAAAATCAAGATATTTTTCATTGTCAAAAAAGGGAATTGTATTTGATACTATGTTGAAACCGGCCAACCCTGTTACGTATATATCAAATTTCCGGAAACTCAATTTTGAAACAGGGTTAAGAAGGTGGAATGAGCCCCTTGCACCGATAAAACCATCATTATATTTATAGTTCCATTTGTTGGATGTGAAATAATTATTGTCAACAGGATAGTTTGTGTACTGCCGGAATTTTTCATTGAAATATCCGAGGAACAATCCACCGCTCAAACGTTCGGTGAAGATTTTTTCAGCAGTGAAAACCACCGGGGTTGAATATTTCTTCAGGTCAAGCAGCGAGATGCCGAGGTTGAAAACCCAAGAAGAAAATTCGTAAGCATAATATACTGGCGATTCAAGCCGTGACACATCCACATCCATATCGCGGAACTGGAAACTGAATTTCTCTTTTTCCGCCTGTGCGGTATTATTCTGCGCCAGTTCGAGTCGTTTTGAACGTACGGCTCTGATGTTCTGTTCCACTTCGCCCAGGCAGGAGGAATATTTTACGGAGTATTTCTCAGGGATATAACTTTTCTTCGATTGGTTAATGTAAAAATCCTGCCATTTGTAAAGCCGCTTAAGATTTTTGTTTGAAGGATCTACCGCACTGTCGCCATCGTTTCCGGTTTGCGCCAAAGATAACTGGGTAAAGATTAAAAAACTCAAACAAAGGAAAGTATAAATGGATGTTGGAAGGAACGGATGAAGATAGAAAATCAGGAAGGCATTAATGCCCTTCCTTTTCATCTCTGGTGAGCGGTATGGTCTGCGGTACAAAATCATCCGTTTTACCGGGTTTGCTGTAATCATAGGGCCACCTGTGAACTTCCGGGATAGCACCGGGCCAGTTTCCGTGCAGGGGTTCTACGGGCGTGGTCCATTCAAGGGTGTTTCCTTTCCACGGATTTTGTTCCGCTTTCCTTCCGCGGAACATGCTGTAAAAATAATTAAAGAGGAATACCCCCTGGAAAATCGCCCCTAATATAGCAAAAAAAGTAATCCACTCGTTCAGCGAAATAAAATCATCAAAGAGCGGGTAAGCCGTATTGGCGTAATACCGCCTTGGAACACCCGCAAGCCCCAAAAAATGCATCGGGAAAAATACCCCGTATACGGAGACGACAGTACCCCAGAAATGGATGTAACCCATACTATTATTCATCATCCTTCCATAGAGTTTCGGGAACCAGTGATAAACTCCTGCAAACATCCCGAAAATTGCCGACATTCCCATGACGATATGGAAATGAGCCACCACGAAATAGGTATCATGAACATTGATATCAAGAGCCGAGTCACCGAGGATCAGCCCTGTGAGACCCCCGGTAATAAAGGACGAAACCAGTCCGATAGCGAATAGCATTGCGGGAGTGAAGCGCAGATTCCCTCTCCATAAGGTAGCGAGATAGTTGAATACCTTGACTGCAGAAGGAATGGCAACAAGTAAAGTCGTAAATGTAAATACGGAACCGAGAAACGGATTCATTCCTGTAACAAACATGTGGTGACCCCACACGACAAATGAAAGGAAACCTATAATAAGTATGGATAGTATCATTGCCTTGTATCCGAAGATGGGTTTCCGTGCGTTGGTAGCAATAATTTCGGAAGTGATTCCGAGTGCGGGCAGGATAACAATATAAACTTCCGGGTGGCCGAGGAACCAGAAGAGATGCTGGAAAAGTATAGGGCTGCCTCCTGTCTGATTAAGCGGTGCTCCTCCTATGAAGATATCCGACAAGTAAAAACTGGTGCCAAAATGGCGGTCAAAGAGGAGAAGAAGCGCTGCGGCAAAGAGAACCGGGAAAGAAAGAATTCCCAGTATTGCCGTTACAAGGAAAGCCCAAACGGTAAGAGGCAGGCGCGTCATTGACATGCCCTTTGTGCGCAGGTTAAGCACCGTAATTACATAATTCAATCCTCCTAAAAGTGCCGAAACGATAAAGATCGCCATGCTGATAATCCATAGGTCCATTCCAAGCCCGGAACCGGGCATCGCCTTATCAAGAGCGCTAAGGGGGGGGTATATGGTCCACCCGGCAGAGGCAGGACCCGCTTCAACAAAAAGGGAGACCATCATGATTGCCGTTGATGCAAAAAAGAACCAAACCGAAAGCATGTTCAGGAACGGTGACGCCATATCGCGCGCGCCAACCTGCAGGGGGATGAGCAGGTTGCTGAAAGTTCCGCTTAATCCGCCTGTAAGAACAAAAAAGACCATAATGGTTCCGTGGATGGTAACCAGTCCAAGGTACATGTTCGGATCCAGAATCCCCCCTTTTGCCCACTTGCCCAGAAACGTCTCAAGAATGGGAAAACTTTGTCCCGGCCAGGCCAGTTGTAACCGGAAAAATGTGGACATCATCATAGCGATTACGGCCATAATAACGGCAGTATTAAGGTACTGCCTCGAAATCATTTTATGATCCTGGCTGAACACCCATTTTGTCCAGAAGTTTTCTTTGCGAGGATGATGCAAAACATGCGCGTCCATAAAAAATTCAATTTACCGGTGCGGTTGGGAGCACATTAAGTTCAGCTGACTGGTTTTTTACCTGCGAAGACCGTCCAGCCATAAATGGCGCCTGGCTGTCAATCCATTTTTTGAATAAAGATTCTTCCTCCACCACTACCGGCATTTTCATATTATAATGTGCCGCTCCGCAAATTTTATTGCAGAGGAGAATAAAATCGAAATCCGGATTGTTTTCTTTCAGGCGCATTTCGGTGGTTGTGGTTTGCGGAGTAAATTGGAACCTTGTAGTCATACCCGGTACGCAGTTCATCTGCATGCGGAAATGCGGAAGGTAAGCGCTGTGGATCACATCCTGCGACCGGAAAGTGAGCAGTACAGGCCGGTTTACCGGGAGATGAAGGTCACCGGTTATGACATCATCCCATCCTTTCCGGTCGTTAGTATCAAGTCCTAATGCATTGGTGCCAGCGATATGCTGGTAACCGGCAATACCGATTGCACTGTCGGCTCCCGGATAGCGCGCATACCACTGGAACTGCTTTGCATAAATTTCGATGTGCATTGCATTTGAGTCCGAAGGATTCATTACCCGGTCCCAGATTATTAAACCGTATAAAATCAGTCCGCTCAGAACCACTGTGGGTATCAGCGTCCAGAAAAATTCAAGCCGGGAATTATCATGGTAAAAATATGCCTTCCGGCCGTGTTTGCCGTAATATTTATAAACAAAAAACGCGAGAAGGATATGGGTTAGAAAGAATACAATTGATATGATAACTATAGTAGTGCCGAAAAGTGCATCGATGGAAAAACCATGTTCTGATGCCGATGGCGGCAGGAGTTTATCGCGGTAGGTGAAAAAGAGGTAAACAAAAGCGCCCAGGTAAAAGAAGGTGCCTATGAAAAGAAGGGTGCCGTTGAAATTATTTGTCTGTTCCGAAGGGAGTTCGGAAAGGATGACCTTGTCCTGCAGAATAGAGGTCAATTCAAAAATACGGATAATCTGCCAGATAACAGAGAGCCCGAAGAAGAGAACCAGAAGAATAAGAAAAGCATTCATCCCCTCATGTGCCGGATAAGACACTTAAAACTGCCGCAAGTTACGGATTAATTTAATTCGCAAAGTAAAAATAACAAAAAAAGGCCGGACCGGACGTTGTTCCCTTAAACGTGATGATGCACGCACTCCTGCAGGAAAGGATGTTGCTTTACCTCAAGGGATGCTTTAGTAAGGGATTTGAAGGTGACGAATAAAAATCCGCCAATAAATCCAAGAAGAATTCCCGCTTCAATCCAGCCGATTGACCAGTATTCACCTACCGTAGCCGGCATTACAAGAACATAAAAATCGAGCCAGTGTCCGATAAATACGAGTATGGCAACGGCAACAAGGTATACCGTATTGCGTTTGCTGTCGCGCGACATAAGGACAAGGAAAGGGAGAAGGAAATTCACAAAAAGCATTCCGTAAAAAAGTTCCGGATAATGTTTGATTCGCGGCAGGTAAAAAGCGGCTTCTTCGGGAATGTTTGCGTACCATATCAGCATGAACTGCGAAAACCATAAGTACGTCCACATGCAACTTAGCGCAAAGAGCCATTTACCCATGTCGTGAAGGTGATTGGCATTTACATTCGGTAAAAGATTTTTTCTCTTCAGGTAAACCAGCAATAAAATGGCAACAGCCGTTCCGCTCACCCATAAACTTCCGAATACATACCATCCGAAAATGGTGCTGTACCAGTGGGGTTCAAGTGACATGAGCCAGTCCCATGCTGCAACAACGCAGGTCACAGCGAAAAATACCATGAAGACCGCTGAGGTGAAACGGGATTTTTTATGATAACCCTGCCAGCCCTGATCATCCTGGCGTCTGGAATATTTGCGTAATAAATGAGTGCAGAAAATCCATATTCCGAGTATGAAAACCATCCGGATAAGAAAAAACGGAGTGTTAAGGTAAACCGATTTTTCCGTTATCAATGCATCAAACCGGGGTGAAGCAGGATCGGTAAGTTCAGGGTGGGTCCAGTGGTAAAGGTAATGGTGGCCCCCGATAAATATCAGGAGCATAATTACTCCGGCAACCCATAAAAACTGCGACATCGCTTCGGGGATCCTTTTCATGGTCACGCCCCATGCCGATTCGGTAAGATAAAGAAGGGCGACAAAAAAAGTTCCGAAAACCGCAATTGCAAGAAAGAGGAAATTATCAATCAGCAGGTTTGACCATGTGCGTACCGTTTCACCGCTCATGAAACCGGCAATTACCGTAATAATGCCAACGGCAATCAAAATGTAACAAACGGTTTTTAATTTTTTTGAAAATTCAAAATTCATTTTCCGATACTATTTCTGTTGTAATTGCCGTACATACCAGATAACCTTCCACCGTTCTTCAGGATTTAACTGCGCTGCATGGGAGCCCATCATATTGACACCGTAAACGAGGGTATGATAAATTTTACCGGGCGCCAGGTCTTTCATGGCTCCTCCGCGGGATGAAACGCCTGTAGAGTATGACGGGGGGGGTGCATATTTCCCCGCCTGCACCAGGTTGCCGTCACCTTTTCCTTCTGCTCCATGACAATAAATACAGTTATTCCCGAATAGCCGTTTGCCTTCGGCAAGTACCGCATCATTCAGGGGCAAAGGATTTTTCAGGTATTTACCGGCAGAATCATACCCTTCTTTTGAATCCGGATAAGAAAAAGGTACCAGCAGTTCATCGAGCATTGTATCTATACGTTCTTTATTCATCGCCATTTCATTTGAAAGATTCAATCTTGCGATTGTGCCTTTCACCGGTTGTCCAGCGGATTGCTTTCCGGCAAAAACAGGATTTACCGTATTTGGTTCGTATGCGCCTGACCGGTACATGTCGGGCATATATTCTATTCCGGGAGTTGAATGTTTCAGATCAGGCGAATATTCCCTTGCCGGGTCAACGCAGGAAAAACAAAAAACTAATATACTAATTGTACTAATGATACGAATGAAATTCTCTGCAGCATGAAAATCAGCCATAGTCGAAATGGGATTCGTATCATTGGTATTCATTCGTATATTAGTATTATATTTCATGTGCATATTGTATTTGTAATTTTCAAAAACGTACTTCCTCCGCACCTGTTTCCCTCAATGCACTGATAATACCTTCTCTCGTTCCTTCTCCATCTTCAATAATTTCAACCAGGAATTTATCAGCGGTGGTCCTGGGATCAGGATTTTTTGGCGTGACTCCCGGTAAAATCCAACTTCTCAGGAGAAAAATCAGAACCATTCCATGCGCGGCC
Source organism: Bacteroidota bacterium (assembly GCA_016193485.1). Classification (GTDB taxonomy): domain Bacteria; phylum Bacteroidota; class Bacteroidia; order JACPRZ01; family JACPRZ01; genus JACPRZ01. The sequence continues at coordinate 40,200 of JACPRZ010000065.1, read as the reverse complement.
GAAAAAACCATCGCCTCAAAAAGCGGGGGAACAAAGGATGGCAGATTTTCGAGGAATGAAAAACTCGGTTTTCCGCCTATGTTCATGGGCCAGTCGTAAATCATCATGTACCAGATTCCCCACAGGGCGAGAAACACACCCGTTGAACTGCACAGGAATGATACTATTGCCATCCTTGTACGCGGTAAACCAAGCGCTTCCCTCAATCCGTGTACAGGGAAAGGAGTATATACTTCATGGATGGCAATACCGCCCTTCCTGATTTTTTTAACGGCACGTATCAGGCGTTCCTCGTCATCGTATATGGCGAATATTTTATTCCCCATCAAAATTTTATTTCTGTATTCCTGAAACTTATTTTCCGGATTTTATGATGATTACATGATACTGAATGCTTGATACTGGATACTGGATTTTGGTTTCAATGGTGGACTCCGTTTTGTTTGTACTTCTCCCCTGAAATTTTCAATATGGTTTTCAGTTCGCTTTGTGCAATTCCGGGGAAAAATTTGGCGAATAATAAAAAGAGCGTGAAAAATATCCCGATGGTTCCCACATAAATACCGACATCGACAAAAGTCGGGTGGAACATAGTCCACATGGATGGTATATATTCCCTGTGAATAGAGGTGACGATGATCACAAACCGTTCAAACCACATCCCGATATTGATAATAATGGAGAGAAAGAAGGCAAGAGGAATGGACCTGCGTATTTTTTTAAACCAGAAGAGTTGCGGACTGATGACGTTGCAGGTCATCATGCACGCATAAGCCCACCAATAAGGACCCGTAGCGCGGTTAATGAAGGCATATTGCTCATATTCCACTCCCGAATACCATGAAATAAACAGTTCAGTCAGATAAGCCGTACCTACAAGGGAACCGGTCAGCAGGCAAATCAGGTTCATGTATTCAATATGTTTCACGGTAATGTATTCCTTCAGGTTCATTACCTTGCGCATGATGATGGTAAGAGTAAGAACCATAGCAAACCCTGAAAATAACGCGCCCAGGACAAAATAGGGGGGGAAGATGGTGGTATGCCAGCCGGGAACTACAGATGTGGCGAAGTCCATACTTACTATCGAGTGTACTGAAAATACAAGAGGTGTTGACAATCCTGCAAGAACAAGCGATACTTCTTCATGACGTATCCAATCCTTCACTCTTCCGCTCCATCCGAAACTGAGAATGTGATAAGCCCGGTACCTGATTTTCGCCCCGGCTATTTTGGCTCTGTCGCGAACAGTTCCGAAATCGGGTATCAATCCCAGGTACCAGAAAACAAGCGATACGGTAAAGTATGTCGAAATCGCGCAGACATCCCAGAATAGCGGTGAGTTTATGTTTACCCACAGCGAACCTAAATAATTCGGCAACGGTAAAGTCCAGTAGGCGAGCCATACCCTTCCCATGTGAATAATTGGAAATAAGCCAGCCATCATCACGGCAAATATTGTCATCGCTTCTGCCGAACGGTTTATCCCCATCCTCCATCGTGACCTGAATAAAAGCAGTACTGCCGAGATAAGTGTACCGGCATGACCGATACCGATCCACCAGACGAAATTGGTGATGTCCCATGCCCAGCCCACTGTGCGGTTAAGGCCCCATGTTCCGATGCCGACTCCTACGGTGTAACAAATGCATAATATTCCCCACAGGGCGGCAGTACCGGTGATGGAAATTGCAATCCACCAGAATGTTGTCGGTTTTTTTTCTACCGGACTGATTACATCTTCAGTTATTTGCCGGTAGTCCTTTTCACCGAGTATGAGCGGTTCGCGTATGGAGGATTCGTGGAACAAAGTTTATTTATTAAACAAATCAATATGACAATATTCTTATTTTGTACACAGACACACCCCTAAATCCCCTCTTATTAGAGGGGACTTTTGCCCCCATCTATTAAGAGGGGGGATGGGGGGTGTGTCACATATCAACCTGTACGCAGTCAGGTGGAAACACCTGACTGCACCATCAAACATTCCTCACTTTAGTGAGGTAAAAAACTGACGGTTGAGTGTCCAGTTCATCTAAAAGAGTATATTTCCTGTCGTCCGGTTTCAGTTTTGCAACACGGGAACTCTCATCAAGCGCATTTCCGAAAGTAATGGCATGAGTCGGGCATACCGCTTCGCAGGCAGTTGCTATTTCACCATCTTTCAGCGGCCGCCCTTCGCGTTTGGCTTTCAGTTTGCCATCCTGTATGCGCTGGTAACACATGGTGCATTTTTCCATCACCCCCCTGCTGCGAACCACTACATCAGGATTAAGGGTCATCCTGCCCATATCATCCTGGGCCGGATTGATATCTTTGAATTTTGAATACTTATCATATTCAAACCAGTTAAACCTTCTTACTTTATAGGGGCAGTTATTAGCGCAATATCTTGTTCCCACGCAGCGGTTGTACGCCATCATATTCAAACCGTCTGTGCTGTGCGTTGTCGCTGCAACAGGGCAAACCGTTTCACAGGGAGCATGATTGCAGTGCTGGCACATCACCGGCTGGAATGAAACCTGGAGGTTTTCAGCATCCGATGGGATTTCCATTTTATCAAGGTCGCCATCTTTTTCATCCGAACTGAAATATCGGTCTATGCGAAGCCATTGCATGTCTCGGGAACGGTTGATCTCATCTTTACCGACTACCGGCAGGTTATTTTCAACCTGGCAACTTATTGTACATGCACCGCATCCGATACAGGCGGAGAGGTCAATGGAAAGATTCCACCACTGGTCATTTTTCTCATGGTCTTTCCACATATTTACCAGCGCTGGCGGTAATTTTTCACCGCCATGCATGGCAATAACCGTTTCCTCATTCCCGGCTTTAGGGTTTTTTGAATATTCCTCCAGTGTTGTTTCCCGTACGATGTTCCTTCCCATCATGGTATGATGGACCTGCGTTGAGGCGAGATTATATTTACCGACTGAAACGGAGACAGAAGCATCTGCCGATTCATATTGCATTGCTCCGTCTTCAAGACGTAATAAAGGATATGCATTCACTCCAATGCCTTTGCCGACTTTCCCGGAAACCGTTCTGCCATATCCTACGGCTAATCCGACAGTGCCATAGGTTTGTCCCGGTAACGGGAAGACAGGTACCCTGACCTTGTTGCCGCTGACGGTGAGTTCGACCACATCAGCAACTTCTTCCTGACCCTGGCGCATATTCAACCCCAGTTCTTCCATTTGTTTTGGAGACATGGTGAGGTAATTATCCCAGCAAACTTTTGAAACGGGATCCGGTAATTCCTGTAACCAGGGATTATTTGCATGTGATCCATTGCCGGTAGCAGTTTTCTGATAGAAAACAATTTCAAACCGGCCTGATTTTTCTGATGCACCGGAAATTTTACCAACTGATTCCTCAACTAAAACGTTATTGGTTTCAACGACCGGTAGTGCAGTGTTGGACAGGATTAATGATTCCGGTTCAACAATTCCATCATGTAATGCTTTTTTCCAGAACGTCTCAAATAGAACCGTTTTATTCTGTTGAGGAAAAATATTTTCTTTCCAGTAATTCCGGATATAGGAATAGTAATCGCTGTTGCTGCCCATCCACTTTAAAAACGATTCCTGGAACTGGCGGGTTTTATAGAGGGGCGAGATCACCGGCTGGCAAAGCCCATAATGTGCCGGTTTCGGGCTGGCATCATTCCACGATTCGAGGAAATGATTATCCGGACAAACATATTGGATTGCCGATGATGTTTCATCAGGGCTTAGGGCAAAGGATACGGTCAGCCCCGTATTTTTCAGTCCATTCTCAATATCTTTTCCGTCAGGATGGGAATAAACCGGATTTACATTCCAGAAGAGCGCTGCATCAATTTTTCCGTTTTTCAATTCCGTAATAAATTCCTGCATGGAGGAATCGTCATTTTGCCGGGTCAGGTCAGGGTTATTTAAATCAATGGTGTTACCATAATTTCCGAGCAATTGATTTATGGCGTTTGTAATAATCTGATGCGCGATATTATTGGTGCCGCAAACCACCAGCGATTTGCCTTTTGAACCGAGTAATGACATTGCTGATTTTTCAATCTTACCGGAAAATTCAACCGGGTTAACTGAAAGAACCGGTGCACCTGTCTCTTTCGCAATAATATTGTAAATGCCCAGAAGGATATTTCCATACTGCGATGGTTTTACAGGTATCCGTGCATCGGCATTGCAACCGGTGAGGGTAAGTGCTGCTTCGTATTGAAAATGCTTTATCTGTCTTTTATTTTTACCGTATTGCTGCGCATATTCAATTGATGAGATCCAGTTTGCCAGGAAATCAGCGCCAATGCTTACGATGGTTTCCGCTTTGTCGAAACGGTAGGAAGGGATCACGGTTTTACCGAAAAATTTTTCATTGGCGCGGATAATTGCAGAACAGGAGACGGCATCGTAAACAATATGTTTTACATTGTTTGCAGGGAATTTTTGCGTCATCGCTGCTGCTGCCGAATCCGGTTCAGCGCCTGCGGTAAGTTCATCGCCCGCCTGCTGGACGGAGTAACGCTGAATAAATTCCCCGATGATTTTTTTTGCCGATGGGCTTGCAAGAGAGGAAGTAACAATACGAATATTCCCCCCCCGCGCTGAAATGGATGATAGTTTTTCCGCTATTTCCCTGTCACATTCATCCCATGTTGCCGGCTGCCCGTTCTTTAGCGGTTCCTTGTACCGTCCAGTATCATAAAGAGAGAGGAGCGATGCCTGCACACGTGCGTTTATGGCGCCCCCGGTAATCTTTGAATCCTTATTTCCTTCAATTTTAATCGGACGTCCTTCCCTTGTTTTGATAAGAATGGGGCAATAGTCGGTGCCATCAAAGTAATTTGATGCATACCAGTTGGCAACACCGGGAATAATTTCCTCGGGTTTAACTAAGTATGGGATTGATTTTACGACAGGCGCTTCACATGCCGACAATGCCGCAGCGCTCAAACTAAAACCCATCAGTTTCAGAAAATCCCTTCGCGAGGAGGCAATACCATTCTCTGCCTGGTTTTCAATTACTGAATGTACTGGCAGCAGTTCGGCAAACTCATTCTCCTTTAACTTCTGAATTTCAGGAGTGTCACGTAACTCATCTATTGATTTCCAATATTTTTTCACTGGTTACGAATCTTATTACGAATTTAACGAATGACTAATTTTTATTAATTAGTAATGGCATTTCACGCAATCCGTCCCGCCCATGTCTTCAACCGTGAACGTATTTTTATTTAACCTTTGAGCCAGGACTTCATGTAATTTTTTATAATACGGATTTTCTGCAAGAGCAACCTCAGTTTTCCTGTGGCAATCAACGCACCATCCCATGGTAAGGGTTTTTTCCTGGCGCATCACCTCCATAGTTTGCACAGGTCCGTGGCATGTCTGGCAGGCAATTTTTCCTACTGTGACATGCTGCGAATGATTGAAGTAGGCGAGGTCAGGGAGGTTGTGAACCCGTACCCATTCAATCGGTTTAGGATTATTTCCGTAGGTTCCCTTATCGGGATTGTAATCAAGTGCGGCATAAATTTTTGCGATCTCGGTGGTTCCCGTCTGTTTTCCTGTTTTAATATATTTATGGCAGTTCATGCAAACTAATGCGGGGGGTATGCCTGCGGTTTTACTTTTTTCGGCTCCGAAATGACAATAAACGCATTGAATTCCGTTATCACCGGCATGAATTTTATGTGAATATTGAATGGGTTGTGCCGGTTCATAACCCTGTTCCACTCCTATTTCGAGCATCCAGTACCATGCTTTACCCGATCCAAACGCAAAGAGTATGATAATTACCAGGGCTACAATCCGCTTGTGACCTGAAACCCATCGCATGATATCTTTTCCCAAAGGCAGAGTTTCAGGTACGGGTAATCCTTTTTTACGTGCCGCCAGAACGGCAAGGGTCTGCACAACATTCCTCAGGATAAGAAACAGGATAATCAATACAGTAAGGATTCCAGCGAGCAAATAAAATTGATACTTGTCACTCTTTATTTCTGTACCTGAAGGCGTTTCTCCTGACGGAACCGGTGTCGTCTGTGCAGTAGCGGCTTTTTCACCTTCGGCTTTTATATAGGAGAGAATGGATTTTATCTGGTCATCGGTGAAGTTGTTGGCAGGCATCATCACCTTGTTGAACTCTTCAAAAAGTTTCCTGCCATATTCATCACCTGAATTTATTACTTCGGTAGAGTTGCGTATCCATTTAATCTGCCAATCTTCAGGTTTGCGGGTATGTACATCTTTAAGATCAGGACCCACAAGCCGTCCTTTTCCAATAGTGTGGCAGGCAACGCATGTGGTCTTGAAGAGTTTTTCTCCTTCGGAAGTGTCAGCGTAGGATGCAGAGATCAGTATGATACAAGTCACACTTACCAGCGCCACGATCCTGTAAATAATCCCCCTCATTTATGACTTATATCAATGATGCAGATCAATATTTGCGCGCAAATATAAATAAACATTTAAAACGTGAACATGCCTTTAAAATTGATTTTTTCTCCGAGGCGGCTTTCAGTCAGCGTTTCGAGGAATGCCTCGGGAGGAAAAAATTTTGCAATGTTCAGGTAATAAGCGAGGGAATAAAGGGCTGCATTTTTCCGGCCGGCCCTGCCGCGGAAATCATGGGAAGTTATGGTTGAGGATGAAGCAGGCCCAGTGGAATTCGCAGAGCGACTATTCCACAGGGCAGGGGGGATAATTGAATTGTCAATGAAAACCCGGCCTTCAGGTTTCATTGAGGATAAACTGCCTCTTGCATAATCAAGTCCGTCCTGGGATGTGATAATAAGGATATCGGGAACCGGGAAACCGCTGAAAAAAATTTCTTCAGGCGAGATAATTATTTCTGCGGATGAGAATCCAACGCCAACAGTCACCGGGTAACTTCCTTTTTTGGTTGCATGCAATCCCGATTTTATTGCCGCTTTTGCAAAGAATTCCGCAGCGTTCTGCACTCCCTCACCGGCAGAACCGCTCAGCATTATCCGGACCGGTTTTTCCAACTGTGACGAATAAGCCGGGGCAATACATTTACTTTCATCAATGAGCGATTTTGTACCTGTATTGATTCTTGTTTTATATATCTTCCGGTCACCGGATGCGAAAAGTTTTTCTTCATAGCCGGATTCTGCTGCAATGTTTTTTATTTTTATTCCGGGGTTTGCCTTTTGAGCATAACTTGGACAATTTTCAAGCACTTCCAGCAGCGAAAAGCCCGGATGCATGAATGCTTCTGCAAAAAATTCCGAATAATCGCCAATACCCGTGATTCTTCTCACATAATTAGCGCCTGCTGTAACGGCCAGTTTGCAAATATCATGGTTAGGATGGTCGACTCCCTGCGGCAGGGTGGGGGTTTTAAAACCCATTGGCGTCAGTTCGCTCGGCTGGCCACCTGTCATTCCATAGAGCATGTTATTGTGAACAACAACAGTCATATTGTAATTATTATGTGCAGCATCCAATATATGCTGCATCCCGATTGATACCCCCCCGTCACCGATGAAAACGATCACCTTTTTTTCCGGATTATTGAGTCCGGCAGATATTCCCGATGCGAGCGCCACCGACCGTCCGTGCAAGCCATGAACCGTATGAGTATTAAAACTTTTATCAATAATCCCGTGGCATCCGATGTCGGTTACGAGAATTACGTCCAGCGGTGAAAATCCGGATTTGTTCAGCGCCTTCCCGGTATTTTCTGCAACCAGGGTATGACCGCAGCCGGAACAGAAGGGCAGGGGGGAGGAAGTGAGAAAAACAGAGGATTCTTTCATTGATTTATACCGTGAATCTGATAAATTTCCGCATTTTTATCAAGCGTTTTTTTGTCCCGTTAGGGACAATATATCGGTAGAAAAATGACCGTAAAATAACACCCTGTCCCGTCAGGGACAGAATATAAATCTGTGTCGGGATATTTATTGTAATAAATCTAATCTATGCCTGGTTTTCAGATTTTGCTTGCCATATTTTGTCCCATACGGGACAACCTATTGTTGTGTTGCTATCATCAGTTCTACCTATATCCTGTCCCTATCCGCCTGAGGCGAATCCGTCCTTAGGCGGACGGGACAATTTGCGAAAATTTATCCCCTGCCTGCCTGCAGGCGTTCGGAGCATAGTATATTTCTTCAAATTTTTCCATTATCTCTTCAGGGCTTATCATCTTTCCGAATTTATTGACTCCGGTTATATTATCCGGGCTTTTTGAGCCGAATAAAATCTGCCGGTATTGTCCTGTAAGGTTTTCCTCGGCAATAATGACTTTTTTATATCGTGCCATGATATTATAGTAAACATCCGGTACAGGCAGGAGTGTTTTTGTTATCAGTAAAGAAACTTTTTTTCCTTCTTTTCTGATTCTTCCGGCCGCTTCTTTTGCAGCAAGCGCAGTTATTCCCCATGAGACGATCAGGGTGCCGGCTCCCTTTTCTTCTTCAAGGTCATAGAACGAATAGCCGCTACTGTTCTTGATGATTTTTTTATGCAGCCGGACTGAATTTTCAAGCGCTTCCTTTGCCGTATTCTGGAGGATTCCGCAGGTATCATGGGTTGAGGCGGTGAGGCGCACCTGGTGGTTTTTATCGGTCAGCGGCACAAAAGCGGGAACAAGGTTTTCATCCGGAAGGTATGGCTTGTATGAATCCCCCCCCTTGAAATATTTCCTTGTGACCGGCTTGATTTCTTCAAGCGCGTTCAGGTCAAATGAAAACATTGTCATCATTTCTTCTTTTGAGGTGAGCAGGATAACGGGGGTTCGCATCTGCACCGCCATCTCTACGGCCTTCGCAGCAAGAACCCAACCGTCATGGGGCCCGCTGATGCTTACCACAGGCAGGGTAAGGCCGCCAGAAATGGTTCCGTTCAGAAGGGCGAGGTCTCCCTGCGCCCCCCCTGTGGCGGTTCCCGTTGCCGGACCAAGGCGCTGGACAAGAATTACGACCATCGGCAGTTCCATCATGTAAGCCATATTGATGGACTCCAGCATGAGTGCATATCCCGGAAAGGAAGTTGCGGTAACAGGTATCCTTCCTGCTGCAGAGTAACCCGACATCAGTTGCAGGGTGGTTATTTCATCGGGCGCTGCAATAAAAGTGGGAAAGCGCCTGGAAGAATAAAGGTAAAGCAGGTTGGCAGGAGTAATGGGATAACCGATAAAGACATCCGCTCCTGCTCTTACCAGAGATTCGGTAACGAGTAATGAACCGTCAATGAAAACGGTTTTCTGACTTGAAGGAATCATTTTTAGGGAACCTCAAAAAACTAGTTTTTTCTCGTTCGCAAAGAAAATCATAAATTATATTATAGTCAATGATTCGTGAAATTTTTGATAACGGTTTTGATTTTCGTAGGGAAGTAGAGACGAGACCCGGTCTCGTCTCTACATTCCAAAATTATCATAGTTCCCTATGAAATATGATTTTGAGATAAAATTTTTCACGAACTATTGTTGGAGTGAAAATTTATTCTTTAAGTTCTTGGTGTCTTTGAGCGGGATATTTATTGTTAAGTTTTTAGAAATGCTCTTTATTTTACTATTTCTGATCAAATCAACAATGTTTTCCACGCTGACAAAATTCAGGATTCAAGATGTATTGTAACATGGCTTCAAAAATAATGCGTTCATCCTCAGAAGCAACCTCAATCCAATAAATTTCCACAGGCCCACAGTTTTTTTTCGCACTAAAGAAAAGATGGAATCCTTTATCCTTCCTATCTCCCGGTACTTCCTTATACGATTCCCGATAATGACTTTTTATCCTGTCCTTGAGAGATTTTGCTTTTCCGATATAAAGAATTCTTTTATCTTTTTTGTAGAGATATAAGCCGGATTTTAATTTAACAGTATCTTTAATTAGTGAGAACATTTGTTTTTCATCTTTTTTATTTCCGTGATTGACTTCAAAATTATTCCAAAGTGACAATGGCAGATATCTTTGATTCTTCAAAAACTTATTAATTTCTTCTTTCAGGTTCATATTTGACTAATTCTTTAATCTACCTATTTTCGGTTTCCGGTTGTTTGTTTCAACAGGAGACCGCAAATTTAAAATTATCAAACTTTTCCCAACCCTACCACCTCTCTTACTTCCCTTATTGTCTTTGAAGCACTCGCTCTCGCCTTTTCCCGGCCGGTTTCAATAACTTTTCGGAGGTAGGAATTATTGGCAGAAAGTTCTTTAATCTTTTCACACAACGGAGCGGTAAAGGCGATCATATCTTCTGCCAGTTGTTTTTTGACTTCGGAATATCGTATTGAGCAATCGTTATATTTTTCTTCAAAAAAATCAACGGTTTCTTTTTTTGACACGAGGTTCATAAGGGTAAAAATATTCTTTATCGCTTCCGGCTTTTCCTGGTTTTTAGCGGTGGGACCGGCATCCGTAACCGCGCGCATCACTTTTTTGCGGATCACATCCGGCTCATCGGCAAGAAAAACGGCATTGCCCTCTCCTTCTGATTTTCCCATCTTTCCGCTGCCGTCAAGACCAGGGACTTTCACTAATTCTTTTCCGAAATTGTACGCTTCCGGTTCGGGGAAATAATTAACTCCGTAAATGCGGTTGAAGCGTCCGGCAAAGTCGCGTGTAAGTTCAAGATGCTGTTTCTGGTCTTTACCCACCGGCACTTTTGTAGCCCTGTGAATAATGATATCGGCCGCCATCAGCACGGGATAGGTGAGAAGCCCTGCATTTACATTGTCGGGCTGGGATTTGATTTTTTCTTTAAAGGTAACGCATCGCTCTAATTCGCCTGTATATGCGTTCATGTTAAGCAACAGGTACAATTCAGGTATTTCAGGTAAATCGCTTTGAATGTACAGGGTTGCCTTTCCCGGGTCAATTCCCGCGGCAAGGTATTCAATCAGCACCTGACGGATATTTGCCTGCAGGTTTTCCGGTTTGGGGTGGGTAGTCAGCGAGTGATAATCGGCAATAAAAAAAAAGCAGTTGTGTTCCTTCTGCATCTGCACGAAATTTTTCACCGCACCGAAATAATTCCCGATGTGAAGTTTGCCTGTGGGGCGGATGCCGCTGACGACAATTTCAGACATTTTATTTCTCCTGAAAATAATTTTTAATGAATGGAATTATTACTTCCATAATCCTGATACATTCTACAACTTCAGAATCTTCCAAATCAAAACCAGGATATCTTACATCAACCGCATAAACCGAAAGTTGCAGCAAATCCTCCCGGTGGTTAATTAGTGCAGAGCAAAAAGGTTCGCATTTTTCGGCAAGAATATCAAGATCATGAGTTTTTTCAAACATGATTTGATTTTCCTGAAGAACCGCCTTCAGGTACTTCTCAATACTTTGCTGCGCATGAAAACAGATTGCATATTTCGGTTGCGGATTCATTACAAGGAGTTCTTTGGCAACTCTGTAATCCTCTTCACCTTTTTTGATCCACTCTGCTGTAATTGGTTTCATAGCTCTTTACCGTTTTTCAAAACAGATTGGATAAAAAAGTCACCCATTTTTAACCGCTCCTCTACCTGTTCAGGTTTTCTTACGATAATATCAAAAGGGATTTTCCTGCTGAGTTCTTTTCGAATCATAATGCCAAGTTGATGTACCGATAAAGAAGAATCAATAATAATAAACAGATCTACATCACTATCCGGTCCCGGATTGCCTTTTGCGTAAGAACCGAAAAGTATAATTTTCTGAGGGTTAAACTTTCCCCTGATCTGATCGGCTATGGTTTTAAGTATATCTTGTGTAACCTGCATTTTACGAAATGATTTGGAAGCATGAATTTTTAACATTGCAAAATTACAGTTTATTCAACACCGCAATACCTTTCCATTTAACCCCATATTCTTTCATTCTTTTATTTCCGGAAAACAGGTGGGGATAATGTTTTGATAACTCTGAAATGAATAATTCAAGCGGAACATCCGGGAAATTACCGTAATCATGGACGTATTCCATGAATTTTTTACCGGTCTTGTCGTATTGCTGAAAAAGAGAATTGTTTTTTCCGTCAAACTCAAGCGGCTCAACGTTTAATTTTTCGCATAGCGATTTGTTGAATGCCGGAGTAGCTTTTATCCATCTGTTGTTCAGGAATAATTCAGTGTACCCATGAAAGACCATAACATCGGTTTGAAGAAGTTTTTCAAGTTTTTCCGTTGCAATATGATTGCGAACGTTGGCGAAGGCAAGACGGCTTGGAATTCCTGATGCCCTTGCTGCAGCGGCAAGCAGGCATGCCTTTGAAATACAGAATCCATATTTTCTGGTCACCTGCGAACTCGCTTTCACCGCTTCCCGGCTGAAATCAATAGTGTACGGGTCGTAGTAAAACCCGTCACGGACTGCGTAGTACAAATTCACTGCTTTTGAAACCGGTTCAGTACCGCTTCCGGCAAATTTTCGCGTAAATGATTTAACTTCTTCCGAACCGCTGTCAATGAATTCTGCAGGTTTAAGATACTCTTTAATATCCATATTCAAAATATGTTTCCAATACTGATGCTATTTTGGTTTGCATGTTAAACGGAAATAAAGGTATAAGGTATAAGGAACACAGGCCCTTATACCTTTTTGCAAATCTAATCGTTGAGAATAATTTCAATAAATTTCTATCAATTTCCCGGTTCCTCATAATTTCTATTGAGCAAGAATGAATTTGGAGAGCAATAACCTATATTTTAATTCCAATGACCGGTACATCATCCTGACGCTCCCCCGATAGTTATTATCGGGGTCGGTCAGGACAAATACAGTTAAATTCTTATACCTATTACAGTAACATCGTCCGTCTGCTCATTGACACCTCTCCACGTATTGAATTCTCCTTCCAATAACTTTTTTTCTTCCTGCATGGAACTGCTTTTTACGCCCGATAATATTTGTCTTAATCCTTTTCTTCCTAATTTTTTTCCCTTTTCTCCCCCGAACTGGTCGCGGATGCCGTCTGAAAATGTATAAAGAGTATCCCCTTTCCGCATCTCAAACCTGTGCAGCGTAAATGGCTCGACTTTCCTGTAACCGGCTCCGATGGGCATATCATCGCCCGGAAGTTCAAGCAATTCAGAATTTCTTTTTACGACAATACCAATATTTGCCCCGGCATATTGGAGAATATTTTTTTCAAAATCAAACAAGCAGAGAACAATATCCATTCCGTCTAAAATATCTTCGCGTCCTTGTGGATTTAATCTTTGAATAATCTCGAAACGCAGCATGTTCAGTATTTCATTCGGGGAAGTAACATTTTTTTCAATAATAATTTCATTAAGCAGTGAAATTCCAAGTACGCTCATAAGAGTGCCCGGAACTCCATGTCCGGTGCAGTCGGCTGTGGCTACCAGGACCTCATCCCCCGCCCCCCTCTCCTTATCAAGGAGAGGGGGAGAGGGGGCAAGGGGGAGGGGGGTGAGGTAGTAAAAATCCCCGCTGATAATATCTTTTGGTTGATAAAAAATAAAGTAATCCTTCAGATATTTGTCAATATATTCCCGGCCGGTTAGCAGAGCGTTTTGTATCCGACTTGCATATTCTATGCTGTCAAGAATGTTGCGGTTTTTCTCCTCCACATGCTGTTTCTGAATTTCAATGATTCCTTTTTGCCTGCGTGTTACCCGGAAACGGTTGAAAAGGGCGATGGAAAACAAAAGCACAAGGATTAATCCCGCCACAATGGCAACTATAATAATTTTTTGTTTTTTTGATTCCGCATTTTTCACTGCAATCTCTGCCTGCTGTTTTGTGATTTCGGCATCTTTTTTTCCGGTCTCGTAAATGGTCTGAAGGCGTGCAATATTTTTCCGGTTTTCAATATTGTTCAAACTATCTTTGATTGCAGTATATGACTTATAGAAACTAAGTGCGGTTTTAAAATCATTCCCGTCTTCATATATCAGCGATAATATGTAATAACATAACTGGATATCGTCTTTCAGATTGTATTTCCGCGCAATATCAAGTCCTCTCAGGCAAAATTTTTCAGCAGTTACTTTATCCCCCTTAACAAGGTAAATGTTGGCGATGTTAGTCAGTAGTCCGGATGTTCCCTGTACATCTCCGGCTTCTTCGTAAATTTTAAGAGAGGACAAATGATATTCCAATGCCTTTGAATAATTATTTTGCCCGTAATAAACTGTGCCTATGTTGTTTAAAATTGAAGCGATTACCGGTTTATGTCCAATTGCCTCAAATATTTTCAATGCGCGGGTAAAATAAACCATGGCGCTGTCATAAACCCGTTGCTCATTATATACATACCCGATATTGGTTAATACTCCGGCCAAACTGAACCGGAATTTATCATCCGGATTTTCGCTATTCAATTCATTGAATTTAATCATGGATTTGTAATGATACTTCAACGCTTCGGTGAAATTACCGGTAAGGGTATAAATGATTCCGATATTATCCATTGCCGAAGCAGCGCCATAGATGTCACCGGTTTCTTCCCGTATTTTCAAACCACGCAGGTTGTAATCGAGGCATTTTTCATAGTCGCCCTGCTCGTAAAAAATGCTGCTTAAAAGAATCAGCGCTTTCGCCTTTCCGGCTTTGTATGAAATTTTCTCAGAGAGTTTCAGCGCCTCATTGCAGCAATCCTTGGCTTTGTGTATATCAAAGGAAATGTACAGCCAGCAGAGGGTTGCCATGTCCATGGCGCGTACGGAATCGGGTAATGGGGAAGCGAGCCGGGTTTTAAGGGAATCAATGCCGCTGTTCTGGGAATAGGAAAAGGTAAAAGGCAAAAGGTAAAAGGTAAAAGATAAAAGGCAAAAGGCAACTGCCCGGTTGGATGAACGGGTAAAAGGTAAAAATAAACTCAGAAAAAGCCGGTTCGTAAACATTTTGCGAAGGTAAGGAATGAAATGGGTGCACTATTATTATTTTTTTCTACCTTCGTACCCGGTTTTGCCACCTTATTTCCCGTAAAATGAATGTTATCAGAAATATCTCCCTTATCTCCCTTATCTCCCTTATCTCCCTTATCTCCCTTATCTCCCTTATCTCCCTTATCTCCCTTATCTCCCTCTCCCCTTCCTTCCCGCAGGAATGTAACATCATCTACGTCACACCGAATGGCGCCCTCAGCGGTGTTGCCGGCACCCGCGCCAATCCCGCACATCTTTCATACGCCACAAGTTTGATTTCTTCATCCGCCCGCAGGTTATGGCTTGCCACGGGAACCTATACTTTATCCACAAAATTCATCATCTCCGACAGTGTGACCATTGAGGGGGGGTTTAATGCATCTACCTGGACAAAAAGCAACAGCGCACAGACAATTTTATATCGCGATGCGCTAAACCTGAACCCCGCAACTGCGCTGATAGGTCTTGAGGGTACGAATGTTGGCGGGTTCCGCCTGCAGGACCTGACCATACAGGTAGCCAGCGCACCTGGTTTCGGAAATTCTGTCTATGGGATATATCTTAACGGTTGCTCAAATTATTCTATCACCCGCTGTGAAGTAATAACCGGTGACGGTTCGCCCGGCCAAACCGGAACATCCGGCACTATCGGAACTCCCGGTGGCAATGGTTCTGCAGGCGCTAACGGAACATCAGAACCCGGACCTATTCCCGGTGGCACGGGAGGCAGTGGCGCCAACACGGGCGGCAATGGAGCAACAGTTTCAAGTTATAAAAATGTCGCGTCAGGATCTTCGGGGGGGGGTGCATGTGGCGGAGGCGGTGGTGGTGGCGGTTCTGGACCTGATTGCTCTGCCGGTTGTTTCTTCGGTCCGCCAAGTTGCAGCAGCACATCACCCGGACAACCGGGCCAATCTGGCGGTATCGGAACAACCGGAACAACCGGAACAACCGGTACGGCAGGAAGTATCGTTAGTTGCTTTTGGGTTCCCGGAGTTGCCGGTGGCAATGGTGGCAACGGTGGTAACGGCTGCGGAGGCGGTGGCGGAGGCGGTGGCGGTGGACGCCAGCAGAACGGTATTGACGCATGGGGCGGAGCCGGTGGAGGCGGTGGCGGAGGCGGCTATGGCGGAACCGGTGGAACCGGTGGAACAGGGGGGGGGAGTTCGTATGCAATATTTTTGTGTAACAATGGCATAGGAGGTGTGATTCAGGATATTTCGCTCAGCCCGGGTGCCGGTGGTGCCGGTGGCGCTGGTGGCACAGGTGGCACAGGAGGAACCGGAGGAGCCGGGGGAGCCGGGGGAGCTGCAGGAACCTGTGGCAATGGTTATGGCGGAGCAGGAGGAGCCGGTGGTGCCGGTGGACAAGGCGGTAATGGCGGCAGCGGAGCAAACGGTGAAAGCAACCCGCTCAGCGAAAACGGTGGAACACCAGTAACAATCCAGGGTGTGCCTTTTGTTCCTGGTAATCCTCCGGTCATTTCTGTGACTCATTACGGATGCACCAGTTCAGAAGTTATCATCTCCGGAACGGCAACCACATGGGATTTCGGCTCAGGAGCATCGCCTGCAACGGGTACCGGCAACGGACCATTTTCCGTTTATTATACCGGTATCGGAAGAAAAACAATTACTGCCGATGGGGTTCTTTTCACCGAATATGTTGATATTTTCAAAACCGGACAGGGATTACCCAGCATTTCTCCTGCAAATGACACTGTAGTGGTTGGGTGCATCAATAACTTTTCAACTTCATTAACCGCTCCTGATTACCAATGGGATTTCGGAGGAAGTTCATTGCCGCCATCTGCATCTGGCGCCTCATATCAGACCGTTGATTCGGTTATTTTCACTGCTACAGGCACTTATACCGTTGTTCTTTATGCCATGACTTCCTGCTGCGGAAGGGTGAAGGACTCAACGCAGGTCACAGTACAAACGAGCGTGCTCAATGTTGCGCTTGCGGCAAATCCGGATCCAATTTGCGAGGGCGATGCAATTGTTTTTACCGCTGCGCCAAATACATATCTCAGTTATTCATTTTATTTAAACGGGTCACTTATTCAGTCGGCACCCGGAAATACTTTTACCACTACTACACTTTCTCCCGGTGACAGCGTCATGGTCCTTGCCTTTGCCGGAAGTTGCTATACTAATCCAAGCGCAACCTTAACTCCCACCGTGAATGTCATCCCTTCCGTATCATTAACCGGTTCTGACGGTGATAATGAAATTTGCGAAGGCGAAAGCGTTACCTTCACCGCTACCCCCCCCGGATATGACAGTTATGCCTTTTATGACGGGGTTACGGTTGTTCAATCGGGAGCAGGCGCTACCTATACGACATCCGGACTCATACCCGGAAATTCCATTACCGTTATCGCTACCGATAATAACTGTCCGAGCCCGGCAAGCAATGCAATTGTCCTGACGGTTAACCTCCTGCCTGTTCTCACGCTTTCATCCAGCGATGCCGATAAAATAATATGTGATGGCGACCCGGTTACATTTACTGCATCGCCAACCGGGGTACCCGATTATGATTTTCAGATTAACGCCATTTCGGTTCAGAGCGGACCAGGAAATACCTACAATACATCCTCACTTGTAAACGGTGATGACATCACGGTAACCGGAACCAATTCCTACGGGTGTACCGGTTCTGCAAGCAATACGCTCACTTTTACTGTAAATCCGATTCCATCTATATCCCTCACCGCAACGGATGATTCCATCTGCCCGGGAGACAATGTGATTTTTACCGGTTCGCCTGCAGGATATGACAACTATGAATTTTTCAACGGGGTAACATCGGTTCAATCATCTTCTTCCAGTACATGGTCAACATCCGGCCTTGTCAGCGGAAATAACATTACCGTTTACGCCACCGACCTGAACTGTCCGTCACCGGTAAGCAATTCCCTTTCGGTTTATCTGTTTCCTGTTCCATCTTCAACCTTGGCTGTTAATGATGCTGATTTTACGATATGCGATGGCGATACGGTAACCTTTACCGCCTCACCTGCAACTTATGACTCTTATACCTTTTATATTAATTCACTTCTTGCACAATCGGGAACATCCGCGTCATTTACTTCCTCATCACTTGCGGACGGAGACACCATTACCGTCCGCGGTTTTGACAACGGCTGTACGGGAACCATCAGCAATTCCATTGTTTTTACTGTGAATCCGAATCCTGCTGCAACGTTGTCTTATTCCACCGATTCAATATGCCCGGGAGAGAGCGTTACATTCACGGTTACACCAGCGGGGATGGATAACTATGAATTTTTAGTGAACGGTGGTTCGGTGCAGAGCAGCGCTTCAAATATATATACGACAGCGGTAATTTCCAATGGCGACCAGTTTACTGCGGTCATCACCGACCTCGGTTGTCCTGGACCGGTCAGCAATCCGCTTTCGGTTCTCGTAAAACCGATACCCTATGTTACGCTTTATTCTTCGGATGATTCCATCTGCCCTGGCGATTTCATATCTTTTGCCGCCAATCCTGCCGGGTATGATAACTACCAGTTTTTTAATGGCGCGACTCCGGTTCAGAATTCTTCCAATAATGTATATTCCACAACGGGACTTGTGAGCGGCAATAATATTACAGTCGTTGCCACCGATCTGCTCTGTATTTCCCCCCCCAGCAATGCGATTTCGGTTTACATTTTCCCTGCGCCTTCAGTAACCTTAACATCATCGGATGCCGATAATACGATATGCAGCGGGGACAGCGTTACATTCGCCACCATTCCTGCCGGATACGCCACCTATGAATTTTTTATCAACGGGAATACGATACAAAATTCATCTTCCAATATTTTCGGAGCCACTTTTTTGTTTGATGGTGATACCGTAACTTCCCGCGCCACCGATGCAGGATGCCCGGGATATATCAGCAATGCCATTGTTTTCACAGTCAATCCGAATCCTATTGCCATTCTTGCTTCTTCTGCCGATTCGATTTGTGATGGTGATAATGTGACCTTTACAACTGCTCCTTCAGGCATGGATAATTATGCGTTTTACATCAATGGCTCCCAGGTTCAAAGCGGATCGGGTAACACATATTCAACAACAACCTTCACCAATAATGACACAATAACCGTTATTATCACTGACCTGAACTGCCCCGGTCCTGAAAGCAGCGGAATTTATATTACGGTGAATCCCATCCCTGCGATTTCACTTGCCGTCTCCGATAATGTTATCTGCACAGGTGATGCAGTTACGTTCACCGCTTCCCCCCCCGGTTATGACAACTACGAATTTTTCAACGGATTCCTTTCTACCCAGAGCGGCCCTGCAAACACATGGACAACATCCGGCCTTGCTGCCGGCAACAACATAACCGTTGTTGCAACAGACCTCGGTTGTTCATCTCCCAACAGCAATTTAATTACCGTGACCGTAAATCCTCTTCCGGGTATTACTTTTACAGGTCCGAATAAAATTTGCCTCGGCACTTCCGCCACAATCACCGCCTCAGGGGGGACGATTTACCAGTGGAGCAACGGCTCGTCAAACAATACATTTACCGAGTGGCCTTCATCCGATATTACCTATTATATCACGGTTACTGATGCAAATGGTTGTGTTAACACCGGTTTCTATTTTCTAGATGTGATAATCAATGACCTTGTTTCGGTTGAGGGCGACACCATATCCTGTAACAAAACAGGAACTACGCTTATGGCGACTAATTATCCCGGTAATTCCTATTACTGGTATCCTTCAACCGGACTGAGCAGTAACACTGCTTACAATCCTGTAGCAAACCCCGATAGTGTGATTACCTATGTAGTAATTATGACCGACATCGAGAACTGCAAGGATTCAGCAACAGTAACGGTTATTCCTTCAACGGTAGTTGCTGATGCCGGTCCGGATGTACAGATAAACTACGGCAACGGCAACCCGCTGACCGCAACAGGGGGGGTATCGTATGTATGGAGCAGTGCGGAACCGCCATTATATCTCTCGTGCACCGATTGCCAGTCCGCTTATGCCACACCCGAAACAACGAAAACGTATACGGTTACCGTCACTGATGAATATGGATGTACGGGGACGGATGATGTTACGGTAAATGTATATATTTCAAATGAGGTTTTTGTGCCGGATGTTTTTTCACCCAACGGTGACGGTAAAAACGATATTCTTTATGTGCGCGCTGTTGCCATCCGGGATATTCAGTTCATGATTTACGACCGCTGGGGAGAGAAGGTTTTTGAGACCACCGATAAGAGCAAAGGATGGAACGGTGAATACCGCGGTCAGCCCTGCGACCCTGCGGTTTATGTTTACTACGTTAAAGCCACCATCGTTAACGGGAATGTGGTGAAGATGAAAGGGGATGTGACCCTTGTGAAATAGCCCACACTATGCGAGACTCCCGCTTTGCGGGATTTCACAGGGTGACACTGGTGTGGTAAACTTAATAAGTCCCAAGTTCCAAATCCCAAGGGATATTTCCTTGTGACTTGGATTTTGGGACTTAGGTCTTGGATTTTCGACAGTTATTGACACTCCCCCGTTGATAGTTTTTTGAATCCCCCGTTTTTTTCTGATTTCATTTAACGATTTTTGCATTTTACGGATAAAACATTATGGTTTCCGGTTCGTTTAATAGTGTAAAATGCATGAAATTGACTAGTAGATTATTTGTATCCTGCTTTCTGCTTTTCTCCGGTTCTGTTTACCCGGCTGCGGGACAATTATGGGGCAAGCATTCCGGAGGCACTCCAAACGACACCATTAAGCCGGAAGTGACAAGTGATTTTGTAAAAACCCAGTTAGGCGGTGACTCGCTTGCAATGAAGAGCGACAGCAATGGCGTTAAAGATTCGGTTTTGGTTCTTGACCTGGCAAAAGACAATCCGATCGTTGTAATGATAGACAGTTTGGTGCTGATGCGCTATTTTGAGACCACTTGCTTTACGACAGACACTAATGTATTAAATGTTTACCGTTTTCCTCCGGATTCGGTACCCAATTATTCCGATTCGGTTTACGGAGCCCGCCTTGCACGGCTGGATGCGCTCACACCTTTTGAACTGGTATATAATCCTACCGTGCGGCAATTCATTGAACTTTACGTACTTAAAAAACGCGGTGTCACTTCGCGCATGATGGGGCTTGCGCAACTCTATTTCCCCATGTTTGAAGAGATGCTGGACCAATACCAGATGCCTCTTGAACTCAAGTATCTTGCGATGGTGGAATCAGCGCTCAACCCGTTCGCAAAGTCGCGGGTGGGCGCCATGGGGTTGTGGCAATTCATGTACCGCACCGGCAAGGTATATAATCTTGGCGTGTCCACTTATATTGACGACAGGCGTGATCCCGAAAAGGCAACTATTGCCGCGTGTGAACACCTGCGCGACCTCTACGAATATTACGGTAACTGGGAACTGGCGCTTGCCGCCTATAACGCAGGGAGCGGTAATGTAAATAAAGCCATCAGAAGGTCAAAAGGCAAGATGAATTTCTGGGAAATTTATCCCTGGCTGCCGAGGGAAACACGCGGGTATGTTCCGGCATTTATCGCTGTAAATTATATAATGAATTATGGTGCGGAGCATAATCTTTACCCTGTAGCCCCAAAATATCTAAACTTTCAGGTGGATACCGTTCATGTAAATTATCCCCTGTCTCTTGTGCAATTGTCGCAGGTTCTCAGCATACCGCTTGAAGACCTTGAATACCTGAATCCGCTCTACAAGGAAAAATTCATTCCTTATACCGGATACCCCCAGGTGCTTCACCTGCCGGCAAATAAAATTGGCGATTACATTACCAATGAAGAGAAAATCCTGGCAGCGCTGAAACCAAAACCGGATACGACAAGAAAAGACAGCATGATTTCGCAGATACACCCGGTAAGAAACGGAGAGATGCTTTCAACCATTGCCAATAAATACAATTGCTCTGTTGATGATATCAAACAATGGAATAATCTTAAATCCTCAGTCATTCATCCGGGACAGCAACTCACCATCATGATAAGTTCTTCATCCGCTAAAAGAGATACAACGCTTGTGGCAAGTGCAGAAAAAAAGAGTCCTCCGCAGGTGACTGTAATCAAACCGGCAGTTCAAAAACCCGACACCACTTCAACCGGTTCAAAAAAGAAATACATCTACCATACCATTCAACCCGGAGATACATTGTGGGATATCGCCAAACTCTACGATGGAGTGACCGTGCAGCAGATAAAAAAATTGAACGGGATCACCAATGCGAAGAAATTAAAACCGGGGATGAAGTTAAAAATTGCTGTTGCTATTTGAGTTCTCCGGATATTTTACCCTGTTCCCTGTCTCCTGTTCCCTGTCTCCTTTATTTACTGCCCTACCTGTTTCCGGTATTGCTCTGCGGTAAGTAATTCATCAATAAGATTAGCAGATGACATCTCAATTTTAATGAGCCAACCCTCACCGTATGGATCTTTATTGATAATTTCGGGACTCGTATCAATCTTCGGATTTTTCTCAAGGATTTTTCCTTTTACAGGCATGAACAGGTCCGTTACGGTTTTTACCGCTTCCACGGTACCGAAAACACCATCCTTGTCAATGGTTTCACCAATTGTATTGATTTCAATAAAAACAACATCACCCAGTTCACTTTGGGCAAAATCAGTAATACCTGCCTGTGCAAAATTCCCTTCCGCACGGATCCATTCGTGGTTGGCGGTATAACGGATATCATCAGGAAAGTTCATGGGAAATAATTTGCGCCAAAAGTAAGGAATATTTTCGGTCCTGACGAGACTCCGTCTATCAGGACGTCTCGTACAGCATCCTGACATTTATCGTCAGAACAAATCATTCAGGTCAT
Source organism: Bacteroidota bacterium (assembly GCA_016193485.1). Taxonomy (GTDB): domain Bacteria; phylum Bacteroidota; class Bacteroidia; order JACPRZ01; family JACPRZ01; genus JACPRZ01. The sequence continues at coordinate 17,482 of JACPRZ010000065.1, read as the reverse complement.
CATATACTGATGAATTTGACCCTGACGAGAAATCTGTCAGGGTCAAATTCCGTCAGTATACAGTGCGCTTTTACTGCGACAGCGTAAACCTCAGGGTAATCCCCACATCCGAATTAACGGTTTTGAAGGTGGTGGTCAGGAACGGTGTGTTGCCGGTCCGGTTATAGAACGCTCTGATGTTAAAACGCTGGCTGATCACATAATCTGCAGTAAGCCCGATGGTGTATTGCCGCTGGCCGGCAGTAATCTGGTCCACCTGTTCAACTAATTTCCGGATAACCGACCGGGTGCTTTTTACCGATATATTCAGTTTAAGGTTAAGGTCGCTCTTCAGTTCTTTTTTCTGTCCGCCAAACTTCACCGGGATTTTTACTTCCTTGAACCGGTAACCTGTTCCGAGCACAATTTCAAATCCCTTTGATTCAGTCAACTGGGTATTTGCCAGGTTAAGGGAAAGATTCCTGTCTTTTTTATATTCAATGCTTGTGAGAAATCCCTTTAGCCAGTTCATATCAAATTTCAGGAGGGGAGCGAACTGTTCTGAAATGGTGATCTGTGAAATTTCATATTGAGGTACAAAATTTCCGTTGATGTCGGTAACAGTGGTGAATTCATCCGTGTTTTCATTGCTTTCATCTTTGTAAAGAAGGTTGGTATTAAAAGAACTTACGCTGAGTGTTGACCGGTAATTATGCGTTACCGTAAAACTCTTGAAATGTTTTTTAAACAGTTTAAAGTTCATTAACCCTGTATAAGAGAGGTTCCAGTTGGGCAGGGGTAAAATGTCAAACGGGTCAAGTTTTGCGCTGCGGGTGTCCTTACCCGAATATGCGGCAATAAACGCAGGAATAAGAACATTCTGGCTTGTGGGTCCGAAATTATAGGGGTAACCCGTTACCGAGTCACTACCATTATTATATTCAGGGTTGCGCGATTTATTTTGTTCCGCCAGCCGTGTGGATATATCCTCCCTGTAATCCGAAAAATCGCTGAAGGTTTTTGATGCATAATTATTTTTCCGGTCATCGGAGCGGAAAGCGGTTCGGATTGTAATGAATGAAACCGAATAGTTGCCTGTTTCAACCCTGTTTTCATAATTCCAGTCATTCAGAGTATCGGAATAGCGGTAATAGGATGAAAAATTGCGCGACAATGTCCGGTTGCCGTTCAGGTCAATCCGGATATCCGGAAACGGTTCAAGCGTTGCTTTTGCCGTGATATTTTCAGAATAACTCCTTGTTACCATGGTATTCAGAAACATGCTCCGGGTGAGCCAGCCGTTTTGACCCGCGCGGAACGGAAAAGTTGTGTCCTGGTCCCCGAATACAAAATCCCATCCGGGGGCATCGAAACTTGGATTCATTCCCATCAGTTCGGTTTCAGCGCGTGGAAGGAAGCCGGGAAGCATGGTGCCCCGGCTCAGCGTGTAATTAATAGTTGCCGTCTGCACGCTCATGGCGGTCTTAACTGTTTTTTCGGCAATGCTCTTAAGGTTCCATGGAGACAAAAGTTTTTTTCCTTCCACGATTACAGTCGCTTTTTCAAGGTCTTTTTCAAGTTCGTACGTAATTTTATTTTCGTCAACGATGAAAAGTTTTCCTTTTACCTCTTTACCGCTTTCATCTTTGACGGTAACCGAAGTAAGATCGGTGGTTCCGAGTTTATGAATTATTTTTTTCGGCTCTTTGGCAGTGAACCTGACATTCTTTTTTTCATAGGTCAACTTTTTGAATTCCGGTTGCGGCACTTTGCCTTTTTTGCCGTATTTATCGTTTATTTTTTTCAGGAAAGGAACTTTGTTATAAAAAGTAAGGAACCTGAAATTACCGTTGCCCCTGATGGTGTTGGAATTCTGGATCGTATTCCCGAGAGTGTCAAGCGAAACGGGCGCTCCGTTCCAATCATATTTCGTTGAATAACCGGCCTGAAGTGTCACCCAGTCGGTAAGTGGAATTTTATTAATCGGCACCGTATAATCGGCATTAGCCGTATGGGAATACTGGGTTGTTCTGCCCCCGGCCATGATGCTTTGCATGATGGAATCCTTTGCCGTCTCATATCTTTCGGGTATCAGGTCGCGTTTATATACTTTACCCGGTGGCTCACCGATAAGAGTATTATTATTAGCGGAAAAACTCAGTTTAAGCGAACGGGTGAGGTCATATTTAAAATCATAAGCGCGGTTCCAGGTAAAGGATTTTGTATAGGTGGTGTCAATCCTGATGTCTGCATAGGGATCAATATCGCGAAGATGCGTTTGCCGGTAATTGCGCACCATCTCGGTGCGGGCTGCAATGAGCGATGGAGCGTAATAAAAATTAAAGTCGCGGATAAGTTGCAGGTATTTGGATTTTTTCAGGAATTTGACTTTTGAGAAGGGTTGTACATTTTTCGGCTGGTTGCTGAAATTGTACCCCACCGCGCCACGGTGATTGCGCGTGCTGTCATGTTCGGTTTTTATGTCGCGGTGAATTATTTCCGAAAAGGAATAGGAAAGAGTAAAGTTGGAAATATCATAGGGATAATTCTTCTTTGCGCCAGCGCTTTTTGTCTTCTGCACATTTGTGAAGTTTATGCTTTTTCTTTTGGTGTATCCCTGTATGATCTTTTTAAGTGAATCGCGTTCATTGGGATCAAGGTCCGTTACGGCATCCCTGAATTTTATATCGGGGTCCATCGGATTATATTGCGGGTTGATCCATTCTTCGGATCGCCCTATATACATGGGAACGCGCAAGCCGGTTTTTTCACCTAAGAATTTACCCAGTTGCAGGGTTGTGGATCCGTCATAACCGTACTTTGTTTCTTTGCTTCGTTCATTCAGTTTTGTCTCCAGTCCACCGAAACCGGGTGTGTTGATGTTTCCGGCAACGGTAAAAGTACCGAGGTCGGCAAGTTTAACATTGGCCATCGAGAGGGCTGCCCATCCGGAACTCTCGTCAAAGTCGGAGAGCCGGAGTTCATTAACCCAGATTTCAGCGCATTTCGGCAGGCCGTCATCATTAATGTCCTGTTCGTTTGTTTTTGGATTGCGAATTCCTATCATGATGGTCTTTACCTTGCTCAGGTTGGGATTGCCGACAACATAAACCGTATTCCACCCGTCCGCATAATGAAACCGGCTGTTTATGGCCCACTGCTGGCGGTTGCGTTCCTGCTTTGCATCCTGCAGAACAGATAATTTAACATCAAAAGCATTGGAAGAAGGCCAGACAATCGCCCTGTGCTCATCGTTGTTGGTTGCATAACCGGTGCCGTCCTGGGGCGCGGGGGGGGTAACAGACATCGGGATTTCATATTCGTAATAATTATCGGAAAAATCAGTTCCCAGCCGTAAAAAAATGGTAAGGTCCCCATTATTCAGGTTCTGATCGCCTGCCGCTTCCGCATGGACAAACATTTTCAGACGTTTGTAAAGCCGCATATCAAAATCGGCTGTTTTATAAATGGCGCGCGCTTCGCCATTGNNTGCGGAGGCCGCATACTTCAAGCGCCATCGCCTGCTCGTTCATCTGCGCCAGGTTGGGCGTTGAAATATCCTGTTCACGTTCAATTTCGGGCGGGAGTACGTAATTTACAGGCGTCTTTCCGGAGTTTTCTTCAATATTTACGACAGAAAGGTTAAAAACGGTTTCATCCTCCTTATCGTCAACGAGTACTTCTCCCGGTTCCGCCACATCATCAAATTTGTATTTGCGCCAGTCGCTCCTCACAAGTTCCATCCTTCCGAAGCGGAGTATTATGGGTTTTGAAAATCCCTTCAGGTACATACGGTAAAACCGGATTGATTTGAAGTCCTCAATATTCCCGATCTTTTTTTCAAATTCCGAGATGGGAATTTTGAACTGGTACCAGTAAACATCAACCGGGAGGCCATCAACCGTTTCTCCATCACCCGGTACTGCATTTGTAATAAAATTATTCCCTACATTGCCGGGGTTAATATCATTCTTGGTGATTTTTATCCTGTACTGGTAATAACGTTCGCTTTCGCTCAAGGTGTTATCGCGGTTAATATCTTCTTTATTGGGAACGGTAGTGGCTGCGGTAGGGTAATCTTCAGTGGATTGTTCGGTAGTGGGTGAATTGCCATCGGGGTGTGTATAGAATTTATATCTTCTCAGCATATCATATTGTTCGTTATCATAGACACTGCCCCGGTAATAGTGGTAATCATCAGCCGAGGGATCGGTATATGCTTCAGAAAACGCACCTGACGAGGAACCGAATTTTGAGGATACTTTATCAATGAAAGTGGTCTTAAAAAAACCCCTTTCCTCATCCGTACTCAACCCGTCAAATCCCACATCCTGTTTTTTGCGCACATCCGGGTCGCTGTCAAAGGCATCCACAACGGCCTGCACTTCGGGCACCACGCCCCAGGATGTTGTATCGAGAAGATTATAGGCCGGGATATTGGGGATACCATTCTCAAAACTTTTCCGGCTGTCATTCAGAATATCTTCGGAAATATCCCCGAGGTTTATATATAAATCCCCCCCCTGGTGGTTTGCGGCAGTACCTTCGCCAAAAAAATAATCAAGGTCATCATGGAAGGGATCCATCATCCAGAATTCAATGTATTCCACGTTGGCTGCTTCAAAATCATTCGTTTCAAGGGGCCTCATCATCCCACCCCACCGGGTTTCCGGATTTTTCAGTTTGCCGGTGGAATCAAGTCCGTATGAAATTCCGGCTTCGCCTTCGGAATCGTAATTATAGGGACCTCTTTCATCAGGGTAGAAAGCGATGTCAAAAACAGGCAGCCGGGTGATCTGCCCGGCACCGTATTGCTTGTTGGGAAAAAGTTCCGGCTCAATGATCTCGCGTACATAATGGTTGCTCAGGAGTTCATTATTGTTTTTTATGTGGTCCGGAGTATAGGTGTTATTGCTGTGAAACAACGGGTCAATGATATACCAGGAAAGCAGCGCCCGGTTAAACCCTGCGCGTAAATCGTCCGGTTCATTGCCTTCCGGGAAGAGGGAAGGTTGTTTTTGCGGAACGCTGGCGATGTTCCACTGGGAAAGCGATTTAAGGTCAATGGCCCATTTACTGCCTTCAAAATCATCGAGGTAGGTGACGCCTTCTTTACTGATGGCTTTTGAATGGCCCGGTATAAGATGGGCGAACTCGGTGTTCAGGGATACCGAAGAGGGTTCTTTGGTATTGAGCATGGGCAGCAGGTCGATGGCGCGGGTAATGATGGGGGCATCCCTGCGGAAGTTGGCATCCGCTCCCCATATCATATTGGACAGCGGTTCATCGGCAATATTCACTTTTTTTGTGATGGGGCGTTCATGATAGCGCAGAAATGTACCCCCCACCGTAAAGTCCTTGTTTACCTTGTAGTCGAACCGTGATCCCGTTAAACTTTTACTCTGGAAAGCAAAACTCTGGCTTTCAAGCGTAATTTTTATCGGTGTACCCGACTGCAAAATGCCCTGGTTAATAATGGTTACCCTTCCCAGGTTGTAATCAACGGTATAATCGGTATTTTCCGTGAGTCGGATTCCACCGTTAGTGACCACCACCGAACCCTGCGGGACATCAATGGCTCCCAGAAAAATTTCGGAACTTGAAGAGGACTGGTAACTCCCGCGCATGAGGAATTTATTTTTTTCGGGAAATTCCAAAGCGCCCGTTTTGGTTTTATCGTAGAGTTCCTGATAAACGTATTTGTCGGCAATATCGTTCAACGTCTCATCCGCCAGGTTTCCCCCGGTAATTTTCAGGTGCAGGTCTGAACCGAACGGTTCCAGCAGTGGAAAAAAGACCCTGCCGTTTGATTTGTTGATGGTGATCTTATCAATAAAATCGAACATGCCGTCAGGGTATGGTTCATTCTGTGCATTGATCGTATCCAGCCCAAGCACCCTGATCAGCGGCTTGCTGGCGATCCTTCCTTCCGAAATGTAATTGGTGGCGGTTCCCGTTTTATCATTGGCATAAAGTACATCGAGCCGGAAATCGGTGGGACTGATATTGTATGAACCGATGGCATATACATTTTTCATCATAAGATCCCAGAGCGGGATCTCCGTATTAAGTTGTGAACTTTTGATCAGTTTCACAAATAGGGCGTTCGGAATGCTTGGTCCCCCCTGCGTAAATTCACCAACCTGGTATATGACACCCGGCAGCCCGGCAACGGTGAATTGATATGCAACGGCCAGCACTTCATCGGTGTTCAGCGCCTGGTTGAGGGATAAAATCCCGAGTTGCGGATGATAGGTGTATTCGGTGGATGAAAGTTTGCGCGCGCTTTCCACTTTTTCATAGTCGCGTCCCGCCAGGAGTATACTTCCGATGTAGGTATTGACATTATCAAGGTCCCGTCCTTTGTAATAGTTTTTGGATGAGTCGTTGAGATTATCATACAGCGTGTTGGAATAATTTTCAGGAAGGTACGTATTCGGATAAGCATCTATAAGGCCGGGGACGCTTTTATTGGAATAGGACGCTTCACCCAGATCCATAAACGCGACAATATTCCGGACATTTTCGGTTTTACCTATCATTCCTGTAACCCAGACCTCAATTTTAGTTATTGTTATCGGGCTTGTAATCACGGGAATGCGCGATAACCATCCGTTGTAATTATCGCGGAAATATTGCGAAAGAAAAAAATGTTTATCCGATTCGTACTCATCACATTTTACCTCGAAATTCTGTGTCTGGGCTCCACCGGTGGTAATGATTTCTTTTTTCTGTCCTTTCTGTTGCGACATTACTGAAGTCACATAGAGTTTTCCGAACTGCAGTTCGGTCTTGATGCCGAACAAACTCTGCGCACCGGTTATGAGGGTGCCTGAGACCGGCAGCGAAACATTTCCCGCTTCAATTTTTTTAATGATATCGTCTTCATAACCCGAATATTCCAGTTTCATCTGGTTCTGGAAATCAAACTGCGATTCGGTATTCCAGTTGGCGGTCAACTTCATTTTATCGCCTATCTGGCCGACCACGTTCAACTGGATTTTTTCTTCAAAATCAAAATTGCCGTATCGTTGTTGTTTTACGGAAAGGGCGGGATTATCGTTGCGTGAAAATTCTCCTTTAAACGTCAGTTCCGCGGAACCGTTGGGCCGGATGGAGACAGCGCTGCCGCCAAACACGCGGTCGAGAACTTCGCTCTGGAAATTAAGCCGCGGCACGGCCGCCTGCTGCATGTCGTAACTATCCGAGGTAATGCGCTGGCGCCAATATTCCCGGATGGATTTTTCTGCGTCATAGTTACGGTATTCCTCCTCTGTCATATAGGAGGGCCCGCCATAATCCGTATCGCCAATTTTTTCCCGGATGATATACCCTCCGGTAGTTTCATCGTATTCAACCGATGTTTTAATGTTTTCAGGAGTTTCCATCATCAGGGAAGAACCTTCGCGGTTTCCGGGCTGATCAGGATAAAAAGGGTAGGGTAGGTTTTGGGAAGAATCGGAAGGAAGAGAATCTTCAGGATTAACATTCATCCGGGGGGGCATGGGGGGGGAACCAGCACCATAAACGAGGATGGCAAAAACAGATACCGGCAATATTACCCAGGGGATAATACCTCTCTTGTTCCGCACCCGGATATCTGGTTCTCTCATTATGGTCAGTGGGAATTAAATAATTTTCATCGCTTCCTTTACCAGGTGTTCAACCCGTATGTTCTCCCCCTGCCTGTCCCCCGCCTGCCGGACGGGCAGGGGCAGGGAGGCGTCCCTGCGGAGAACCAGGTCAACCGCTTTTTCGGACTGGTTTTTTGCAAAGCCGAGCGCCAGCAGTACGGATAACGCTTCATTTCGCATTGTATTGTGTAAATCGGGAAGTGTTACAGAGGATGTAACTCCTTCTTTATCAAGTTTATTTTTGAGGTCAACGATGATCCGCTGCGCGGTTTTTTCGCCTATGCCTTTTACACGCGTGAGGATAGCCGTATGGCCCCCGATAATCGCCTGGTGGATCTCATCCACCGACAGGGATGAAAGTATCAGCCGCGCTGTAGATGCACCGACACCGGAAACGGATACAAGGTTGCGGAACAAAGTACGTTCTTTCTCATCAAAAAAGCCATAGAGGGTTACCGAGAAATCCATTGAATTGATGGAAAGGTGAGCAAAGAGTTTGCAGTCGGCAAGGGTATTGATCTTTGAAAAAGTGTTCAGGGTTATCTGCAATACATATCCTATCCCGTTTGTTTCAATTACAGCGCTTGCCGGAGATACCTGCACCAGTTTGCCGGAGATGTAGTTGATCATTGTTTGCGAAACATTAATTGTTACCGCTTAGTTGCAAATATACGATGGTTTGAGGAAGCCAAATCATGTAAAAATCACCCCAGCGGAACGCGCTCCCGCCTGCCTGCCTGACGCCCGCAACTGAAAGCCCGGTGGAACTATTCCCGGCATCTTGTTGCCACAAAACAAAGGTATAAACCCCCATCTTAATTAATGCACTTAAGAATAAAAACTATTTCTGGCAGGATTGTTGGATAGGCAACCGGACTCCCTGCAATTATCATAGACAAATTTAGATTCATACTAAATAAACATCTTCCGGAAATTGATTTTTCCCTGGATTATTCAAAAAAAATTATCAACAATTTTACTCTCTCTGTTGAAAAATTTTTTAAATGAAGTATTGACCGGTATCATGGGAATTTGTAATATTGATCATTGAAATTTTAATATGATTTTGTTGAAATCATTATTTTGTGCTGTAGATATCATTTTATTAATTCAGGAACATCGGGGATGCACCCCGTTTTTTATATAATTTATTCACCTGGTGAAGCGGGTATTCATTGGAATCTAAAGAGGGTATGAAAATTTTTCTCACTTCAGCGGTCATAATTTTACTCGTTGCCAACGTCATTCTGACCGGTACCGTTCTTTTTAAAACCCCTAAAATCGGTTACGTGAGGTCGCAGAATCTCATTTACGGTTACCTCGGCATGAAAGAAGCGCAGAGCCGTTTCCAGGAAAAAACCAATCAATGGCAGACCAATACCGATACCCTCAGGTTCGACTATCAGAAATCCCTTTCCGCTTACCAGCAGGAATATTCAAAACTCTCTGAAAAAGAGCGCAAAGAGCGCGAAAACCTTCTTGAACTCCAAAAGAACAACGTCCTTAACTATTCGGATGCCGTAAGCAAAAAGGCCAAAGAAGAAGAAGAAAAGATGACTGAAGGAGTGCTGAACCAGATCAACGCTTTTGCCGAGGAGTTCGGAAAAAGTGAGGGATATGATATAATTTTCGGAACCACATTATCCGGCAATCTCCTCTACGGCAACGGTGCGATGGATATAACCGATGAGTTGCTTGCCGGGTTGAACGATAAGTACAAAAACAAATAAGTTTTTTTAACCGGATCAGTAAGTTAACGCCTATTATGACACCTGCTTCCTTATTATTATCCTCCCTGTTGCCCTTCTTTATGGTAACAGGCAGCGGCTGTACCAACAAAAAGAACTTCACCTCTGAAAGCGACTACCTAAAGTGGCTCGGCTCCGAAGAGAGCCGCCTGGGCAAAATTGCAAGCGTCAATGGTTTTACCATTAAGGTAAAATATATGCCCCCTGAGTATCTTGCCTGGCTTGAAATGAAACCGGGAGCCGGTGCAGGTGCTGCCGGCAATCCGGATGGCGATCCCGCAATCTTTCTGAAAACCGTTGAACGTTACCGCCAGTCCCTCACCTTCCTGCTCACTTTTGAACCCGATGAAACAAAAAGGCCCGGCCGCGATGTGATGCTTCATAATGTATCGGATTATAATGATTATAAGGAACGTTTCATGGAGTTGAACTTTAACATAGAAAATTCGGTTTCGCTTCATGCCGGTAATGCGGTTTACCTGCCGGTGCTCTCATCGCTTGAAAACATCTACCAGTTGGTGCCGGGCAGGAATATGCTCCTTGTTTTTGCCCCGCCTTCAAAAGAGGACGCTGCCTTTTATTCATCAACTGAACTTGACGTTGTTCTTGAAGATGGGATTTTCGGCACCGGCATCCACCATTTTGTTTTTAACAGGAATGATTTTAAATTTGCATCAGGACTTCATCTCGCTTTCACCGGTAGTGCAACGGAAAAAAAAGGCGTACTGTAACCATATCTTTTATGAACATTTATTTCAAATATAAACTTATCGGGAAGGTCGCCTTGGTTATCGCCTTCATCTTTCTTTACCAGGTCGTATATCCTACTATCGCTTATGCGTTAACGAGCGGCCCTATGCAGCCCGAATTTTCCAGTTTTGAACCGGTAGCCACAACCAATATGGTAAATGAATTCACCGGTGACTTTACCTATAATCTGCCCGTTCTGAACATACCGGGCGCCAACGGGGGGGGCTATGCGCTCTCGCTCTCCTATCACAGCGGCACTTCCCCTGAAGAAGAGGCCTCCTGGGTCGGCTACGGGTGGACGTTAAACCCAGGTGCTATCCTGAGAAATAAACGCGGCTTCCCGGATGATTATAACGGCAGCACCGTCACCTACTGGAACAAGGTGCCGCCAAACTGGACCATAAGCGCTTCAGGTTCCGTCAGCCCCGAAGGATTCAGTGTTGACGTGCCTCTTTCCGCACAGGGAACTTTGCGCTATAACAACTACAAGGGATTCGGCTATACGCTGGGAGTTGGAGTATCGTTCGTTGAGGGACTTTTCAGTCTGGGCTACAGCATAACAGATGGTTCGGGCAGTTTCTCCGCTTCCATCAACCCGGGTGCTGCTTTAAGCAACCAGATAAAGAAGGGAGAAAAAGTGTACAAAGATCCGGCTGTCAAAGAAGCGATGGACAAGATCAACGATGGCCGTAAACTCAACTCGGCAGATTTGAAAGCGCTTGATAAATATCTTAAAAAAGAACGGGTAAAAGAAAAACTGGTAAACCGTCTTTCCAGCCAGAGCATCTCCCTTGTGGGTAGTAATTACGGCATCTTCTCTTTTGCCGATGCCATACGCCCTGCCAGCGTTACATCATATATAGGTGGTGCGGCCAATATCTCGGTAGGGCTCCTTACAGCGCCTACTGCCGCGCAGGCAGGTCCATCGTTTAACGTTGGCGGCCATATTGTCATACAGGCCAACCGTCCTCATGATAATGTGGATGCTTACGGATTTATCTATTCTTCCAATGCAGACCCCTCATCCGATGCTGCGATGGATTATTATGCCGAAAAAGACATCCCTTTTTATAAACGCAATAAATTCCTGAGTATCCCATTCGCCAACAACGACAACTTTGTTGTTACCGGGGAAGGCGTGGGAGGCGGTTTCCGCCCATTTAACAGGCGGGTTGGAACGTTCAGGCCTACAGTAAAAACCAGCCCTACTTTTATTTTCAACGGGTCGCTCGAAGTTGAGTTCATACAGAATTTTGGTGGCGGTGGTGACCTCGGAATGGGTACCCAGGAACTCAAAATGACCGACTGGGCTGATATCGGCAATACAGGTGATTACGCTTTTGCCAGCACTGCAAACGGGGATGAACCCTTTTTCTTTCGGTTCAATAACGACCCGGGCGGCAATGTGCGCTATGCCACGGATAATTCTCCTTTCAGGGCCGGCCTTTCCGTTCTTGTTCCGGGACCCATGCTCAAGCAGGTTGCACCTCTTATTCCGGTCGGTGCTGTCTTACCATCCGTTAACAACGGGACTCGCAGCGGCCGCTCTTCTTATATCGCCTATCATACCAATGGGGAAATGATCAACCGGCCGATATCTGCCTACGAAAAACGATTGATCAATTTTATTGACAGGTCGGGCAGCCCGGATGGCATTGGCGAGATTGCCGTATTTAATGAAGATGGCATGTGCCACCTCTACGGATTGCCGGTATATTCAAAAAATGAATTTAATTTTCAATACGACATGTTCAATGCCGCTGATCCGGTTAACCGATACCTTGCCTATAAGAGCGGGATACCGGAGCCCAATGATGAGGGTACCACAAAAGTAAAAGCAGGGGAATACCATCCCTCTCCCTATGCCACCACTTTTCTTCTGACCCAGATAACAACGCCCGATTATGTTGACCGTACCCTTAATGGCCCTACCGGTGACGACTATGGCGGATGGACCAAATTCAATTATGTCCAGGTCCATACCGCTTACAAATGGAGGGTTCCCTATACCGGGTTGCTGTACAACCGCGGGTCGCTCTCCGATCCCGATGATGATGCAGGTACGGTTATGGGAGGAGAAAAAGAGATTTATTACCTGCAATCCGTTGAAACAAAAACCCATATCGCCACTTTTTACACGAGCGGCAGGGAGGACGGGCTTGATGCCGGTTTATCCGAAAATACCGCCTCGCAAAATGCAAATGCCAAAGGAATCCATCCTTTAAAGCGCCTCGATAGAATTGTGCTCTATGCGAAAGACGCCAGCGGAAACCAGGGAAGGGAGATCAAAAGAGTTCATTTTAATTATGATTACTCCTTAATGCCCGGCCAGCCCAACAACTCTTCCGGGGGGGGGAAGTTAACCCTCAGGCAGCTATGGTTTGAATACGAGGGAACGGTCAGCGCAAAGATCAGCCCCTACAGGTTTTTTTACGAATATAAACCGGCCGCTGACTTCCAGCCGCCTGTTTCAACTCAATACTCTTCTCTTGTCGCTTATGGCAACGACCTCGCCTCTGCCGGGCAGAATCCTTCTTATAATGACGGTAAGTTTTTAGATCCATGGGGCAACTATCAGATGGGTGGCGCTGCCCGGCACGAGAATATGCAGAAAGGAATATACCAGGGAACATCACAGGCAGGATTTGACCCCGCTGCCTGGCAATTGAAAAGGATACAACTTCCTTCCGGGGGAGATATCCTCATCCACTATGAGCAAAAGGATTATGCTTACGTTCAGGACAGGCCCGCCATGTCCCCGGTGAGTTTACTCGATGCTTCATGCGACAATGATTTACTCAGCGGCTGTGTTAACAAATATTATCTCAACACCGAAAATATTGGAATTGACCCCGGTGATGCCGCTTACAGCGCCAAACTTGCCGCCTTAAAAGCCCTTATTGAGAATTACTATGTGAAACGCAAAGAAAAAATATATTTTAAATTCCTCTACCGCCTCAAGGGAACAAACCCTCCCCCCCTTGAAAGTTGCAATGCCGAATATATTGACGGCTATGTAAAAGTTGCCGATGTGGTTATTGAAAATGTAAGCGGAACGGACCGGGTAAAGTTAACGCTGGGCGATCCCGGCCATCCGCTCGAAATTCCCTATGCGGTATGCGTTGATTTTGTAAAAAAAGAACGTGCCGGCAAAATGGTACTTAAGGATGTCTGCACCAGCGATGACGGAGTAGGCCGGCCCAGCCACCCGCTTGAAAATATAATAGATGACCCCACAGAATTTATTGCCGATGCCAAATCGCTCGTGATTTCTTTCGGTGCGTTTATTGCACAGTTTTCCGGTATCCTGGGACTTGCCGATGCCGCTATTACCTGCGCCAGCGTGAACTTTGAAAAATCATACTTCCGTATCCCCGTGCTCAACCCAAAAAGAGGGGGGGGAGTGAGGGTGAAACGCATCCTTATGTATGATCCCGGCATTGAAACAGGCGATGCAGCGCTCTATGGCAGCGAATATATCTACCAGGCCGTTGACGATAAATTCAGGAGAGGAGAGGTCATCAGCAGCGGTGTGGCCCTCAATGAACCCCCTGCCATACGCGAAGAAAATCCGCTCGTCATTCCCGTCAAAAGGTTCCAGCAGTCCCTCATCGGCAAAATAATTTCCGGAAGGATTAAAGATGATACCGAAGGGCCCCTCGGAGAATCCATTCTCCCTTCCCCTTCAATCGGCTATTCGAAAGTCATTGTTAAAAATATACATGCCGGCAGGACCAATACAGGCATTGTCGTCAATGAATTTTTTACCGCGAAAGATTTTCCTTTTGACGGCCAATATCCGCTGGCCGGGGGACCTGCAGTTGAAATGACCGAAGTCAATAAAAAAGCCGACTGGTTCCTGCTGCCAGCCCTCCTCGTCAATATCAATGTGGATAAACTCTGGCTTACCCAGGGATTCCGCTTTGTGATCAACAGCATGCACGGCCAGCCGGAAAGAATATCTACCTATTCGGCCGACTACAACGATATTCATAACCCCTCCAAAAAAGCGCTTTCATCCATGCAGGAGTTCGCCTATTTTGAACCGGGCGAAAAAGTCCCCGTCTGGCGTTCTCCCTTTGATAATATAACAAGCCCTGTCAATAAGGAAGATCCCGGTATGGAAATGGAAATTGCCATGGAGCGAAAATCCGTTGATGACATCACCACGGATGGCAACGTTGAATTTGATGTTGATATCGGCTTCCTCGGGATTTTCCCGGTTGTCGCATTTGCTACTGCATTTGCAACCTTCAACTACATGGAAAGCCGCCTGCGCACGCATACAACCTCAAAAATAGTACGTTACCCTGCTATACAAAAGAGTGTACTCACCTACCAGGACGGAATTTATCACCTTACCGAAAACCTCGCCTTTAACCCCGAAACCGGCAAGCCGCTCATTTCCCGCACCAGGGACGGCTTTAATGCCCTTGATCTCCAGCAGTCAGCCGATCATATCGGAACTTATGTGAACTACACCTTCCCCGCATCGCACCAATACCCTGCTATGGGGCAAAGAGCGCAGAATGAACGAAAGAAAATATCCGTTCAGATATCAGAAACCGGATGTTGCCCATGCTACCTCAAACTTACAGGCAGCGGAATCTGCAACGCGCTCTCAAATCTATTCCCTGGAGATTTAATTACCATAAGCGGCAGTTCTACCAATCCTTTCCAGGTATATAATATTTCCGGCAACAAACTTGAAGTAGTTCATGCGCAACATATCCATACCAGTTGCCCAATCTTTGCAAGTTTGCCTCCTTTCAATCCTCCCTTGGAAGTCGAAATTGAGATCATTCACAGTGGCAGGACTAACCAGTTGAATACAGTCGCTGGCAGCATAACGACATACGGAAGAGAATTTCAAACTGCACAACCAGGGAATCCTACCCTTACTGCTGATATGCAGGCCCTTGCCGCTTCGCTTACTGCAGCAATAAGTGCCGGTGGTTCTCAACCCGTTACCATTCCTGCAGGCATCGGGGTAATTAACCCGGCAAATAGTATTTGCTATCTGATTGAGACACCTTCAGGTAATACCATTACGATCACAAATGATAACAGCCAGCCCGGAGGTACAATTGATGTTACTGGAAGCGTCACTGGAATTCCACAACATCGGCCTGGAAGTGACCCTCAGACCTTTACCTTTACGTCATGCTCCGTTCCCAAATCTGGCGGCAACGGCCATTTTGAACTTGATCCTCAGACAGGGCAGATTCTCTATTTCACTGCCGATAACAACTGTTTTCCCCATCTCACCTGCCTCAACTTCTGCCCTGTTCTTGGGTATAAAATGGATGGCGTCATTGCAGCCAACGCGCAGAATTTTCAAAATGACTGGTATTATGGCGAGGAGGTGGCCGATGACAATCCTCTCGCTAATCCCTTTGAATACGGGCGGCTGGGCAAATGGCGCCAGGAATCCAACTTTGTTTACAAGGCCGGGATTACCGGTGGTGGCGATGATGACAACAATGAACGCATCTATAAAGATGCTGGCGTTTTTAAGGATTTCTCTCTCTTCAAATGGAAGAACCTTCCTGCCAACGATCCTGCAAAATGGCTTAAACTGAACACCGTCACCGCATATTCCCCTGACGGCAATGCCGTGGAAGAGCAGAACATCCTCGGCATTTACAGCGCGGCAAAATTCGGCTATAATAACACCGTGCCCTATCTTGTAGCCCAGAACGCACGTTATAGTCCGCTGGCGTTTGAAAGTTTTGAAAACATTTACACGAAAGGATCAAACGAATTCTTTGAAGATGGAATGCAGCATTACCCTGATAATGGCACGCGTGACAACACTTACGCTCATTCGGGTATTTGGTCTTTTAAACTTGGAACAACCAGTGTTAATGGAACGGATTTCCGGCTATTTACCCTTACGAATGAATTAGTTCAAAAAGGAATTTCAGTGAAAACATGGGTCAAAAGCACTGATTTGTGGCTTAATCCCCAACCTCTTTCACCAGGAAGTTTGCTCCTAAAACTTTATCATAAAAATACTCCGGGAACCATAATAAAAGACCTTGTATTTGAAAAAATTGCACAAACCGGGGAATGGACGCTCTATGAAGCGAGATTTACCGATTTCACATTGTTTACGGTGGGGGAAGTATATGGTGCCGGGATTGATTATGATTTTGCTCAGAACGTATGGATTGATGACATTCGTTTTCAGCCCCTTGATGCTCAAATGATTTGCTATGTTTATGACGTAAATACCCTGCGGCTCCTCGCCAGTTTTGACGACCAGCATTTCGGTTTGTATTACCAGTACAACGGTGAGGGTAAACTCGTAAGAAAACTAATTGAAACCGAAAAAGGAATTAAAACCATACAGGAAACCCAATACCATACGCCCCTCGGAAATAAACCATAAGGTGTAACGAAAACAATAAAGCGAAATATGTTTTCACCGCTTCCATATCTCATCCTCTTCTTATCTCTCTTAGTAGCATCTCCTCTTTATTCCCAATCCTGCCTTCAGAGCGTAAGGGAATGTTACAAAAAAATGAACAACCCCGATGCGGAACTCAAAAAGAACAACCTCTATTATCTCAACTACACCGTCCTTAACACAATGCGCGATACTGCCCTTCTTGCCACTTCGGGAGGCACCTTTGAAGTGCTCCTTGCCCCCGGCTTTGCCCGCCTCCTGAGCGACCAGGTGGAAGTTTACCAGGACATCACCGATGCCTTTATGATCATTCCTTCCCGTAAAATTATTTACCATACCGCTTCGGCCCTCCGCAAAGCGCAGGAGAGCATGAAAAAAGAGATGATGATCATACAGGATACCCTTTTCACCCTTGCTGCCGAAGAATCGTGCCGCGAGATCACCCTTGCCGATGGAACCTGCTATAAAGAAGTTATCCTCGTCATCAGGGGTATGGCGCGCCAGGCATTCAAAATAGAAAAAATGACTTTTCAACTCAGCGCTGAAAAACAATTTATCCATAAGATCGTCATCCAATTCACGCCCGAAAAAGAGATCGCGCAGACCGAAGTTACCTTTAACGCCCTTGATTACAACTATAAAAAACCGGTTAAAAACAATACCCCGGTAGCCCGGCACTTCCTTGATGGCAACGGCCGGTTGCTGGCGCGCTACACCGGTTACGAACTGGTTGAAGCAAAGAGAGAAGATTTCAAACCGTAAAGAAATGGGAACAATCTCTTTTTTCGGGATCAATAAACAACATCTCCTGGTTTGGGCTGTAACCCTCCTGATGGGGGGGGTGAGTTTTTCCTTTGCCCAATGTCCGCCAAAAGATGCTGAAATAACTTTTACCTCTATCCAGGCCAATGCAGAAGAAACCCTTGTTTTTGGCGATGAGGATATACTTCAGCCCTGCA
>JACPRZ010000006.1:39788-87135 GCA_016193485.1 Bacteroidota bacterium | reverse complement strand
GGTCCCTGCGGATGCCCCCATACCAACGGACAACCGGTATTATTCATCTTATGCCAGTCATAGTTCAGCAATTTTGAAAAGATGGCGTCATTGACGGCAAAAGGGTTATGGTTTTTTACAACGGATATATCTTTCATGGTCAGCCCGGTTTGTTTCAACAGTTTTTGCACTGCAAGAGCAGGCGATTCGGGCATGAGTGAGGGCTGTGTCCTCACTTCGGTTTTTGCAACAAAGGATATTTCAATTTCAGGTTTTTTGCTCAGTTCTTTCGCTTTTGCTTTTGTTGTTACGAGGAGAGTCGCCATTCCGTCTGATGCGTGCGTTTGGGTTCCTCCGGTCACGCAGGTATCCAGTTCACGCATCGCCTTTAAACTTTTCAGAGAAATTTTCCTTACTCCGGTATCTTCGTCAATCCTCCCGACCGGTTTACCCTGTACATTCAGAATTTCAAGCGGGATAAGGACGCGGTCTAAAAAACCTGATTCTTTTGCGCTGAAATACTGGTTATAGCGATGGTATGTGAGTTCATCAACTTCGCTGCGGTTAATTTTATATTTCCTCGCAGTCATCCCGGCAGATGCGAGCATTGATTTACCGGTAGCAGGATCAAACCCGAAATTATCCCATACATCGCTTATGGCCTGTGTGCGCTGATATGTCCTGCGCTCAGGGAAAACACCTACTGGTGAGTCGCTTGTACGATCAAAAGTCAGAACGCCAACCGTTTCACTTGCACCACAATCCACCTGTGCGCCTGCGAGAATGACCGCCTGCAGACCGGTGGCGCATGCCTGTTCCATCTGGAATCCGGGAACGCGCCTGCCGAGGCAACTTGCCACAATAGTTGCATTCCAGAATTTCCAGTGCCAGGGAATTGTGGAGCCGATGATGAGATAATCAAGATGGCTTGCCGGAATTTTTCTCTTTCCGAGTATGCGGTTCATCGCTTCACCGGCAAACTGACCGATATTCACTTCCGCCAGCGGAGACATCTGCCATGCCGGAAAGTAACTGCTGCCCCACGTTCCGTAGGGAATACGGGCGTTGGGAAATATAACTTGGAATTTTTTCATCGCTGATTCGTTATGTGTTTTACGAATTACGAATTGTACGAATGTACGAATAGGAAATTATCGGTTTTATTTTATATTAACGATTCTTTTATAGTGTAAATTCCTTGGAGCAAAATAAGCAAGAATACCCAATTTCAACTTACTGTTGACTAAATATCCATAAAGTTGGTCAATATGACCCTTGGCAAAACGATCTCCTTTTTTTATTTCCAGGACAATTTTGTCTTCAATGAGAAAGTCAAAACGCCCGCCACTGATTTTTGTACCGTTGAAAAGAATAGGATAAAAAATCTGCTCAACAAATTTTAATCCCGCTTTTTTTAATGCCACTGCTACCGCTTTCTGATATACTTTTTCGCTGTGACCATAACCAAGTTGGTTGTACACCTCAAATAAAATCCCTATAATCTGATAGCATAACTCAGGATATATTAAGTCCTTTCTTTGTATTACCGGTTGTTTCATTCGTATTTTCGTATTAATTCGTATTTCGTAAAGTTTTAATGTACTCAACAACCGTTTCAATAGTCGTACCCGTAGGAAATGCTTTTTTTGCTCCTGCTTTTTCAAGTCCGGCAATATCATTTTCCGGTATGTTGCCACCGATGAGCCAGGGAATTTTACAATTTCTTTCCTTCATTACCTCATTCATCCGGTCGGATAAGACCTTATGAGTACCGGAAAGAACCGATAGTCCTATCAATCCGGCATTTTCACGGACGGCTCTTTCCACAATTTCCTCAATGGATTTTCTCAGTCCGGTGTATACAACTTCGAATCCTGCTTCTTTCAGCGCGTGGGCGAGGACTTTTACACCTACATCATGACCGTCAAGGCCGGGTTTGGCGAGGAGCACCTTCATAAGTTACGAATAACGAATACCAATAATTATCGGTACGAATTTACGAATAGAGGAAGGAAATGGAATGATGATTTTTGTCAGGATTAGTAATTGATAATTCCTGCCTGAGAAATGGCAAACCGGAATGTTATAGATTCTGAAATCAGAGTACAGTGAAGTAATTCATTTTATAATATGGATTATTTTATTGACGGATGAATGTGTTCAACTGTGGACGCAATAAACGCTTTTGCGATGTGATGCGTTTTACTCTTGCGTGAAATTATCATTTATAAGTCCAGTAAGTTCATCTATTAAACTTTTAATGTCATTAAGTTCAAACTCTGTCCACTTGGCATGGAGTGCATTGTTTCTTAGAGATGAAAAATATTTATACTGATTAGATTTAACTTTGGTTATAATGTTACTCCTTTTAAGACCGTTTATTATCTGTTCTATATCCCTATGTTCAATTGAATTTTTAGAACCTATTTGTCTTAAAGCATACTCAAAAATCGCAGAACTTATTACTGATGACTCCATCTTTTTCCCATCAGCAAGATATCCCTTCGCATAATCTAAAAAGCCAATTAAATCGTTTCCCCTTATTTGTTCCTCAAATTTTATTAACCATTCGTTTTCAATTGCATCCTTCAAGTACTTTAAATGCCCAATAAGGTTGCTTATATTCATAACATGAATTCCCCCTTGTCTCCTACTTGCATTGATACAGTTTTTGGCTTCATTATAAAAATATTTGTTTATCCCAGTAATCTTGTCAATAAATGTTAACACTTCACCAAAGTAGTATTGAATATCGCTGCTTTTTTCCCCGTCAATAAAACTATGATATTTCTTCCCTCTGATGAACGATTCAGCTTTATTAATAAGTTTTTCTAATTCAATTATTAACTGTTGTTTTTCCATAGATAAAATGCTCTATAACAAAGCGTTTGTTGTTCGTCTTTCGGGTGCAACTAACGATCGCTTTTAAATGTCGTTTATGTTTTTAATCAAATTATTTTTTATTAAGAAATGTAAAAATCTCATTAATGAATGGTTTTCTTTTGTTCCTTTTTTCTTTTTGATATACTTAATAATGTCAAAAAAATAATCGCCAAAGTATTTTACCTCAATACCTTCATTGGATAGTATTTTCAAATAGGAGCGAGGGGAATATTTGTCTTCGTGTACAACAATTTTTCTTAATTTACTATGTTTTAGCCACCACTTTATATTAGAAATTCCGTCAGGTGCAATACCCTTCTTAAGGTAGGAGTCAATTCGATTAAAAAACTCTTTTATTTTTATCGCATCCAACTTGCATCTGATTGATGATTTTATTTGAATAATAAAAAGTTCGCTTTCATTTTTCGCAAGTACGTCAATGTCTGTCCAACTTTGCGCTTCATATATTTCATTAAATCCCTTTCGAGACCTTTTGCGAACAGATTTGAATGGTGTCCAAAAATTTGTTGTCACAATACAACCAATAGTCAGGTAATATTCCGCTATAAGTTCTTCAACAAAATTTCTCATGTTTATTTTTTTCAATTAATACAAACGTCAGTTTGTGAATTTACTCCCTCCGAAGGAATCATGCGAACAAATGTAAAAAACTTCTCCATAACCTTTTCAGAAACGCTTTTCATTCTGTGATGTGAAAAACTGTTTTTAATGCATTGCGGATTCAACAACAATAATATGTGCAGGATGTATTGTTAAAAAGTGAGCAGATTTTTTTACGGTTACTACGGT
Source organism: Bacteroidota bacterium (assembly GCA_016193485.1). Classification (GTDB taxonomy): domain Bacteria; phylum Bacteroidota; class Bacteroidia; order JACPRZ01; family JACPRZ01; genus JACPRZ01. The sequence continues at coordinate 83,463 of JACPRZ010000006.1, read as the reverse complement.
TATTTTTTATCAAAAGGATTGAACAGTTTAAGTCCTTCTATGTTGATAAAATCATTAGTATTCCGGGTTATTAGAGTGAGATTGTTGATCAGCGCGGTAGCAGCGATGATGGCGTCAGGCGTTTTTATTTTATGCTTTTGCCTCAATTGAATTGTTTGTATTATTATGGGTTCACTGAGATTATGGATGATGGCGTTACTGACAAAGGACATAAGCTTGCCTGTTTGTTTTGGGGTAATCTTGTACCACCCCAGCAGTTCAATTCTGGTTATGACAGAAATAACCGGTGGTAATTTATCCAAAAATGATTCACCCCGGGGAGGAAGCCGCTTGCCAAGGTAATCAACCACAGCATTGGTATCAATTAAATATTCCTCTCCCATTCGTCTCTTGATTTTTTAAGATAATCCTGTAATTGTTCGGCTTCTTGTTGCGTTAGCGTCCCCTTATACATTTCCATGGTTACAGTTTGTGATGCAGGTCGGTCAATATCTGAAACATCAATTCCCAAACGGTTTGCCAGTTGCAGAAGCAGGAGGTAATCGCTGCCGTTTTTTACATTCAGTTTTAATGTATTCATTTCCTCATAATTTGGTTCAGTGCAAATTTATGCATTTATTCTATATGAGTTTTAAGGGGTGTATGTCAAAATGCACATTACATTATCTCGTTCCTACGGAACTTAGAATTGAACTTCGGTAACATTTTTCTACCACTATTTTTTCCCTACGGGAAATTGTCCCGTCAGGGACTTTATATTGGTAGAAAAAATCAAAAGTCATATCATCAGAGTCCCATCGGGACGAAACAAACAAGTGCATTTTGACATACACCCGTTTTAAGTGCAGGAATAATCATTTTTCACTTTTTATTAATGCCTACAGAGATACAATAAATCGGCCAACCCAGGGGATCAATAGTCCTTTTGAACAATTATCTTCTCCGTTTTATTAAGTTGTTCCGTCCTGATTGATAAAAAGTAAAGCCCATCCGTAAGGTCTTCCGCATTGATTTCAACTTCTTGTTCTCCTTCATTGACATGCCGACCTGCAATTTGAATGATTTTTCTTCCCAGAACATCAGTAATACAAATGGATAGATACTGTGGGTGTTCAAAATCAAAGTGAACGGTTGTTTTATTATCAGCAGGATTCGGAAAGAGATAAAAATAATTTCCCTTTGTATCACTATTCTCTTTTGTGCTGACAAGAAAATTTGAATCACCTGATAAAACGGTTACCTGCCCGAAATATTCCGAAAGAAAAAGCAAGTTGTCTTTGCACCGCAGTTCCTGCGGTCCCCAAAGGAAATTCACCACAAATTCCATCCCATGGCGGTAGTAGCCGGTTTGTGCCAGTGTATTTTTATCGTAAGCGTATAAACCAAGGTTGATATCGCTTACATAGAGCCCGAATGAATCGGCAGCCATCAGGAGTTTATCGGGATAAGCAACGGAAATTGAAACGGGAGAACCAATTTGAGTTAACTGATTGCTGCCGTTGTAATAATATTTGTAGAGCCCTGAATTGAAAGCGCCTGTAACATAAACATAGAGGGTATCCTTGTATTCAGCCATCGCAACAAAATCGTTCCAGAATGTCGAGGGGGGGTATATGGACACCAATGTTGAAAGATTATTGTTTAAATCAAGAACAGATAAAGTATCTTTTTTCGCCACAAAAATTTTCCCGGTGCTGTTTACCATGATGTCTTTAATATTGTTTACTATTATTGAAGTATCCACAAAAGGCAAAGCCGGATTTGAAACATCGGTAACAAACAACTTTTTATCTCCTATGGTTGGTATTGCCAGCGATATTACTTTATCCTGATAAACCCATACGTCTTTATCTCCCACATTGTCAGCCATGGAGCCGGTAAGCGAATATGTTGATGCATCAAAAACGCGGAAACCGTCATAGGTTACATAAAATCCATAGAGATAATTACCGTCATTAGAATATTTCAGGTTCATGCAGAAGCCGGGTGCCTGGTTGACGGTTTGCAGAACAGGATTCTGCATATCGGTAATATCAAAAATCTTGAACCCGTAACCCTCATTGGCAACGGCAAGTGTGTTATTGAATTTATCGCATCCGGCATTCCACCCCCCCGTAAGGGTGTTCCCCATGTTAAGGTCATTGTGTATGTCGGTTATATCAATGGTTTTGATTCCGTACCATTCAGAAGCAACATATATCCGGTTTCCTTCAACATCAATATCAAAGAACCAGAGTCCCGCGTTGATTGTGGTCAGGAAAGAAACATTCTGCGGGTCGGTTGCATCATACACATAAATCATTCCCGCCCCGGTATCCTGGAAGATATTGAAGTTTGTATCCAATGCGCACTGCGTTGCAATAAAAATCGTGTCGTTCACATTATCTGCATTCATGGGTTGTGCAATGGCAAGACCTGCAATACCCGGTAAAGTATCTCTGTAAACTTCAACCGGTAAAGAGGGAGTATCAATATCCAGAGAGTAAAATAATCCGCTTGCATCAAAAGGGTTATTGTAGGAAGCGGTTCCGCCCAGAACATGGAGGAGGTTATTATTTTTTCCGAAGACAACATTTTCGGGATTACAATAGGGTTGGGGATAAATCGAAACCTGTGCAAGGGTTTTGGCATTGTAAATGTAAACGCCTTTTTCCGCATTTGCTCCCATGGATGCGGTAAAAGCGAGCAGGGTATCTTTTATTGCGCAACCCCTGATAAGAGTGTTACCGGGCTGATAAGCAAAACGGTTAAGAAGAGTGAGTGAGGTTCCGTTATCATAAAAGAGAGCCATCTTTTTTTTATAAGCAAGAAAAATCGTATCACCATAAAAAGCCATATTGTATGCCGATTCGTTCAAACTATCCGGAATATATGCATCAAGCAAAACCGGTGAAGCGGGATCCGAAGCATCCCACATGGAGAGTCCCGCATGATTGGCGGCAACAAAAAGTTTTGTTCCCTTTATTTTCATGTCATCAATAATGGAAGTGAAACGGTATTCAAAGACATTCTGATTGGGAGTGTTGTCAGGATTGAGATTGAAAATCATCAGAGTATTTCCAGCTCCGGTATAAACATGATTGTTGTAATAAAGGATATCGTAACTGCCGGCACCGATGGTGGCGGAGAGGAATTGCAAAGAACTCTGGCAGAAACCCCCTGATGTAAAAGTCAGGGCTGACAGAATCGTCAGCCCCATAATCCCCCCAAGCCCCGCACATAAAATAAGGAACAAAAACAATTGGATAAATCTCTTTATAAAATTTATGTGCGGGGCAAGGGGGGGAAACAGAAAAATACAAAGTACAAAAGTAAAATATGAATTAAGTTTCATTGTGACGCTGTATCATGGAATAAAGATAGAAATTTATACTAATTCATCATTTTGCGGTGAATTTGCAATCACCGGGCGGTGAATTTGCAAATATCAGTTTTGCAGAATAGTGATTTACTCCATCATTTGCTTGCAGGAAATAAATTCCATCCGGCAAATCCAAATGGATATTGGATGCTTGATGCCGGATAATGGATTGAAAAACAATTTTTCCAGGTATATCAAAAATTTTCAATTCATAATTTGTAATTCGGTCATTTGTAATTCGTATAGTGGCGTTTTCGCTGAAGGGATTGGGATAAATAATAATTTCATCGGATATAATGTTGTTTGTTTCAATTCCGGATGCGGTATAACTGAACCGTAATAGCCGCGATGAAAATTTGAATTCACTCACCCAGAGGTTATTTGATACCGGTAGCAATGCAGCCGGCATAAACAAACGATTTTGTCCGATTGCAGGTGTGCGGCTTTGCAGGTCCGGTTGTCCGAGTATAATCACAGAGGATGTATCACCGGCATCATTGATATCCTTCCATAACAAAACATTGTTGTTACCCGTGTTCGTTATGGCAAGCGAACCATTAAAAGTAATCGCATCTGATGCCAGGTTAAGCAGTCCGGGGGTGTTCAATATTTTCCATGGAGTCAGGTTTCCTGCGGCAATGTCGCTGACTTTATAAATGTCAACCCCTGAGGGGGGTCCCGGTTTTGCTACACAGAAATAAGTTCCATCACTTGAAATGCGGTTTGGTATAATATTGCCAAGCGAAAGGGTATAGAGAGGATTTACCGAAGAGTTTGCAGGGATGCCATTCCAGATAAAAATATTACCGCTTCCATCTGCCAGATAAAAAAACTGACTGTCTAACGTAACGCTTTTTAATTCGCTGAAAACCGCTGTTCCGATGTTAGCAGTAAAAGTTTGCGAAGGAGGGTTTGCTAATTGCGAAGCATCATTCCAGATTTCAACGTCCGAGTGTCCGGCAAGGACAAATGTATTATTGAACAACACATTATCCAACGGTGACATATTCAGAGAAATTACAGTGTCGGGTAAAACACCCGATGAAGCAGGTAAAGAATTATAGATATAAATTTCCCTGTCAAAATCAGAAGTAAGAATCAAACGGGTGCCATCTGTTGCAGGGACAGCATTCTGAATATAACCGATCGTGTCAAGCGTATTGTTATTGAAGTCAGAAACACCTATTGCAAAAATCGGGTTGGGATCAGCACCGGTGGGAATATTATCATACACCAACACATCGTTTCCGTTGTAGTTGTTCACATAAATTCTGTTGCTGGCAAAAACCACATCTGGTCCGTCACCATTTTTATAAAATAGAGAATTAACGGTTTGTTCCGGCTGTGTGAAATAAATACTGTCGGTTGGCATTGTATTCCAGGTGAAAATGCCGGCAGCTCCGCATGCAATCAGTTGTCCTCCCGGAAGTTTTGTTCCTTTCAGCCATTCGTTGCGATAAAAATCGTACGGTTGATTTGCCATTGAGGGAAAACTGTTCCAGAAAAATGTTCCAGGCGAACCGGAAGGCGGCACCGGAGAACCCAAAGCATTATGGTCTCCAACAAAAAAATAAGTTGAGCCATCAGTAGAAATATTTCGCGGTGTTCCGAACTGTGGCAGGTCAATGGTATAATCGGGAGGTTGATTATCTGCGGCAGGCATGGTGTTCCAGAAAAGGAGAAGATGAGCGGCAGTGGCAACAACGGAGAGGCGGGTTCCGTCAGTCCACACACCCCAGGGCCATTTTTTGGGAGTTGGGGAAGATAGAACGGTTGGAAGATGAATAGAAATAGCGGCTGCCTGTCCGTTTGATGTGGGAAAAGAGAGCCAGATTAAGATGCGGTCATTTTCCGTATCGGTAATTGCGAGCGTTCCATTTGTTGCAAGCGAAGCATTGCCGGGCCAGTTCAATTCACTTTTTGAAATTCCGGGATTATTGTTCGTAAAATTTGTTTGTCCGAGGACTAAATCGGGGAGCGTATTCCAGGCAGCAGGTGCAGCGCTCCATACAAGAACACGATTATTGAAACGGTCGCATACAAGCAATCGTGTACCGTCAGTGGCTAATCCGCTGGGATGATTAAATGTTAAAGCGCCACCAGTGTTATTGAAATTCACTCCTGAAATCATCAGGTCTGCATTTTGGCCCGTAGTGAACCAGGATTGGGCGCTGGCTGCTTTACAAAAAAACAGCAGAGTGGCGACTATGATGACTTTTGGTTTCATCTGATCACTACCAATTTTTTGTTTTGAATAAAATTTTCGGATTTGATTTGAATAAAATAAATTCCTTCGGCTAAATTCCTGTTACGAATTAAAAATTCAGACGAATTACGAATGATTTCTTTCTTTACTTCGCTGCCGAACACATTAAAAATTTTGAATTCCCAATTTGTAATTAACGGATTCGTAATTCGTAGTGTGGCGCTTTCGCTGAACGGATTAGAATAAATTTCCACCATTATTATTTCTTTATCTGCATTGTTTAATCCGGTTGAGATACAACTATTGGAGTTTAAAAAATTGATTACATCCGTCCAATAAGGATCCTGAACCACAAAGAACAATTCATGTCCGTCATCGGAACTGTTTAGGATAGAATCACTATTGGAGTCGTAATCAGGATAAATGTTAATTGTGGCCGTTTTGCCTCCTGCTAAGAGGGAATCATACACCATTTGCGCGAGCATTACGTGCTGGTCCTGAAACGTATCATTATTGGCCACCAGAATTAATGCAGGGTCATCGATGGATGAAACATCGGTCACCAGGGAACTGAGCAGCCCTATTGGATTTGCAGGCGCCATTGCGATAATACCATGTACTTTACCGGGATTTTGTTTTGCTGTTTCCAGGGTGAGATACCCCCCCCGCGAAAATCCCATTATGGTCACACAAGCGGTATCACAGCGCGGGTCTGCCAGCAGGGCATCCAATGCGGCTTCCACCTCCTGAAGATGTATGGCAATGGGAATGGCTGTCGTTCGTTTTTCGCACCGGGCAAAATAGCCGGCCTGCGCCAGGGCAACAGCCGTTCCCCGTAGGTCACCCCCTACATTCTGGCCAAAACCTCCGTGGTTGTACAGAACGGATGGAAAGGGCCCCGTACCTGCAGGACTGGCAATGTAGGTATAACCGGAATCATCAGGGATGGAATCAAGAGTAATTTGGGATAAGGAAATTGAATATGCTGTGCATAGCCCAATGATGAGCGGTACGATTTTGTTTGTATTCATTTGAAAAAGATTTCGTGATTTAGGTTAAAACCTTTAGACGTATTTTTTGGCTTATTGTTTAATCCGTTCAGGCGAAGGGTATTTAAAATAAAGCATCTTTGTTACATTGCCTGCAGCAAAACCACAAATAAATCTAATTAAGGCGTTTCGCCTTAAAAATAATGAATAAAAAATCATTTACAAACAACAGGTTTCTCCGGCATGTTTATGGAAAATAAGGATAAAGCAGGTGTTGTAAATATATGAATTATTTAACGATAATTATTTTTCTTATTGCAGATAACTTTTTAGATTTTAATTTCAAAAAATAAATTCCTGCAAAAAGATCGCCAACGCTGATAACAAACGAGTTGGCTTTTCTTATCATATCCGCGTCAACTTTTCTTCCATAAACGTCAAAAATTCTGATTGATACTTCCTTCATGTCCTCATTGCGGATTTTTAAGTGTACAGTAGTATAATCTGAAAAAGGATTAGGAAATATCTTAACGGAGGATTCATCGGAAATGAAAGGGACAGCGGTTATGGTTGTATCGGGCGTCTGCATGATTCTGCCGTTAATTTTAAGGAGAAGTGCATCGTTTTGTGTATTCTGCGTTCCGAAACTGCCGGTTTCACCGCAGAGGTAAATATAGTCGCCATACATGACCATATCATGGGCGACTTCATAACCGACACCCCCCCATATCAAAGAGTCAAGAAGATTTCCTGAAGAATCGTATTTCAAAAGTAAAATATCGTTATCGCCACTGCCATAAGAAGTGGTTTTCCCGGCAATAAAGATGATGCTGTCGCCATCGGCAATAATCGCCCGTGAGGACTCGGCACCGCTTCCACCCCATATACGGCTCCATAATAGTACTCCCGCTTTGGTGTATTTATGAATGAAAATCTGCGATCCATTGCTGAAACCGGTAGTAAACCCAACTGCGTAAAGAAAGGAGTCGCTGCTTGCAGTCATTCCGAAATAATCATCAATGCCTGTTCCACCCCAGGATTTGCGCCAAAGAAAATTTCCGGTAGTACGGTCAAAACAGGTAAGGATAGCATCTCCGTCATTAGACAGTTGCCCCGTAGCGCTGTCGCGGCCCGCAATAAAAATTCTTGTGTCATCCACTACCATGTGCCCGTTGGCATCATCCCACATTGTTGTTCCCCAGGGATTGTTCCATACCTGCTGACCGCTGTAATCAATTTTCTGAATCAGGAAATCGTTGGAGGTGCTCTGCCCGGTTGTCCATCCGGAGAGATATATTCCATCGCTTTCAGGGACAAGCCCGTCAATTTCTTCATAGCCGTAGCCGCCATCCCAGGTATATTGCCACAGGTAATTTCCGTTAGTTATATCATAGGCAAGTACAAGGGCGTTAGCTGATGTAGGCCACCAGGTCGTATCCTGCCTTCCTCCCAGATAAACGGTATTTGAGTTCACTTTTGCCATGAATGCTTTCTCATTCCATTGCCCGCCAAATGGTGCGCTGGCATAAATCTCCTGCCCTGAAGAATCGATTTTGTAAAGGATAATATTGAAGTATCCCCCCCCCGCAGGTTTTTCGCAGGTCGCCCAGTAGATATTCCCGGCAGAGTCAACATCAACTCCCCAGGATTCGTCACCGCCACCTGCACCGGCACCGAGACCGCCACGGGTTAAATACCATAATGTGGACTGTGCCATTGAGAATCGGAAAACTAAATTTACGGAAATGAGTGTAACTATCATAAAGTGGCGTGAGAGAAAACGGGAAGACGTGAAAACGTGGAAATATTTAACCGGGAAAATATTGGTTATCTGTAGTATATCTGAATTCATTTTTGGATGATGATTTTTTTCATGAACACTAACCGATCTGTTTCAAGTCGTAAAAAATAAATTCCATGATCTTCATTCATAAGTTTTATTTTTTCCTCATTAACTGAATTATTATTATGGAAAATTCTCTCTCCCATAATATTATAGACAGATATTCCGGCAGGACCGGTGATACCGGAAACAGTGAATTCTCCATCCGAAGGATTAGGATAAATATCAGACATTAAACCCCTGGTATCAAATATTCTGTTTCCTGTCGTATTGCAATAAGACAGCCATACCGGCAGGGCAGGCCGGTCATTGCCAAGTGAGTCGCGCATGGAGATGCTGCAGCCGATTTTGTTCTCATCAGTGGACCAGTCCATCAGGTAATTCAGAAAAAGCCAGTTCACAACTTCCACATTCTGACCATTGATAATTGTGAATATTTTGTTTACGAAATTTACCTGCTGCTGCGGGCTGCTCACCCACGGACTAAAGAAGGAATCGGCAGGCCAGCCGGTTTCGGTTATGGCGATAGGTTTATTCCCCCATCGGGAAAAAATGGGATCAAGATAGGTATCCGGTACGGAATCTGCTTCAGAAATACCGAAGAAAGGATAAACCGTCAATCCGAGGATATCAATTTTACTTGTGTCAAAAGCATTAAGCGCGTTCCAGTATGGTGTGTTCCAGCCGATGAATGAACCATTCCCTAAAAAGTGTTCGTAATTAAAAACCGTCCCGACTTTTGAAGATGGGGAATGGACTTTTATTGAATCATAAGCGGTGTGATAAAAATCAACCCAGTTCATATAGTCAACGGAATCCTGAACCCAGTAAAAACTGATTTCATTACCGATAAAAAAATAAGTTGGCTGTAATGAATCGGCAGCGTTTATCAGCATTTGAAGGAATAAGGACTTTGCAGTTGCGTTTGTCCAGTTATTTGTGGAATCACCTGGGACATTGAGGTAAAGAGTATAAGGAATGGTTGGCGTTCCCCAACCGAAGACCGACATATCAATGTAAGTGTAAGGCGATGGTTGCAATCCGCAGATGGCTTCCTGGAACCCCGGGATTTGTCCGCTTGCCGCGTAAGAATCGCGCCAACTTCCGTTGGCAAGAATCACCCCCCCGTTGCAGGTATTGGCAACTTCCTGCAGGAAAGCAGCCATCTGGGAATAATCGTAAGGAAATCCTTTTGGTGAGAAGCCGTAACCCAATTTCCCGGTAAAGTTCTGAGAAAAGGTACTACAAGGCGCAATTAAAATAAATAGCAGAAAACGGGTAAATGATAATTTCATTCAATAAATGTTTAATTTATATGAATGGGGAAAATTTTCCGAGCAAATTATCAGAAAATAAATTCCCTTAGAAATACCTGAAATGTGAATCATCAATTTACCTGGTAGAGAAATTACCGGAACATTTAATTTTTCACCAACTGCATTATAAATATTAAAATAAATATTTCCTCCATCAGAAACGGAATTAAAATCAATAGTGATGAAATCCTTATTTATTATTATTCCATTAGGTTTTTCCGCAATTTCTTCAGTTCCGGTATTAAGATCAAGTTTCAGAATTGTTCCTGTGCCACCGGCAGCATAGCCGGTATTTGCATCCGGAAAATGAATGGATTCAAGCACGGCATTAGTCCCTCCGGTGGTTTGCGCAGTCCATGCTGTTCCCCCATTCATGGTTTTCAGTATGGTACCGTTCCAACCGGCAATATACCCGGTATTTGCGTCCGTGAAAAATATTGATTCAAGTCCGTCACCGGTTCCGGATGTTTGTGTTGTCCAAGCCGTTCCTCCGTTGGTTGTTTTCTTTATCAATCCAATATCACCGCTGATGTAACAGGTGGTTGCACCGGTGCAATGGACCGAGTAAAGGAAATTTGAAGTACCCGTATTTACGATGGACCAAGATGAACCGCCATCAGCGGTTTTTATCATTACCCCGTCTTGTCCCACTGCATAGCCATTTGAAGAGGAAGGAAAGTGCACGGCATAGAGGTAGGGAGTTGATCCGGTTGTGGTTGCATTATAGGTAGAACCGCCATTAGTTGTTTTAAGCATAATATCACCCCCTCCATCGCCACCTGCAATGAAGCCGGTTGTTGAAGTGAGGTAATATATTGAAAAATAGGTGTCCAACGGAGAAATCGTCTGTGATGTCCAGGTAGTTCCACCGTTTGTTGTTTTAAGTATTTTTCCTCCGCTGCCGCAAGCCCATCCGGTATTTATGTTAATAAAGAAGATTCCATACAATGCTGATGAAATGCCGGAATTCAATACCGACCAGGTAAGTCCACCATCAACGGTTTTAATTATTTTTCCGTTCCAGCCGGCAGCAAAACCGGTATCTTTTGAAGGAAAAAAAACCGTGAAAAGGTCATCGGATATTCCGGAATTCAAAGAAGTCCATTGAGACAATGAAGTATACGGGTTTATAGAAAAACAATGGAGTAAGATAAAAAATAGTACCGGGCGAAATGAAATAATCATATTGACAAAAATAAGGAAAAAATCCTTATCAAGTAAAATGAATAAATAATAAGCTAATTTGATCTGTACCGATTTTTCATATTTTTGCAAAAATTCTATTTCTTATGTACACTACTTATCATTTAAATGCCGACAATTTGGGGGAAGGATTCCTCAAGTCGGTAAAAGCCATGTTCAAAAGCCGTAACATATCTATCATAATAGAAGATGAATATGCTGAAACGGAATATTTGCTATCCAGCGATGCCAACCGCAAGATTTTATTGAAACGGATCAAAGATGTGCGTGAAGGTAAAAACCTTGTGTCTGTGAACCTAAAAGATCTGTAAACGCCATGAGGCAAATTATTTTTCAAAAAGATGCTCTCAAAGAGTACAACAACTGGAAAAAAACAAACAATAAGGTCAGCATTCGCATAAAACAATTACTGGAAGATATTCAACAAAACCCCTTTGAAGGCATTGGCAAACCCGAACATCTCAAGCATAATCTGCAAGGTTGCTGGAGCAGGAGAATCACCAAAGAACACCGATTGGTTTACATAATATCTAATGAATCTATTATCGTTATTTCCTGCAAATATCATTATTAATAATTTCATTACCCCGGTTTGACTAGGGTTATTTCTTCACTTGAATTTATGGATGCAGTAAAAAATAAACCCACTCTTAATTTCATTGAAGCAATCATTGATGCTGATTTAGCGGAAGGTAAAAACGAGGGTAAGGTTCATACCCGTTTTCCGCCTGAACCGAACGGTTACCTGCACATCGGCCACGCAAAATCAATATGCCTGAATTTCGGCCTGGCAAAGAAGTATAACGGGCTTTGTAATCTGCGGTTTGATGACACGAATCCTCTTACCGAAGAAGTTGAATATATCGAGTCAATAAAAAATGATATCCGTTGGCTCGGTTTCGGCTGGGAAAAGAGGGAATATTATGCCTCCGATTACTTTGATACTTTGTTTGACTATGCTGTTCGCCTTATTAAAAAAGGAAAAGCGTATGTATGCGCTTTAAAAGCGGAGGAAGTAAATACCATGCGGGGAGCACCGGACAAACCGGGTAAAGAAAGCCCTTACCGCAACCGGTCCGTTGAAGAGAATATGGATTTGTTCGCCAGGATGCGAAACGGTGAATTTCCTGACGGGTCATGCACTCTCCGGGCAAAGATTGACATGACATCGCCAAACATTCATCTGCGCGATCCCATCATGTACAGGATTATTCATGCTTCCCATCACCGCACTGGGAATAAATGGTGCATTTATCCTACCTATGATTTTACCCACGGGCAATCCGATTCCATAGAAAAGATCACCCATTCAATATGTACGCTCGAATTCGAAGTGCACCGGACTTTGTACGACTGGTATATTAAGGAACTGGAGCTTTTCCCGCCAAAACAGTATGAATTCGCCCGTTTGAATCTCACGTATACAGTTCTTAGCAAACGTAAACTCATTGAACTTGTAGAGGGGGGGTATGTGAGCGGCTGGGATGATCCCCGTTTACCCACCATTACCGGTTTGCGCAGGCGCGGTTATACTCCCGAAGGGATCAGGAATTTTTGCGAACATATCGGTGTTACAAAACGTGAAACGGTTATTGATATTGAGATGCTGGAATATTTTATCCGCGATGACCTGAATAAAAGAGCGAATCGCGTGATGGCCGTAATCAATCCTTTGCGGGTAATACTGACTAATTATCCGGAAGATCAGTTAGAAGAGATGGAGGCGGTGAACAATCCGGAAGATCAGGGTGCAGGAACTAGAAAAGTTCCCTTTTCACGCGTGATCTATATTGAACGGGATGATTTTAACGAGAATCCTTCGAAAGATTTTTTCCGGCTTGCTCCCGGACGGGAAGTACGGCTTCGTTATTCTTATATAATAAAGTACGAAAATGTTGTTAAAGATGAAAAGACCGGAGAAATAAAGGAATTGCATTGCTCCTTTGACCCTGAAAGCAAAAGCGGTATGGCGGGCAGCAAAAGAAAAGTAAAGGGCGTGATCCACTGGGTTTCGGTAAAACAGGCAATCAGCGCTGATGTAAGATTATATGACCGGTTATTTGCAAAACCATTTCCCGATGAAGCGGATGAGGGAAAAGATTTTAAATCCAACCTGAATCCGGATTCATTGAAAGTGAAAACCTGTTATATTGAACCGTCTGTACAGGGAACCAAATCCCTTACTCATTATCAATTTGAAAGGGTGGGTTATTTTTGTGTTGACAACGATTCCACAGAAGAAAAACCCGTATTTAACAGAACCGTAACTCTGAAAGATTCGTGGCAGAAGAAAAAACAATAGGCATTGATGGGCAAATGAAAATTTCGGATTTCGCCTGCCTGCCGGTAGGCAGGGATTGTCATCCCGATAGCCATCGGGAGGCATTTGTTGGTATTTTTTCGTAATTCGTATATTCGTCCCGATAGCTATCGGGATTCGTAGTTCGATGATTTGTCCGATGGTGTAACTGGTAACACGTCTGACTCTGGATCAGAAGAGTCCAGGTTCGAGCCCTGGTCGGACAGCGGAGTGGATTTGGTGATTTTAGTGTACTCAAAAAGAACGTGAATACCCTGCAACCAGCATAGGTTCAATAAAACTGAAATGCTGGCTCGCTGTTCCCCCTTCAATGGTGGTGTTGATATCCGGTAAATTCATGTAGCCGCCCTTTAAACGCGTGAGAAGAAAAAAATGATTGCAGAAATCAAACTGAATGCCGATGCTTGTTGAAAAACTATACCCTGCCAGATGATAGGTCATTTTGTCCTGGTCATGATAAGCGTTGTGCCCAAGAACTTCTGCCTCGGTGTCGGGAATTACCAGCCCGGGACCGATGGTTCCTATCACGGTGAGAACATGTTTGCGGTTCCAGGAAATCCAAAGTTGCTGAACCCTTCCAAATTCAAAACCGGCATCATTCAATCCATCACAATGCTCAAATTCTGAAACAAAACCTTTCGGCAGCGAGTCAATAATTGAAAGTTCGCCTTCTCCTTCTTCACCCACAAGCACTTCGGTATTATCATAAGTGCCGGTATTTTCTCCCGTTGTAATGGTTCCGGTAAGACGGGTTGCCTGCTTTTCTATTCCATATTTCATGTGGTCCTCACCGAGAGAAATGAAGTTTTTATCGCTAAAAAAATAACCCAGGCGATAGTTATACTGCGGAACAGTGAAAGCATCCGGTTCAATATAAGTAAGGACGGTTGTAGTAGGTTCATCCTTTGCCGTAACATCGGTTATGGTAAAGTCATACCCATCTCCCCAAAAATGAATATCACTTTTGGTGTATGCCGCACGATTATATCCCCAGTAAAAGAAAAAGTTTCCTTTTCGTTTGAACATTTCCGCTGTGCCCGGATTATGAATAGCCGGATAACGCGTAATAGGAGCCGAGGAATGTATACTGTCCTCCCTGTGTTGCGATAGTGCATTATTTCCCGCGAAAAGCAACAGTAAAGGAATTAAATGTAAATGAATTTTCATATTTATTTTTTCGTTTGACTTTACAACCCCAGTTCCTTCGCAATATTTATTTTCAGGATTTCCGATGTTCCCCCCCCGATGAGCGTAAAGCGGGCGTCCCGCAGGTACCTTTGTACCGGGAAATCCATTGCATAACCGTATGATGCCAGGACCCGCGATGCTTCATCGCAGATGGAATTTGCCGCTTCTGAAGCATATAACTTTGCAATCATCGCTTCTTTCTGGCGCGGGAGGTTTTTGTCGCTTAAGGAAGCGGCAAATAAAACGTAGTTCTTTGAGGTCTCTAATTGCACCGCCATATCGGCAATTTTTATTTGTATTGCCTGGAATTTCCCTATCGGCTTGCCGAATTGCACCCGTGTTTTTGCATATTCCACTGCATATTCATAGGCGGCTGTCGCCACACCGATGGCAAGCGCGGCAGTCATTATCCTGATTTCGGCTAAAATTTCCCGCAGACATTTTGTTCCTTCCCCGATGCCTCCTAACAGGTAATTTTCCGGGAGTGCAACATCGCTGAAGCCCACTTCGCAGGTTTCCGAAGCGCGAACTCCCATTTTCTCAATATTTCGGCCAATCTGCACGCCTGCAAGATGCCGTGGAACAAAGAATACTGACAACTGATCATTATTGTCTGTCCTGGCGAGCACCGTAAAAAAGTCAGCCACAGGACCTGATGTCACCCATGTCTTTTGTCCGTTCAGGATAAAACCGTTTTCAGTGACTTTTGCTGACGAAGAAATAGCCATCAGGTCGCTTCCGGCATTGGGTTCGGTCATGCAGATGGCTCCGATTTTTTCACCTTTTAGTGCCGGGAAGAAAAAGTTTTCCTTAATTTCTTTATCTCCAAAGCGGTATAAAAAATAGGTTGCCATAAGCGATTGCATCGTGCAGGCGGCAGCGAGCGACAGCGAACCCTTTGCGAGTTCCATAACGGCAAGAGAATAGGAGACGCTATCTGCACCTGTTCCGCCTGCACTTTCCGGGTAACGCATTCCGAAAAAGCCAAGATCACCCGCCTGCCGGAAAAGATCGCGGGGGAATTTTTTTTCTTCGTCTAACCGGGCGGCAACGGGAATTACCTTTCGCTCAACAAAATCGCTGAAGGTCTGGCGAATGGATTTCTGAAGGTCTGTTAAAATAAAATCCATTGTATTGAAGTGTAAACCGGTTCTGACCGCAATAGTACAAAATATAAGGGAATAAATGCTTTGCGGAAAATATTTTTTAAATGCGCCTTGCATAATTCAAAAGTTCATATATTTGTGAACTCTTAAACTCATGACCATACCGGATAAGTCCCTTTTTAAACTGCAGGCGGAAGTATGCAAAGCGCTCGGCAATCCTGTGCGGATTGAGGTGATAGACCTGCTTTGCGGAAAGGAACTGACTTTTGGGGAAATAGTGAAAAAAACCGGTTACCCTAAGTCAAACCTGTCGCAACACCTTTCGGTGATGGTAAACAAGGGGATTCTTTTGCAAAGAAGGAATGGCGTAAATGTTTATTTTAAACTGGCGTCCAAAAAGGTTTATTCCGCCTGCTGCACGATGAGGGGAGTGCTTTTAGAAAAATTAAAAAAAGAGAACGAAATTTTTAAGAAATTGACAGATAAATGAAGACCATTCTCATTCTCGGTGCGGGTACGGGAGGAACTGTTGTGTCCCATGCATTGCGGAGAAAAGCAGGCGGTGATGTCAAAATTGTTCTCATTGACAGGGAGAAGAAACATCTATTCGCTCCGTCTCTGCTCTGGCTGATGACTGGCGATCGCAAGGCGGATACTATTTCCCGCGAAATAAATCTGTTCAGAAAAAAAGGTGTTGAAGTCGTGACCGGTGAAATTGAAAAGGTGGATCCCGGTAAAAAATCAGTTGTTGTCAACGGTAAAAATTACTCGGGCGATTACCTGGTAATATCCATTGGCGCTGAACTTGTAAAACCATCCGAACTGAAAGCAAACGGGTTTAATTTTTACTGCCTGAAGGGCGCGGAATTGTTCCGTGACGTCTTAATGAAATTCAATGGCGGGAAAATCTGCATTCTTATCTCATCGCTCCCGTATAAATGTCCTGCCGCTCCGTATGAAGCGGCAATGCTTATTGAATATTTCCTGAGGAAAAATGGTTTAAGAAATAAATCTGAAATTTCAATTTATTCACCCGAACCATTTCCATTACCCGTTACGGGAAAGGAGAATGGCGAAGCGGTTATGAAAATCCTCCTGGCAAAAGGAATAAAATATTTCCCCCAGCACCAATGGACCAGGGCAGGTGAACATACAATTGAATTTGCCAACGGGGCAAGGGCAGAATTTGACCTTATGGGTTATGTGCCTGTGCATAAATGCCCAAAGGTGATTCAGGAATCCGGATTAACCGGAAAATCAGGGTGGGTTGATGTTGATAAACATACAATGGAAGTTTTGCCTGCTCCCTCTCCTTCAGGGGAGGGTTGGGGAGGGGTTTACGCAATCGGTGATATTACGGGTATCCCCCTCCCGAACGGTAAATTTCTTCCAAAAGCGGGCGTCTTTGCTCATTACCAGGCGGAAGTGGTTGCGCATAATATAGCGCAGAAAATTTCCGGTAAAGGAGGAGTGAAAAAATTCAACGGTGAAGGGCAGTGTTTCCTGGAAACAGGCGATGGTAAAGCCGGGTATGCAACCGGAAATTTTTACGCTGCACCGGATCCTGTTGTCCTGATGAAAAAACCGGGTACCTGGTCCCACTGGAAAAAAGTGTGGTTTGAAAAATACTGGTTCTGGAAATATTTTTAATTATTACCTTTTAAATCAGTTTTATGAAAACAAAAGCAATCATTTTCACAGCCGTATTGGCTGCAATGATCGGTGTCGGTCAATTTATAGGGACTGAGAATTATTACCATCCCGGATTTCATGAAAATCAAAACTCAAACGGAACGGCTTATGCCTATCCACCCGGAGTTGGAATTACTTCAACTGCCGTAAACTGCCTCGTCTGCCATGTTGATAACGGGCCATGGAAAGACGATGGCAATACCATTGTTGATATCGTTGACAAAACAACTGGCAAATCACTGAAACAACCGGACGGAAGTTTTGTCATTGAGGTAAAACGCAATACCGCAAAAACAGTTCTTACCGTCCTTGGCCGGGCGAAGGGCGACAATACAGAATCGCCCTACCGCAATGCCTGGACGTATATTGATACTTCAAGGATACGCACCGGCTCCCTCTCAAAATTTGCTTCCGGTTGGGAATGTAATCTGCCGTTATCGTGCCGTGTTGTTGGAGATAAACTTGAAATTTATGAGGGTGCTAAAATAACTTCACTTCCTATGACACTGCGTCCTACTGATTCGGCCCGTAACTGTGAAATTCAACTGCAACTGATGCTCACAAAGGGGGAATCCGTGAAGGGAAAGGCCGAATTGGGTATGCTTGGGAACTATTATATGAAAAAAGTAGTTTTACGGGTAATTGAATGAAACATGAATACCAATCCACAAAAGTTAATTTTATATGCAGGCGACAAATGAAGAAATAAAGGAACAGCAACGACAGGTATGGAACAAATTTTCGTCCGGATGGAAACAATGGGATGAATTTGTTATGAAATTTTTGAAACCGGTGGGAGATGGACTGATCAGGTCGGTTAGTATTGAAGAAGATTCCATTGTATTAGATGTCGCTACGGGTACCGGTGAACCCGGGTTGACGGCATCAGTAGTTGCAAAAAAGGGAAAAGTCATAGGAACCGACTTATCCGAAGAGATGATTGCCGTGGCAATGGAAAATGCCCGGCTTCGGAAAATCAAAAATTTCTCAACAGTAGTATGCGGGGCTGAGAAAATGCCGTTTATGGATGAATATTTTGATGCAATAATAGTGCGGTTTGGTTTTATGTTTTTCCCCGATATGCTCCAGTGCGCAAAAGAGATGTGGCGGGTATTACGGAGGGGGAAAAAGATTTCCGCTTCAGTATGGGCAGAACCTGAAAAAAATCCCTGGGCTTCTGTAATCATCGGAACGGTAATTAAGATGGCCGGAATTGAGCCGCCACCACCGGATATACCCGGATTGTTCCGTTGCGCCCAACCTGGTCTGATGACGGAAGTTTTTCAAAAAGCAGGATTTAAAAGAACAGAAGAAAAAACCATAAACGGAACCCGTGATTTTGAAAATCCGGAACAATACTGGAATTTTATGACCGCTGTGGCTGCCCCTGTAGTGAGCGGACTGAACAAAGTGGATGAAGCAAAGCAGCAGGAAATTAAGGATGCGGTTCTGGGTATGGTTTTGAAAAACTTTGCACCGCACGGAAAGGTGTCATTCCCCTGGGCGGCACGCATCATAACGTCTCAAAAATAGCGCATGAATTTCCTCATTATCTTAAACGATGCGCCTTACGGCAACGAAAGACCGTACAATGCCTTGCGGCTCGCTTTACAGTTGCAGAAGGAGTTCTCCGGTAATGCGCATAGTAATGATGCTAAAAATGATATTAATCTCTGTGTTTTTCTGATGGGCGATGCGGTAGGATGTGCAGTACCTAGTCAGGAGACGCCAACGGGATATTACAATATCGAAAGGATGTTAAAGATTTTTCAGCGCAATGGGGGTAAGATAAAAATATGCGGAACCTGTGCCGAAGCGCGTGGGTTGAAAAATGTGCAATGGATGGAAGGAGCCGAAATGAGTAACCTTTCCGAACTTACAAAACTGACTGTTGAATCGGAAAAAGTATTTACTTTTTAATTTCAATTATATGAAAACAATTTTGTTCAATTCTATCGCGTGTATATATTGTTTTCTCTTTTCCTGTTCGGGTAATTCACAGAATCCCTCCGGATCCGGACTTAACGAAAAACAACAAGGGGGGGGCTCAGTTGAGGACATTGATCCTGCATCGTTCAGCAAACTTGTTTCCGCTGGAAAAGGAATAGTACTGGATGTGCGCACTCCCGAAGAAATAGCGGAAGGATTTATTGAAGGAGCCAGCATGATTGATTTTTATGATGAAGAGTTTTTACGCAAGATCAACCTCATGCAGAAAGAAAAAGATGTCTATGTTTACTGCAGGTCGGGCGGAAGAAGCGCAAAGGCAGCGCAATTACTCGCTGATAACGGTTTTATCAAGGTCTACAATCTGAAGGGAGGCATAACCGCATGGGAAAATAAGGGATTTCCCGTTTCCAAACCAACCGGAGCGGAAAAAGAAAACCTTCCTGACTTTACCCCGCAATCTTTTCAGGAACTGTTAGACAAAAACTCCGTTGTCCTTGCCGATTTCCATACCCTCTGGTGCGTTCCCTGTAAAAAAATGGCGCCTGTGGTTGATGAACTGGCGAAGCAATATGAGGGAAAAGCGAAGATAATCAGGGTTGATGTAGATAAGAGCAAAGAGGTAGGAAAGAAATTCAGTATTGCCGGAGTACCGGTCTTTATTCTTTTCAAAAACGGAAAAGAAGTGTGGAGGAAAAGCGGGATGATGGAAAGGGAAGAACTCAAAAAAATCGTAACAGAAAATCTTTAGAGGCAAGCAAGCCTGGTTACGGGCAGGATAATCCTGCAACTCCCGCAAGTGTTGTCTGGGCAACAAACCGGTGGGCAACGTTATCAACCATTACACCGAATCCTTCAATTGTTCTCACTCCAAGCAAAGTCATATCACCTGGCTGGGCAAAGACCACTTCATAAGCGGTTTCATAACCCTCGGTACGCAGGATGGCATACCCCACTGTGCGGGTTACCAATTGTTTTGTGGCGGTAAGAAAAGTGCGTTCACGCCTTGGATGAACTCCTATGTGAATGAGAACTTCACAGGGTAACCATGTTAATTCCGATCCTTTATCCACCAGCGCTTCAACAGATGGTGTACACCGGTATTCATCTTTTGGGTTGACAGCAATAAGGTTGACTTTGAAGATACTCATAAACGAAACTTTGTTTTACTTTTGCAAAGCTATGATTTTTTTATAGAATCCGGAGAGTTTCAAATCAAAAAGCAAATGAATTTTTTTCGTAGGAGCAAGATATTGTTTGCCCCTGTTCTCTCATTACTATTATTTTTCATATTAAATTATTTTGCCGTTGACCAGCCGGTTTCCTTTATGCTTTCCATCACCCTCTGGATGGCTCTCTGGTGGATGATGGAAACGGTTCACTATGCGGTTACTGCACTGCTGCCTTTTTTTCTTTTCCCTCTTCTGAATATCATGGACGCAAAGGCAACAGCCGGTTCCTATATGGACCCGGTCATATTCCTTTTTATTGGCGGCTTCATCATCGCGTTTGCCATTGAAAAGTGGGGATTGCACAGGCGGCTTGCATTAAGAATTCTGTTGCTCTCAGGTATATCTCCAACCAAAGCATTGTTCGGAATTATGATTTGCACTTATTTTATTTCCATGTGGATTTCAAACACCGCAACGGCAATGATGATGATACCTGCTGTATTATCGGTAATCGGGAAAGTGGAGGAAGAATACGGCAGTGAAAGTAAAAAGATTCCATCCGCGCTTCTGCTCGGGCTTGCGTATGCCGCTTCCATAGGCGGAACCGCAACTTTAGTTGGCACCCCCCCCAATATGGTCTTTGCCGGGTTTTACAACAACCACTTTGATGGCAATGAACCCATTACTTTCGCAGGATGGTTTGTCTTCGCCTTTCCGGTATCTTTTGTTTTGCTGATTATTGCGTTTTTGCTTCTAAAAAGAATCTATTTCCCCGGCATAAAGAAAAAAGTTCCTGTTGAAAGCAGCGCCTCCCTTTCCCTGAAAAAGGAATATGAATCGCTTGGTAAAATGTCTTTTGAAGAAAAGATTGTCCTGGTTTGCTTTATTCTCGCCGCATTCCTCTGGTTTTTCAGGAGTGACATTGATATCGGATTTTTCAAAATATTCGGTTGGAGCAATATTTTTCCCGATAAAAAATTCATTGACGACAGCGTGGTAGCCATCCTGATGGCTGTAATTTTATTTCTCATTCCTGCAAAAAGGGACAAAGGGAAGATGCTGATGGGGTGGGATGATGTGAAGAAACTTCCGTTCGGGATAATTATTCTCTTCGGTGGAGGATTTGCACTCGCGAAGGGCTTTGAAGTATCGGGGCTGACCGTATGGCTCTCGGCCAAACTGCATATTTTCCGGGATATGCCTTATTTCATATTGGTTGCCGGAATGTGCGCCTTTATTGTTTTACTCTCGGAGTTTGCATCAAACACGGCAACAATCCAACTTTCACTCCCCATCCTGATGGCGCTCTCCAAGGCGGTGAATATCCCCCCCCTCCTGGTGATGATTCCGGCAACTTTAGCCGCCTCTTACAGTTTCATGCTGCCAGTTGGTACTCCACCCAATACCATTGTTTTCGGTACCGGACGGTTGACAGTGAAGGAGATGATTAAGACGGGTTTTATTATGGATATTATCGGGATAATCCTCGTAGTACTCGCAATGGTTGTGTACAAAGCCGATAGTGAACATTTTATGTTCAAAGCCAAGGGTGGCGGCAATAACATCTTTATACCGGTAGCGGTACCATACCCCTAATATCAACTTCATCTGTTCGTTAAAGTTATACCCGGTGTAAACGCCTGTTGCCGTTTCCTCGGCCCCCCCCTGGCGTGTAAGAATGAGGTTCGGTGTGAATTCAAATTTTTCACCGGCACTTATTTTCAGCCCTCCATGAAATACGGAACGCAGCGAAAGTCCTGACTCACCACCGGTAAACGACTGATTTGCCCGGTTGTGATGAAATACCCCGACACCTCCGAAACCATGAACCTTTCCTTCCTTTGGAGTGAAATGCCACATAACACCCCCCCCGAAATCGGGATTCATAACCTTCTCCCCGGAGATATTATCTCCCGTAGCATTGTTTGCGCTGTAAGCGCCCAGCACATACTGATCATCATAAGTGAACCCGGAATTGTCAAGGGTTTTTTGCACAACCCCTCCCGACAAAGCGCCTGTAAGATAATGTCCTGCACCCGAAATACGCAAACTGTAGGACAAGGCGATAAGAATATCATTGTTGTTAAATGCCCCAAACTGATCATTAAATGCAGATAATCCAATATCTAATTTTCCCTGTTCTTCAATCAGAAGCGGGAATAAAAATGTAAAATGATAGGTATTGAAGCCATCCGCTATATTCGCCCATTGAGTACGGTAATTGAGGATGGCCTTCATTTCGGGATTTGCTCCCATGGTTGCCGGATTCAACCGCAACGGCACAGCGTACGACTGGCTGAAGCGGGTATCCTGTGAATAGGCAGAATGGTTAATGGTTGGAGCAAAAAACGCCAAAGCCATTGCAAGACCGGCAATTCCTGAAGGGAAATAATACTTTTTTCCCTGAAACAAGTTTGTTTTCATAAAGTGTAAATTATTTATTTAACAATCATTTTATCTCACAAGATTCACAATTCCGCTTCCTTTCACCGTCTTTCCTTCCATATCGGTAACCTCATAGGTGTAAACGTACGCTCCATCGGGCATTTCGTCACCGCTGTTGTGGCGATTGCCGTTCCATCCCGTCAGCGGGTCATCGCTGATGAAAATCTGCCCCCCCCAACGGTCAAATATGCGGAAAACGAAACCGCCTTTTCCGGTACCCCGCGCGTATAAAACATCATTAACGCCATTGCCGTCAGGAGTAAATACGGTGGGGATGAATACCTCAATGCTGTCGGCAACTTCAATGCGCACGGTATCCGTATTTGTGCAACCGTGTATATCAGTCACCGTAACAATATAATTGATTGTTGAATCAGGTGTGGAAACCGGATCCGCAATGGCGGCAAAATCAAGTCCTTTTACCGGCTGCCATACGTATTGCAATCCCCCCGTTGCCATCAGCCCGATTGAGTTCCCAGGCATAATCCGGGAGGTATCCTTGCCGTGAATATCGGTCGCTTCCGCATCAGGCAAAGGATGAACCGTAACCAGAACCTCATCCGTCACCGGAGTACAACCGTAGTCATCCATTACGGTAAGTTTATAGGTAGTTGTGGAATCGGATTTGGCTATGGGATTGGGATTTGCACCGTTATTCAATCCGGCAGAAGGCGACCAGGAATAAATCTGTCCCTGAATCAGGCCGGTTCCAATCTGCACGCTGTCGCCAAAACAAATTTCTACATCCGAACCGGCATCGGCTTTCAGGGGCAGCAGCATGACCACATTAACCGAATCGCGGTTAATACACCCGGAAGTATCAGTCACTTTCAAGTGATAGACCGTAATAATTCCTTCGGGACAGGCAACGGGATTGGCAATATTTGTTGCGCTTAATGTATTATCCGGATCGGTCCAATTGTAAGTAATGCCACTCACAGCGGTACTCCCGATAGTCACGCAGGTGTTAGCGCAAATTGTCGTATCAGAACCGGGGTTTATTGCAGGCAGAGAATAGATATTTATGGTTTGTTCTGACACTTCCGAGCAGAATCCGTTTATTGCCGTAATCAGTACATCCCTGCTACCCCCCCCACTATAGGTGACTCCAGGAGGATTTTTCTGGGACGAAGTTGATGGTGAAGCCCCGGTGCCGAAATCCCAGAGAAAAGTCCAGTTAGTATCGGTAGTTCCCGTGTAAGTGAAATTGACGGCAGCGCCTTCGCACTGTGGAGCATTGTGTGTAAATGAAGGAGCCGGGGTCTGATAGATGTTGATGGTTTGAACAGCGGTATCGGAGCACGATCCAAGTGTAATTATTAACCGAACGGTTTTGGTACCCGCTGTAGAATAAACAACATTTGCCGGATTTTCACTGACTGATGTAGCAGGAGAAGCGCCAGATCCAAAATCCCAGGAATAAACGGGGACTCCAGACACACTATTGGCTATAGTATCTGTTGCAGTATTAGTGCATCCGTTAGCATCAGTAATGGTAACCGAATAAGTTCCCGCACACAAATTATTGATAGTTGCAGCGGTAGATGAATTACTCCACAGGTAAGAATAGGGAGGCGTTCCACCGTTTCCGGAAACTATTGCACTTCCGTTGCAGTTGACACCCATGGCAGGAGATGATGAGATACTTGCCGACAAAGAGCCTGGCTCGGTAACAATGCCGGTTAGCGATGCTGTGCAAGCATTGGCATCTGTTACGGTCACGGTATATGTCGCGGGAGAAAGATCTGAAATATCTTCAGTGATAGAACTATCGCTCCAATTATAGGTATAAGGAGAAACGCCTCCGGCAACAGTGATATCTATTGTTCCGTTAGTATCGCCATTGCAACTCACATTACTGATTAAAGATAAGACAGAAATAGCGGCCGAAGCATTAATGGTAGTTGACAAATAGGACAAACACCCTGCATTATCAGTTACAGCGACTGTGTAAGTTCCAGTGCATAAATTAACAACTGTATCGTTGGCGGTAGCAGATAGATCATTCCATAAAAATGTATATGGAGGAGTTCCGCCCGATGCCGAAACCGCGGCTGTTCCGTTGCAGTC
The DNA here is from genome assembly GCA_016193485.1 of Bacteroidota bacterium. GTDB lineage: Bacteria > Bacteroidota > Bacteroidia > JACPRZ01 > JACPRZ01 > JACPRZ01. The sequence continues at coordinate 58,605 of JACPRZ010000006.1, read as the reverse complement.
GTAACTGCAATTTAATGTGGATGCCATATCCAAAGTAATAGATGGCGCTGCCGTATTATTTACATAGGCGGTTGCAATGTTTGTGCATCCAACTGTATCGGTAACAGTTACCGTATAAGCGCCTGCAGTAAGACCCGTAGCGGTTGATGTTGTTTGCGCATCCGGCCAAATATAAATATAGGCGCCTGATCCTCCGGAAGAAGTTACGCTTGCACTGCCATCAGGAATTGAACAGGTTGCATCGGTACTGCCTGTTGAAGATGTAATTGCCGTTGGCTGAATGATGGCTGTGGATTGATTTGTTGTACATTCATTGGCATCTGTTACCGTTAATGTATATGTTCCGGCAGCAACTCCTGTAATATCCTCGGTAATAGCGCTATTGCTCCAAATAAATGTATAAGTGGAAACGCCTCCCGTAACAGCGATGTCCACAGAGCCGTCATTACCGCCATTGCATGAAACATTTGTCTGATTTGAAATAAGCGCTGAAAGTAAAGCTGGTTCTGAAATTGAATCCGAAACAGTGGTTGAGACGCCTGCAAAATCAGTAACGGTTACCGCATAAGTTCCTGCACATAATCCGGTTGCAGTGGGTGTAATTTGACCATTGCTCCATAAATATGTATAAGGTGCGGTTCCTCCGGAAGCAGAAGAGATAATGGTACCGTTACAATCTCCGTTGCAGGTTGCATCTGAAACGTTTTCAATGGCTATTGCAAGGGAAACAGAAGTTCCGGTGTTGGTAAAATCAACCGAATCGCCAGTGCAATTGGATGAGATGGAAGTAAAGTCGGCTACAGGGGTCTGGTTGATAGTAAATGTTGCAGAAAATACTTCTGAGCATGTTCCGTTCATCACAGTAAGAAGAACGGTTTTGCTGCCTGCGCCTGAATACAAAATACTCTGCGGATTTTGCTGGGTTGATGAGGATGGCGCAGCGCCAACTCCAAAATCCCATGTATAAGTCCAGTTGGTATCAGTTGTTCCGATGTAAGTGAAATTAACGGCAGAACCTTCGCACTGTGGCGCATTGTGCGTAAAGGAAGGAGCAGGGGTCTGATAGATATTTATTGTATTTGTTTCAATATCGGTACAGGTACCAATAGTTGTCGTCAATGTAACGGTTTTGATACCGTTTGAAGAATAAACAACATCCTGAGGATTTTCGGATGTTGATGCAGCAGGGGTTGCACCGCTCCCGAAATCCCAGGAATAAGTCGCGCCTGTGGTTCCGGTATTCTGGAAGTCAACGCTGTCGCCCGAACAGTAAGAGGAGAAGGAAGTGAAGGTGGCGACAGGCGTCTGGTTGATAGTAAATGTTGCAGAAGATACTTCTGAGCATGTTCCGTTCATTACGGTAAGAAGAACGGTTTTGCTTCCTGCGCCTGAATACAAAATACTCTGCGGATTTTGCTGGGTTGAAGATGATGGTGTAGCGCCTACTCCGAAATCCCAGATGAAAGTCCAGTTGGTATCGGTTGTTCCGGTGTAAGTGAAATTAACGGCAGAACCTTCGCATTGGGGTGCATTGTGAGTGAATGAAGGTGCAGGTGTCTGATAGATATTTATTGTACTGCTTTCAATATCGGTACATGCTCCGATGGTTGTCGTCAATGTAACGGTTTTGATTCCGTTTGAAGAATAAATAACATCCTGAGGATTTTCAAGGGCGCTTGATGCAGGAGATGCTCCGCTTCCGAAGTCCCATGAATAGGATGCACCGGTAGTTCCGGTGTTCTGGAAGTCAACGCTGTCGCCTGAACAGTAAGAGGAGAAGGAAGTGAATGTGGCGACAGGCGTTTGGTTGATGGTAAAGGAAGCAGAAGCAACTTCAGAACACGTTCCATTCATCACAGTAAGAAGAACGGTTTTGCTGCCTGCGCCTGAATAAAGAATACTCTGGGGATTTTGCTGTGTTGAAGATGAAGGTGTAGCGCCTACTCCGAAATCCCAGATGAAAGTCCAGTTCGTATCGGTAGTACCCGTATATGTGAAATTGATGGCAGAACCTTCGCACTGCGGGGCATTGTGAGTGAACGAAGGGGCGGGGGTCTGATAAATATTGATGGTCTGAGTTGAAACATCATTGCATGTTCCAATAGTTGTCGTCAATGTAACGGTTTTGATTCCATTTGAAGAATAAATAACATCCTGAGGATTTTCGGATGTTGATGCAGCAGGGGTTGCACCGCTCCCGAAATCCCAGGAATAAGTCGCGCCTGTGGTTCCGGTATTCTGGAAGTCAACGCTGTCGCCCGAACAGTAAGAGGAAAAGGAAGTGAAGGTGGCGACAGGCGTTTGGTTGATGGTAAATGTTTGTGTGGTTGTATCTGCGCAGGCGCCATTGGATACGGTTAAGAGGACGGTTTTACTGCCTGAGCCGGAATAAAGAATACCCTGCGGGCTGGTTTGGGAAGAAGTTGAGGGGCTTGAACCAACGCCAAAATCCCACAGATAAGTCCAACCGCTGCCGGAGGTACCGGTATAGGTAAAATTGACGGCAGATCCTTCGCATTGCGGAGCATTATGAGTAAAGGCAGGAGCCGGTGTTTCGGCAACCACTAATACCTGCACCGATGTATCGGAACAAGAGCCGAGAGTTGTAATAAGCGTTACGGTTTTTGTTCCGGCAGATGAATAGGCTACATTTTGAGGTGATTCAACTGAACTGGTGGCAGGTGTTGCGCCAGAACCGAGATTCCATGAATAGGTCGCACCTGTGGTTCCCGTATTGAAAAAATCAACCTCACCGGTACATGAGGGGGGGGTGAATGAAAAGTCCGCCACAGGAGTGGATGCAACCGTAATCGTATCGGTAACCGAAGAAATGCATCCGAACTGGTTGGACACCTGGAAAACAATGATTTTATCACCACCGCTGCCGTAGGTTATTCCTGATGGATTTTCAGTAAAAGAAACAGGGGGGGTGGCTCCATTGCCGAAATCCCAAACATAACTGATGCCTGCACCTGTTGAACCGGTATTGGTGAAATTCACCGGGTCAGATGAACAGGTGGGAACGGTATTCGTAAATGAGGCGGTTGGCGATGGGTTAATGGTGATGACATTGGACACGATGTCCGAACAACCGCTGCTTGTTATGGTTAAGGTAACTGTTTTTGCTCCCGAAGAAGTATATGCTATCCCTGCGGGATTGGCGGAAGTTGCCTGCGCAAAGGTGGCTACTGCGTCCACTCCAAAATCCCATAGGTAAGAATAATTATTTGGCGGCTGAATGCTGTAAAAGTTCACGCCTTGTCCCACACAGGCAGGAGCGTTGGAAGTGAAATCGGCTGTAAAATCAATTACCCAAAGTGAGAATGCTCTCACCTGCTGCCCTGAAATATTGCAATAATCATCCTGCACGGTAACAGTGAAAGCGTATGGCTGGCTGCGCACATCTCCGCTAACGGGGCTCCAGTCAAATGTTCCTGTGGGCTCGGTGAAAGAGGGACATCCATTGGTTATAGTAAAGGTAGCGCCAGGCATGGATGCGACATTGGCGGAATCCATTGTTACACATTGTGTGGCATCCGCATCAAAACTTTGAGTGGTAAAAGTGTAGTTGCATCCTGCAGGTATGGTATCCTCGTATATGTTAGTGCCGTTAATGCCGTTAATGTAGGGTAGGTTGTCTGCTCCGGCAACTACGCTTACCTGAATATCCCGCTCAACGCTTCCTATTAACTGCCCCCACCGGTATTCCTGCACTAAAATCGCCATCACGGTAACTTGCACCAGGGTTGGAGTCATACACACATCTCCGTTGGTAGCGCTAAAAGAAACCGGAGGAGTAGACGCGAGGGGCTGGGTTGCTGTGTAAGGAAAAATGTAACTCACAGTGGTTGCTGCGCCTGTTTTCGGAGTAATGAGAGAATACGCCAGAGAGTCCCCGTCCTGGTCTACTGTTCCATTGTTAAAGCAGAAATTCTGACCAGCGTAAACAAAGGCAGCCGGTCTGTTGGCAAAAACAGAAGAGTTATTATATGGATTAACAGTGTTATTAAGGGTGGCATAAACATACATAGGTACAGTGGTAGGATTAATGGTTGTAATTGCATTATTCCTATTAGGGATAGAAACGCTAAAAACCCAATCGGTGCGTTTTGAAGGAAGAGTAATATCTGCCTGATACACCCACTCTGCGCGGCCCGGTGTCGCACCACCGGTACAGGTTGTATTAGCGGTTGGGCATATTGGAACCACATTTCCATTGTTCACACCCGCTCCCGAAACGGTGTTAAAATTAGCGCCCGCACTGACGGAAGAAGTATTGATTGTAACGGTTCCGGGAGCGACTGCTCCTGAACAATCGCGGTAAAGGGTGTAAGTGACCCGGTAGTCAAACCCGTTGTTGCCAAGGTATGTGTAAGTGATTTGCCCGCCTGCAAGGTGGGTTGCTGTTGAATCGCTTATTCCGCAACAGAGGATAATACATACAGCCAGCAGAAACATCCTCCATCTGCGAAGGGAATTTGTAAAGGATTTCATATTTAATTGGGATAATTATTGATAAGACGGAATTTGTTCATGAAAGGTTCGAATGTTAAAGATATTTGAAAATTTCTTATCTTTGCGGATGAAAGAACAGAATTTGCGTATCTTCCAACGCTTAATTATCAACCCACATGAGTAATATTATTAAACCCCGCATACTTTCCTTAATTTCTTTGCTGGCGCTTATTGCCATTCTTAGTTCCTGTGCCATCTTCAGGCGGTGCGATGCTTATACGAAAAAGGATGTCAAACCCGTTGCCGGGAGAGTGGCATCCTGACTTATCCTTCTTTACCTGCCGTTACTTAAAAATATAATGGAAGGTTAATCTTGGCGCTACATCTGTTTTCCGGGGCAATGATACCGATTCCGGCTTGTGGTCATATCCGTTTATCCAGATATTGGGCATGATGTGGATATTTTTATGCGGAGTATAATCCAATGCGACCATTGCGAACTTTTCACCATAGGTATTATCGGACGCATAACTTGAACTGTACGTTGATAAAGTGGCATCCCATGATTTTGCAGCGTACAACGTATCTTTTGAATTGCCGTCATTGTCAAACAGGTCAAACCGGGTAACGACCTTTAGTTTATCTTTAATGATATTTCCGGTCAGGTAAAAAGAAATTCCGGATGAAATAATATCGGATAATGAGGTATCTGAATAATTTCCTGCCGGTTGTGAAATCCTGATCCACATTGCACCTTCATTCCAGATTTGCCGTACATATTCAATACCGGCACTGATTTTATCGTTTTTGAAACACAACAATCCTTTCAAAATAATTTTATCTTTTCCTTCTTTGGCGGGCTCATACTCTGCGAAACCGTCCACAACTATTTTTTTATTAAGAAAATAAGCGTACACTTCACCATAATAAACTTTTAACTGCAGATTTTCCGGGCTCACACCGCTTCCATTGCCGTAAAGAAAATTATATCCGTAATTACCTGACGAATCAATTATTCCCGACAAGCAGATCCCTGCATCAACAGCCCTGCTCATACCGCGGAAATCGGTGATGGTTTTTTCCAGCGACCTGTATCCCCATAAACTTTCGGTGAAAGCCGACCAGGCAGGTGCCGGAACCAATCCCAGCCGCAATTCACCGCGGGGGATCAGATTCCTCCATTTCAGATAACAACTTTTAATAAATATACTCCGCCTGTTTGATGGGTCTGTTGACAAATCCGATCCTTCAAGTAAAAAGGATGAAGCAAAATCAGGTGATATGTTGTAATCATATCCCAGGTAAATTCTTCTGAAAGAGAAAGCATATTCATCAACCCCTTTTTTTGAATATTCCCCTTTTCCCCAGGAGGTTGTTTGGGAGCCGCCTGTTTTATAATAGAAATCACCAAAAGTATACCCCCATACTTTACCGGATGGTTTGAATTCTTGTGAAGGTGGTGATTGCTGCGCGATAGAATCGTTAACCTGAACTACATGTAATGCGGGGATGAAAATCAGAAATAAAAAAGTAAATTTATGGTTCATATAGCGCAAATAAATAAAATGAAATCCAAACTAAAAATAGATTAATTTCAAGGAAATTTAAAAAGCATTGCGGGGACAAAGATCGCAGTTTAGGACGGATTAAATGTTAAATCTTGGTTAAGAAAGTGTGAAATCTTAACTCCGGGTACTTTTATTCTTTGCGCTATGTATCGCTTCCAGCACTTTCTGTGGCGTAATGGGCAAATCATAAATCCTCACTCCGATCGCATCGGAAATGGCGTTGGCAAGGGCGCCAAGGATGGGCACGATCGCCCCTTCACCTATTTCTTTAGCCCCATAAGGACCCTGCGGTTCATAACTGTCAACGATGGTAGTATCAATAGCCGGAATATCGGCTGAAGTGGCTATAAGGTAATTGTGGAGATCCGCATTTATAATTTTTCCTTTTTTGTCAAATACCTCGTCTTCAAGGAGCACTTCGCTCATACCCATAACAACCGAACCTTCGGCCTGCCCTTCAACCGCAAGCGGATTGATGGCTGTTCCGCAATCGTGAGCATCCCAGAAATTAAGGACTTTTACTTTACCGGTTTCCATATCTGCTTCCACCTCGCAGATTGTTGCCGAGAAAGAATAAGCGGGTGAAGTGCCAACGGCAGCACCTTTGTATTTGCCGCCCAATCCTTCGGGGGGGGAATAGTGACCTTTGCCGATGAGCGGTCCTTTCAGGGAAAAATGAGTTCTTGCGGCTTCCTCCCATGAAATAAATTGATCCGGATGATCTTTAACGAATACCTTATTATCTTTTGAATCAAGATTGTTTTCCCCACAATTCAGAATTGATGCCGCTGCCGCCAGCACCTGTTTTTTTATTTCTTCACCGGCCATTTTTGAAGCATTTCCTCCCATCAGGGTAACGCGGCTGGAGTATGCTCCAAAACCAACAGGTGTAATATCGCTGTCGGCAGATATTACGCTGATGCGGTCAAATGAAATACCCATCGCTTCACAGGCAGCCATGGCAAGAACCGTATCTGAACCCTGCCCGATATCTGCATCGCCAATGAATAAAACCGCCTTTGAGCCGTCTTCTTCCACTTTGATAATGGCATTGGAATGAGGAAATTTTGACCGGTAAATCGGGTATCCCGCACCGGATACAAATCCTCCGCAGCCGATGCCTATTCCACGTCCCCGCGGCATCTTTCCTTTTTTCTTTTCCCATCCCGATTTTTTCTTCACCTCCTCGATGCATGCTTTGAATTCGCAGGAATGAATATCAAGGTCATTGATGGTATGATATTCGGGAGTCATGGCATTTTTTAGCCGTATCTCAACCTGGTCCATACCGATATCATCGGCTACCATAGAGAGCAATGATTCAAAGGCGAACCTTGGTTGAGGACAACCGTGCCCGCGGAAAGCGCCACAGGGCGGCAGGTTGGTATTTACCCTGTAACCGTCATATTTATAATTCGGGAATTTATAGTTGGTGGTGAGCATTGATCCGGCATAGTAAGTTGATACAATACCGAAACTTGAATATGCCCCCCCCTCTAGCACCGCTTTTTGCTTCACCGCTGTAATGGTACCGTCTTTTTTTACCCCTATCTTAAGATCGATATATTGTTTGTGCCTTCCCCTACCGTAGAGGTACATTTCTTCCCTGTTAAACCTCATTTTCACGGGTTGACCTGTCTTTTTTGCCAGAAATACCGACATCACATCAAGCGTTGTGGTTGCCGCTTTGGCTCCAAATCCCCCCCCGCAGTGAGTCATCACCACGCGGATATTTCCAAGTGGCATGTCAAGAATCCGCCCCAGTTGGTGATGGACATAGTGAACCACCTGTGTGGAAGAATAGAGGGTAACCCTGCCGTGGCGGTCCCATTCGGCTATGGAGCAATGGGGTTCAATGGGATTCTGATAGGTTCTATTCCCGACAAATCTTGCCTCACGGACATGATCGGCTTCAGCAAATCCCTTTTCAATATCACCGAAATGATGATCTACGCGCGTGTTTATGTTGTTTTCATATTTGTCGTCAAAGAGCCGGGGGGCACCCGGTTTCATCGCTTCCATCGGGTCAAAAACCGATGGGAGTTCTTCGTAATCAACGTTAATCAGTTTCAGGGCTCTATAACAGGTTTCCTCATCAACTGCCGCCACTGCGGCTACCACATCGCCTACGAACCGGACTTTTTTCTTTGCTAAAATGTATTCGTCATACCTGGGGGGGGATGTTCCCCAAGTGATATCAGGCACATCTGCACCGGTAAGTATGGCTTTGACACCCGGCAGTTTCAGCGCTTCGGATACATCAATGGATTTAATAACGGCATGGGGAACCGGGCTGAGCAGCAATTTCCCGTAAAGCATGTTGGGAAGAGTAATGTCATCGGTGTACTGAGCCCTTCCGGTCGCTTTATCGGGAGCATCTAGTTTCGGCAGCGATTTTCCGACTACGGAAAGATCCCCGGTTGCTTTCTGCTGATGGACTGCCGGTTTTTCTGACTCTTTACCATTCATTTTATCCCTTGCAGTTTCAACCGCCTCAATTATTTTTTTATACCCTGTGCAACGGCATAAATTACCGGTGATCCCGTTTTGAATATCTTCTTTGGAGGCATCCGGTTTTTCGTCAAGCAATGATTTTACTCTCATTATCATCCCCGGTGTGCAGTACCCGCACTGGATGGCTCCTTTTTCAATAAATGCTTTTTGGATGGGATGAAGACCATTTATGGTTGCCAGCGATTCAATGGTTTCGACTTTTCTTCCATCACATTCCACAGCAAGAACGAGGCAGGAATTTACCGCTTTGCCGTCAAGAAGCACTGTGCAGGCGCCACAGTCACCTAATTCGCAACCTTTTTTTGTACCGGTCAGTTTAAGATCATCACGAAGGAGGTCAAGCAGGGTTGGTCCGGGTTTTACGGCAAGTTCATAATCATTGCCGTTGACGGTCAATTGTATAATTTGTTTCATGAGTGATTATATGGTATAAGGGATTTCCCTATATCCCTATATCCATTATTTTCCTTCTGCCTTTTCTACCGCTTTCACAACCGCCCTCTCTGTCAGCACTTTCAATAATTCCCTCCTGTATTGTACCCCCCCCCTTATATCGTCAATGGGAATGGCATCGTCTGATGCCGCCTGCCCGGCTTCTTTAAGGATAACTGAATTCGGATAAAGTTCTGATATTTTTTTTCCTTTCAGTATATCTGTCGCTTTCCCGCTTATTCTGGGGGTAGGGGCGACCGCTCCTATTACCACACATGCATCAATGCAATAATTCCTGTCTGATTTCACCATTACCGCAACAGATACTACCGAGATTGATGCAGCATTCCTTAATCCGAATTTTTCAAAATGCACTCCTGTTCCCTGTGTGGTTTTGGGTATGATGATCTTTGTTACCAACTCGCCTTTGATAAGAATTGTTTTCTTGTTGAACACAAAAAAATCTTTCAGCGGAACGGTTTTTACACTATCGGATGAACTGATTTCAACCATCGCATTTAATACCATTAAAACCGGTGCCGAATCGCAGCAGGATGCTCCGGTGCACAGGTTTCCCCCGATTGTTCCGGTATTACGGATCTGTTCGGAACCAATCCGGGATAATGCGTTCACAAGTGATGGAAAATGTTTTCTGACAAGCGCGGAATTTATTATATTGTTATGGGTGGCGGTCGAACCAATATAAATATTGCGGGCATCTTCAGCAATCTGATTCAACACTTTTATTCCGTTCAGGGAAATAATATCCGAATGGCTTTTCAACCCTTTTTTGATCTCAACAAGAAGATCGGTGCCTCCGGCAATGAAAGAGCCATCCGTACTTCTTTTTACCAGCGCTATCGCTTCTTTAATTGATTCAGGTTGGTGAAATCGGAAATCAGGAATATTCATTACTTCATTTTATTTATTGTCTATTGTCTGCTGTTTCCTGCCTGCTGCCCATGCTGACGCACTGGTCAGCATCCTGACCGAAAGCGTCAGGACTGCTCATTGCCCATTGCCTCCCGATGGCTATCGGGATGTTCACTGCCCACTACCTTCATACACCAGCTCCGATACTTTTACCACCATCCACATAAATCAATTGCCCTGTAATAAATTGTGATTTTCCGGAAGCGAGAAAGGAGACCATTTCTGCTACATCTTCAGGTTTTCCCATGGTTCTTGTGGGTTGTGCTTCAATGAGTTTTTGCTGTACTTCCTGAGGCAATTTTGCAATCATGGGAGTGTTGATCAAACCAGGTGCAACACCATTTACTGTGACGCCATAACGTCCCATTTCCAGGGCAAGAGAGCGTGTCATTCCGTTAACCCCCCCCTTTGAACCTGCATAGTTGGTCTGTCCCGGAAGTCCCAGCCAAGCACGTGAGGAGATGTTAATAATCCTCCCTGATTTCTTTTCCTTCATTATCGCTGCCGCTTCACGGCACATCAGCCATGTGCCGCGCAGGTTGGTGCGGATAACCTTATCAAAATCATCCGTGCTCATCTTCCAGATCATGCTGTCGGCAAGGATGCCTGCATTGTTGACCACAACCCAAAGCGGTTTTCCTGACGAATTAACCCTTTCAAAGAGTTTCTTTACATCGGGTTCTTCACCGATATCGCACCGGAAAAATTCGCAGTTTTTATTATTGAGCGCTGCCTCAATTTCTTTCCCGGTCTGTTCGTTCCGCGCAGTGAATATGACATAATATCCGTCTGCGCGCAATTTATGTACAATTGCCAATCCGATACCCATCGTACCTCCGGTCACAATGGCGGTCTGTTGTTGGTTTTCCATAGTTAATTTGTATTTAAGAAATTTTCTTTTTTTTGAGACCCATCTAAAAATTCAGTTTTCCCGCTGATTACGCAGATTATCGCAGATGTGAATTACCTGTATTCAATTACGAATTTCTGCGAAAATCCGCGTAATCTGCGGGATATACTTTTTAGAGAGGTCTCATTTTTTAAAATACCAGGTCAATTGTTTATTTTAACTGCATTTCGGAATACCGGCAAGCAGTTCTTTGATTTCTTCCTGTGAAATCATCGTTTTGTCCTCCATGTGTTCTGTTTTTTTTGGTTTATTCTTTTCCATAATCAGCCGCGCAATAATGCTGACGGCAATCTCCTGCGGAGTGTGTGCGTTTATATTAAGGCCGACCGGCATATCCACTTTACTTAGAATTTCCGGCTCAGATATATCTTTTTCCAGGAACATCCTTTTTGTAACCTCCACTTTTCTCCTGCTGCCGATCATCCCCAGATAACCCCATTCTTTTGACAGGCACGCTTCAAGAATTTTCCGGTCAAGCGGGTGACTGTATGTTAAAATGACGGCAAAAGTCCGGTTGTTCCATGCTAAAGTGGGTATGACTCCAACCGGATTTTCATTTCTCAATCTGATTTCACCGGATGGCCAGGTTCCGAAAATATCTTTCCTGTCATCAATGACAGTGACATCAAAATCCAGATGGTTCCCGAGGAAAGCAAGTTCCCTTCCTACATGTCCCGCCCCGAAGATGTAGAGATTCCAGGGCAGAACAACCGGTTCAATGTAAACGGTCACCGTACCGCCACAACACATATTATGATCCCGTGTCAGATGGTGTTCAAATATTTTACCGGCTCCTGTATTCATCACTTCAAGCGCATCTACAATCACTTTATTTTCAAATGCACCCCCCCCTACTGTCCCGTAAATTTTTCCATCTTCCCATACGATCATTTTTGCTCCTGTTTTTAGCGGTGTTGAACCCTTGGTTCCAGTGATAATGCACAGGGCGGCATTTTCATTTTTTTCAATAATCCCGGCAACTTTATGAAAAAATGATTTCTGCATATTTATACTCCTGCCCATTTTTTATAATCTTCCGGTGTATTGATGTTTATCAGCACTCCTTTATCATTTACTTTCACACTTCGTCTCTCAAACCTGCGGAGAAACTCATTCATCTTTGTTTTTTCCGGCTTCCTTTTCAGGATTGACCGGATAACTTTTTTTCCAAGCAGCAGCGGATGCCCGTTTTTACGATCAAACTCCGGAACCAGGTATCCGGAATGAAATTTCCGGTTCAGGAGTTTGATAAGAGTTGCAATATTAACCATCGGACGGTCGACATCATTAATAAATGCGAATGAACCCTCCGGCAATACGTTCAATCCCAGTTGGACCGAATAAAAACGGCCAAGTTCGGGTGAATGATTAATTACCGGTTTGAACCCGAAAGTACGTTGTAACTCCCGGAAGTATTTTGTCCGGGCCAACGGTATATTGGCAACAACAACTGGTTCATTTCCGGTTATCCGGGCATAAATTTGAACTAAGTGTCGTAAAAAAGTTTTTTTTTATAGGATAGCAGCGCTTTAGGAATTCCCATCCGCATACTGCTACCTGCAGCGAGAATAATGCCGTATATTTTCTTATTTGCCATTACTGTTTGCAAAGTAACGCGATATTGATAACCTTAAAACATGATATTAGTCAGCATTGAAAATAATAATAAAGGTCATATTTTAATAATATTGACAAACCTACTTTTGAAACCATTTTTATATAGAATAATTATGTTACCCGGTGAAAAAAAGTATCCTCACATTTTCAGCCCTGTTCAAATTGGAAAACTTTGGGCGAAAAACCGAATTAAATACGCATCCACGGAAACAAACTATAATTACAGCGATGGTTTTGTCTCTGAAAAGGAACTTGCCTATATTGAAGCGCATGCGAGGGGCGGTTCAGGAATTGTTACTACGCAGGGCGCTTATACCGATCCAAGAGGTGAAGGGCAGGGTTATGTGGGTATGATGGGAATCTGGGATGACAAGTTTATCCCCGGCTTGAAGAAGATGGCTGATATAATCCACCAGGGCGATGCGTTGGCTTGCCTGCAATTGATGCACTGCGGCCGAGTGGGTGGAATAAACCTTCCTTATACGGTTGGTCCATCTGCAATACCTCAACGTCTGCGCAGGTTCCGGCCCCAGAGGAAGATGTCGATTCCTGAAGTTGAAGAGTGTATCCATGAACATGTTATGGGAGCAAAAAGAGCCGTTGAAGCCGGATATGATATCATTGAAGTTTCCGGTATTGTCGGATACCTCATATCAAACTTTGTTTCAAGTTATACGAACTGGAGAAGCGATGAATATGGCGGAGATATTCACGGGCGTAGTACATTTATGAGAAAGATTGTTGAAGGCATCCGCAGGGAAATTGGAGATGATATCGCAGTGGGAATTCGCTTGTGCGGCTGGGAAATGCTTGATGACCGCGGTGGAAATAAGGAAGAGGAAAGTTTAGAATCGCTGATAATTGCCGAGACAGCCGGTTGTGATTATTTAAGTGTAACTGTAGGATGGCAGGAATCATTAGGTTCAGTAATTTCAAGGGATATCCCTATGGGTAAATGGCTTTATATCGCAGAAAGGGCAAAGAAGGCGCTAAAAATTCCTGTGAGCATGGCATACCGGCTCTTTGTTCCTGAGATTCCGGAAGAGGCGATTGCCAACGGCAAATTAGATATCTGGGAAATGTGCCGCCCCCAGATTGCAGATCCCGCATTGCCGAATAAAATAATGTGGGACAAACAGGAAGATATTATTCCCTGTATCGCATGCCAGGTTTGCCTCGCACGGCTTTTCAGGGACGCTCCGGTTACATGCACCGTTCGGCCGTCATGCAGCCATGAGGGAGAACGTGAATGGGGTTATTATGGTTTTCCAAAAACAGAAACAAAAAGGAAAATTATTGTTGCCGGAGCCGGTATTGCAGGTCTTCAGGCAGCAAGCATTGCCGCTGAAAAAGGACATGACGTAACGGTTTATGAAAAATCCGGCAATGTTGGCGGTCAATGGTATCTGGCTTCAAGAAATCCTTATGGCGAAAATTCAGGTAAATATTGGGATGATCAGGAATTTATCCGATGGGTCAATCACATGAAAGCACAATGTGATAAGCACGGAGTAAGATTTGTTCTCAGTACACCTGTAACAAAAGAACTTCTTGCCAAGGAAAATCCCGACTCACTTGTTATTGCAACAGGAGCGGTTCCGGAAGCGCCCGATGTTCCCGGAATTGATAAGCCGCATGTTGTAACTGTTTTTGATGTTTTTAACGGTAAAGTAAAATTAGGTAAAAACGTTGTTATTATTGGCGGTTCAGGAGCGGCAATTTCACTGGCGCTCTTTGTAATTGCCGCACAGGAAAAAAATGGAGTAAAGGATGCAACCCTTGCATTGATTGACCCTGCTTCCCGTTTCGGTTGGGATGTGAATCCATCTTATATCTGGAGGTATCGTCTGCGTCTCAAACAGGCGGGTGTGCGGGAATTGACTAATGGTATTATTAAGGAAATTACTGATACTGGCGTAGTGGCCGATTGGATCATTTCTGACAGGGAAACAAAAGAAAAACGAAAGTTTGAAAATCAAATTGTACCTGCCGACACCGTAGTATTGGCTAAACTTGTTCCTAACCGGGAGCTTGGTTACGCTTCATTACACAAAAAAGATATTGGTATGATTGGCGACTGCGTATGGGTAAGGCGTGGTATTGACGCCATTCAGGATGGATACCGGATGGGGATGAGGTTTTGATTTTTTGCCATTAAATAAATCTCAAATTATGATATTACCTGAAATTTCAAGCGCCCGCCCTTTAATACCGGGCACAAAAATGAGCGTTTATCCTAATTCCGCTTCAAGTCATAAGGGATTGTATCCTTGGATTGATGCATTCCGGTGCAATGGCTGCAAATTATGCGCAAAAGCATGCCCACCGGATATCATAGGGTTTCATAAAAATAAAGCAACTGTCGTCCTTGACCTGTGCCAGCAATGCGGGGAATGTTTTGAAGCATGCCCGGTGGAGGGCGCAATTCTGTTCAAACTGCCTCCGGGTTCGCATGAGACGGAAAATATACCTTTTATTTCACGTTACTGACTGATAACACGTTTGAATGAAAATAATTATTACTGTTCACCTCACCGAAGTACGAATAAGATACGAACATACGAACTACGAATGAATGCCGGTTCGTACTTCGTATCTTCGTTATAGTTTCGTACTTCGGTGGAATATTAATAAAGCAGGGAGATGAATAATAACAAACCAAATTATTCAAACAATCATTAATAAAAAGGAGGATATACCATGAGCGAAAAATTAAAAACCAATTACGTTGACCATATATGCATCGCTGTCAATGATGTAAAAAAAGCCGAAAAGGACTATATTGACGCTTTCGGCTGGGAAGTCGCCTACCGCTATGTTGATGAGCCCGAAAAAATAAGAGTTACGGGATTTATGGTCGGCCCCACTGCAATTGAGATCATGGAAGATACCGATGGAACCGGTGAAGTGGCGAAATTCATCAAAAGGGCAGGGGAGGGGGTAATGCTCATCAGTTACAATGTTGATAATTGCGCCCAATCACTGGATGTGCTGAAAAAGAACAAGGTAAAACTGATTGACCAGAAACCCAGGTGGTTTGCCGAATACAAAAGGAATTTCGCTTTTATTCATCCTGCTGCAACACATGGGATTTTGACTGAGATTATTGACGGGAAATATTAAAACAACTCGTCAAGGTCATCACCGCCATCGGGCATCCTTCCGTGCTTCTGAAGATATTGCTGCATCAGTTCACTTTCCCGTTTTGTGAACATGGGGTCGTGCTCAAAAGTGAAAAAGACGGCTTTTTTATCCGTATCTGATTTCTCCTCTAATATTTTTTTCATATTATCAGTGCCCTTGATGAAATAGACATTCTTCTTTTCATCAAGCAGTTGAATGACGCCTTCTTCGTAGGGGATATTGATAATATTTTCATAAGTCAGTTTCAGGAATTTTCCGGGAGGAGCCGGATTATGATTTATCAGGAGGCGAAGGTCGCACTGAAGGCACCTGCCTGCTTCAACGATGGCAACATCTTCGTTATAGGTATGCTCCACAGAAGAAAAATCACATTTTCTTGTTTCAATATCTGCATAGGCAGCCGGCTGACGCCCTGTCGTACAGAAGTTTTCACTACTTCCGATAAACATGTTTTTTTCTTCAATAATAATATCTTTATCAATGATCCCATCCCCACCGAGAAATAAATCAATAGACCTGGCAGCTTTTCTCCCGGAACCGACAGCATCAATTACTGAAGCAGGTCCGGAAACAATGTCGCCTCCGGCAAATATTCCATTAAAAATGGTTTCAAGCGTATCATGATTGACCTTTATAGTTCCATTGACAAAAATGGATCTGACCGTTTCATCATTTAAAATTTGAGAACCGGCTTGCTGTCCTACACATATTATTATTTCGTCCCCTGTAATTATTTCTGTTACTGACTCATCGTAGGTGGGTGCAAATTCACTTTTTTCATTAAAAATTGCCGTGCATTTTTTTAATTCTACCGAACATCCGCCACCCTGTGATTGGCGGATATGTTTAATACCATTGCCGTTGATAATTTTCACTCCTTCTTCTTCGGCTTCTTTGATTTCTTCCGGATAAGCAACCATTTCATCCCTTTGTTCCAGGCAAGCAAGAGTCACAGAATCAGCTTTTAGCCGTATTGCCGTACGGGCGGCATCAAGGGCTACATTTCCTCCACCTATTATTATGACATGTTTTGATTTAAATTGTTCAGGAGGATATTTGTTCGCTGAAACATGATGAAGAAACTCTATTCCCGATTTAATACAATCCAGATCAGCACCGGGTACAGGTAAGGACTTGCTCTTCGATAGCCCAACCGATAAAAAGATGGCATCGGCACCGGAGCCAAAAATATTTTTAATGAAAATATCTTTTCCAAGAGTGGCGTTGGTTATAATCTCAATATCATTTTCAAGTATCCGGGCAATGTCTTTTTCTAAAATATTTTCCTGCAATCTGTACCGGGGGATCCCATACCGTATCATTCCCCCTGTTTTTTCTTCCTTCTCATAAACAGTTACGTGATGTCCTTTTTGTGAAAGAAAATATGCTGCTGTCAGTCCTGCCGGTCCGCTTCCTATTACTGCAACTTTTTTTCCTGATTTTTTTTCCGGTTTCCGCAGAGGGGTTAAAGCGCTGTTACACATTGCAAAGTCCTTGATCATACGGATGCTTACAGGTTCACTTTTGCCATTCAGGGTTTTGGATAATTCACTACGCCTGCAATAATTTTCGCAGGGATGAAAACATACTTTTCCCAGCACTGAGGGAAGAGGTAATTTGGATGCAATAACTTCTCCCGCTTCCCGGTGCCTGCCCTGCGCAACAAGCCGGAGGTACAATGGGATATTTACTTCTCCGGGACAACCGGAAATACAAGGCACCAGTTCACGGTTATCTTTCAGTTTAGGTTTCTTTTTATCCTGAATAGCGCCAGTAGGGCACACTTCCACGCAGGAGCCGCAGAATTTACATCCGGCATTGATTAGCAGGGGCCCGCCAACGGTTCCGATGATCAATCTCCCGTTATTGATTACAGCGCCAAGGGCGTAAACGCCCTTAACATCCTGACATATCCTGACACATCTTCCGCATGAAACACACAAATTATAATCGCGGATAAACAATGGATCTCCAGATGGTTTTGGAAGATTGTTAAACTGATATCTTGGTGTTTCAGGCGCGATTCCTACATAATCCACTACCTTTTCAAATTCGCAATTCCCGAGCAGCGCGCAGCATCTTTCGTTTACCGGTACATTGCCCGGGCAAATATCAGTAAGAGGGATACAGCCCTCACGCTGGCTGCAGGTTAAACATGAGTGAGGATGCGAAGCGAGAAGCCGCGCTAATTTTTTTTGCCGTTTTTCCCTGATGTCTTCTGAATCGGTGATTATTTTCATGCCATATTTCGCTTCTGTTTTACACGCAGAAATCAGTTCACCATTTCCTTCCTGCCTGACAATGCACATGCCGCAGCCGTCATGTAAAATTTGAGATGCTGTTATTGCATCGGCATCATTGGTGAATTTTTTAGAACCCCTGTAAACAATATCGGATAACTTCAGAGAACCGGATGGAGGTAAGTCGGGATGACTGCAAACGGCAGGGATATAAATTCCTGCTTTACGCGCTGTTTCAAGCACAGTAGTTCCTTGCGGCACTTCAATGTCAATATTGTCAATTGTTAAACGAAGCATAATTTCAGATTTCAAATTCCAACCAACTTGGTCACCATGAATGTGTAATTGCAAGCGGTTTACAGGCAGCGATGCATGGAAGAGTTTTATTGGCACCTGTTGTTTTACAGGGAGCACAGGAATATTTAATTTTTTTTCTATGTTCTTCTTTTACGGCTGCCATCTGTTCACCGGCAAGAGGGTCAAATTCATTTTCCCTTATTTCGAGCACACTGCCGGTGCACACAGGAATGCAATCACCGCATCCATCGCATTTATCAGTATCAATAGTGATAAAGAATTCACCTGAGCCGTCTTTATATCCGAAGTTGGCAATCATAATCGCATTATTTTTGTTACTCGTATGTTTTCAATATTCCACCGAAGTACGAATTTGTTACGAACCTACGAATTACGAACCCGCCTACCGGCTGGCAGGTTCGTAGTTCGTAAGTACGTATCTCTGTTCGTACTTCGGTGAGGTGAATGGTAAACTTATTTTTTTTCTTTTTCGGCCAGCACTTTCGCAAAAAGGGCTGCGCCAAGGGCACCGGCAATCTGGGGATCATAAGTTGTTGTAAGCGGCTCAATGCCTATTTCCTTCTGGAGCCGTTTAACCACTCCCGCATTTTTTGCTATGCCTCCGGTAATGGCAAAGTCCTTATTGATTCCTATTCTTTCAAGAAGTGTGACAATCCTGTGCGCCATGGCGGAGGAATAGGCGGCAA
>JACPRZ010000006.1:0-39771 GCA_016193485.1 Bacteroidota bacterium | reverse complement strand
ATAGGCGGCAAGAACTTTATTCTTTGGCCATCCTGACTTGAGCAGTCCCGTTGCCTCTGATTTGGCGAAAATCACACAGGTGCTGCTGACCGGTTGCGGTTCCTCATCTATTTGAAACGATAATTCACCAACATCTTCAATTGATAATGACAGGAGGTCGGCAAATACTTCCATGCCCCGCCCTGTGCCTGCAGCGCATTTATCATTCATAAGAAAGTTCGTGACTTTGCCTTTTTCATCGCACTGAATCGCCTTGCAGTCCTGTCCTCCCATATCAAGCAGGGTTCGCACTGTATTTCCATACATAAAATTAGCGCCCCGTGCGTGGCAGGCGATTTCGGTAATAGTCCTGTTGGCAAAAGGAACATTTACTCTTCCATACCCTGTTCCAATCAGGTAATGAATATTTTCCTGTTTCATGCCGGTATTTTCAAGCGCCCAGTTAAGGGCGTTCGTGGCGCTCATAGGACTGTTTGAGCCGGTTCTCATGTTCGAATAAGCGAAAAGTTCGCAATCAACAAGCACAACCGCCTGCGAGGATACTGAACCCACATCAATACCTGCGCTTATTATTGAACCGGATTTCCAGTCAATATTTTCATTTGTCCAGTTGTACTCTTTCCATCTCCAGAATTCTTTTGCCATAATTGGATTTCAAATTTTATTGTTCAGAATCTCATTTGTTTTTGCCGCTAAAGCACAAAAGCACAAAATCCCACTAAATCAAATTACAAAACGATTAATTCCTTGCCCAATATTCACAACATTGAAATTAATTAAGTAACCAAGACGTTTGTTTGTTAATTTTAAATGACTCAAAATTTGCGCTTCCCAGACCGGATTTACTTCATCAACCGCTTTTATCTCACATATTACGTTATCTTCTACTATCACATCTATCCTTAATCCTTCTTTAAAAGTTAATCCATCATAAATTATAGGTATATCCATTTGTCTTACCACTTTTAATCCCATTTTAAGAAGCTCATGACAAAAGCAAATTTCATATACTTTTTCCAACAATCCGGGACCGAGTGCTTTATGAACCAGATAAGCAGCATGGATTATTTTTTTCCCAATCTCCTCTAACTCCAGAGGAATCGGTACATATTTTTTTTTGTGGTATTTAGAGTTTTGGTGTTTTAGTGGCATGTATTTTTTTTTATCAGGCCAGTTAAGTAACATTTTATTTAATCAATAATGCCGCGCCATAGGCGCTGACATATTCAGGATATTCAGGAATAATTATTTTATCTTTTAAATCTGTCTCTATGGATTTGACAAATCCTACATTATAGGCCACACCACCTATCAAAGCAATTTCTTTTTCAAAGCCGACCTTCCGGACCATAGAGGTGATCCTTGATGCAACGGCATCATTGACTGCTTTGGCGATATCGGCTTTTGGCGTTTTGGCATGAAGCAGGGAAACAACTTCCGACTCGGCAAATACTGCGCATTGAGCATTCATAGGAATTTCCTTTTCTGATTTCAGCGAAAGGGAGCCAAATTCCTCAAGTGACATTTCAAGAGCCCGCGCCATCGACTCGGTGAAAGCGCCTGCACCGGCAGCGCATTTCTCGTTGACCGCATAGTCAATTATTTTTCCGTTATTATCACACCTGATGCTTCTTCCTTCCTCAGCGCCCACATCAATGACTGTGCGGACACCTGGAAATAAACTTAAAGCGCCTTTTGCCGCAGCAGTTACATCGGTAACGCTGTTTGTGGCAAAGTCCACCATTTTCCGACCGCTTCCGGTTGATGTAACAGAATTGACATCACCGGGTGAAATACCCGCCTCATTCATTACCCGGTTATAAATTTTCTCTACGTTTTCCTTTCCTTCAAAGCCCGCAAGAATTTGCCCTTTAGCGACAATTTTTTCATCCTTAAGGACTATCGCCTTAATGAATTTTGCACCGGCATCTATTCCTATTGAAATCATGGTTGAAAATTTTGTTTGGTTTATTCGTTTATTACACTGAATCCAAGCGTTTCCATGAATGAATCCATGCGTGAAGATGTTTTTGCTTCATCAAATTCCCTTTCATCGCCCATATTGCCTTCAAAAGTCATGACCGGGAAGCCGGCATCAATCAATGCCAGCCGGTTTTCTGCTATTCCAAGGGAAAGTCCTTCGCAACCCCGGTTATAATGCAACATAATTCCATTGAGTTTCCATTCTTTAGCGATTCGCAGCATCATTTCGCTTTTCAGGTGCGGTGAATAAAAATGCTGCCATTCCGGTTTGCTGAGGTTCCAGTCGGCAAGAACTTTAAGAGCGTGGTCTCTGTCTTTGATTTTGATTCCTTTTTGCTGCGGGGTGGTTCTTGGTCCCCAGGATCCGTCTTCTTTGTCTTCCCACATTCCTATAAGTCCGAAAGTGTATAAAGAACCTATTGAAACCGCGCCAAATGTCTCAAGGTATCTGAATACCTTTAGAAATCCCCATGGGGGCTGGGTATCAGACATTACCCTGCATCTTTCATTTTTTATTGCGGCAATCTGATTTTCCACGCGGTATTTAACCTCATCAAGAAGTTCTTCGTAAAAATCAGCAACTTTTTTTGAATGTTTTTCTAATGTCCCGAGAACATAAAGTGAATACATTGATTTTTCATCAAGGGGTGCCGGGATTGCTTTATTCAGCGTGCAAATCTCAGCCCACAGGGAAGTGGCGCGACATTCATTGTAAACCGCTTCAATAAGTTTATCATCATTATATTTTCTTCCGGTAATTTTTTCAAGCCACTCAATTCCGTCATGCATCTGCCCTGTAATATAATTTAGACGGTTTTCATTTACTTCCGTATAGGGTCCAACAGCCACATCAATGCAACAGGTAGGAATGCCTCCTTCCAGATCAGAGGCGACCTGATACCATTTTGCATGACTGCAGCATATATGATCCTGCCACATAAAATCGGGTTTGGGAAATTTTCCGCCATCAATGTATTCATCAAGAATGACAGAACCCCAGTAATTCCGCATGTAGGAGCACAGATCCCTGGCGAACCCTTTTTTCTCTGTCGCCTCCATGCATCGTATTGAAAATTGCTTATTAAAAGCGATGCTGGCGCCATAGGGCTCACCGGTTAACGGAAATACATCATCGCCAAGTCCGGCAGGAATAGCGCCAAAACTCCAGGCGCCACCTGACCACCGAAGACCTCCTTTCTCATGCGCGACTGCATAATTTTTATAGAAATCATCTCTGATCTCTTTTGCTTTGTTCCAGCATTTTAATGGCGCTGTTTTATAATTGGGTATTTTCATATTGCAGTTTTGAATGTATTATTTTAAAAAATATCCTCTTCCTGCAGCATTTCAAGGAATGCTTCAACGCGAATTTTAAACTGTCCGACCGGAACAGTTACATCAAACTCAAGAAACAGGGTTTTTATACCGGCAGCGTTTAACGCACGCGATATAGCAGGAATATCCAATTCATGAGGGTCGCAAAACTTTTGCTGAATGACAATTGCCCCTTTTACCCTGTAGTCATGGGCGAGTTGAAGAATATGTTTTATGCGTGTTCTGATAATCCAATCCTTACTGGGACAGGCAGGACGATTGATATATCTTTCCGCTATTGAGGTAATAAGGTCACCGTTATTTTCATGAACGTTATTCCAGAAATACCGGGTTCCGATGCAATGGTCATCAATTACTATTGTCCCTTTAACCGATTCAACCATTCTGATAAAAGGAATATCATCATTCTCGCTGCCAAGGATCATAAGGCGCGTACCGTTATTTTTTCCATCCGGCACAGAATTTATGCTTCCAAGTAATTTGTGAAGCGCTTCACTATGTTCTTTTTTATCTACTAATTGCTGAGAGATGGCCACTTCCATCGTTTCCTCACCGGAGACAGGAGGATTTTCCTTTTTTTTATATTCATAAAGACGGTGAATCAAATTGCGGTTCTCGTTCATGATTTTGATGCCGTCCCTTATGTCCTGGTCGGTAATTTCTTTACCCGTCCATTTTTCAATGGCTGTTTTAAATGCTTTAATTTCGCCTGCCAGGTAAGTAACAGCGCGTGGGCTTTGGACATTGTTCGGAAAAGGAAGGTAATAGGAAAAATCAACAGGTACATGTTTTATCCAACTTGTGTATGCCTGTCTTATATGCAAACAGGATTGAGCGATCAACAAGCCGTCCAGGTAATCATATTTGCCTTTTAACCCTTGTGCCAGGCAATCTCTGCAGAAAGGGCAGTACATGCCAAAAATGTGCGCTTCGGTAACATCCTGCGGTTCATGGCTTCCAAGAATACGTACGGGAAGAATATTTGCCGCATATAATATTTCTTCAGGCACATACGAACAAAAATACCCGGTAACTTTCCCACCGGTTTTTTCTTTCCATGCTTTTGCATAAGCATGCCGGTTCTTTTCCCAATCCCTGAATTGATCAATCATAGTATTCAAATTTGTTACTCTTTGGTTTTGAATTGGCGCAAATGTAAAATCATTTTCTTCCCAAAATCATGATAATTAAACGTATTGTTGACCCCATCAGAGGATGATATTGGTCACTGTAAATAATGATAAAAGTCATAATTAAATAATGTAAGCAAATATACTTTTGAACGCAGTTGAAAACGAGGAATAGGGAGATAGGGGAGATAGGGGGATAGGGAATTCCTTTATTTCCCTTATCTCCCTTATCACCCTTATCACCCTTATCTCCTTCTCAAAATACTAAATACCTGTCAGAACATGGAACCATTGAACCGGATTATTGAGAAATCGAAACACTTATCTTTTGACCTGAACTATACATATTCAAAACAGTGGAAGTCCGCGGACACTTCAAGGATCCTGGTGGGTTATCTTCCCATTTATTTTCCCCGTGAGATAGTACATGCTGCCAACGGGTTGGCTGTTGGTATCTTTGGCGTTGGCGACAGAAAACAAATTATCCGTGGAGATGCCTACTACCAGTCCTATATCTGCCACCTTCCGCGGGGAGTCATTGAAATGGCGCTTGACGGTTCTCTTGATAAATTTGATGGTTTTGTTTTTCCAGCGATTTGTGATTGCATCCGGAATCTTTCCGGCATGTTTAAACTTGAGCAAAAAGGCAAGTTCCAGCGCTATTTTGATTATCCCCAGAATTTTGACCTATCCATTGGTGGAGAATTTTATATTCAGGAAATGAAACATATCATCGGGGATATGTCCGGAATTAACCGCGTACAGGTTACTGATGAGAATCTGATCAGGTCTATCCGGCTCTTCAATATCAACCGCAGATTTATTGAAGAAATATACAATATCCGCCAGGAATATCCATGGAGATTATCGGCAGTTGAAACCTATTACATTTTGCGGGCGGGAACATCTTTGCCCGTTGAGGAACACAATGAAATCCTGAAGCAGGTTATCGACCATCTTCAAAATGAACGCGGTGAACCGATGGACAATATTCGAATAGTGGTGACCGGTTCTTTTTGCGAACAGCCGCCTATTGGCCTGATTAAATCAATTGAGATGGCCGGATGTTATATCGTAGATGATGATTTCATGCTTGGTTCGCGTCTGATACAAGGAAATATTAATAGTGATACCGGCAATCCCTTATCTGCTCTCGCTGATGCCTATATCAATCAAAGCGCTTTTTCATCTTGTTATTACGATGTCGGAAACCCGAAAGGCAAACGGCTTGTGGAATTAGTAAAGAAAAGAAATGCTGACGGTGTTATTTTTTCCGCAGCGAGTTTCTGTGATCCGGCACTGCTCGACCGTCCCCAGATGCAAAAGGAATGTGATATTGCTGGAATACCTCACATTAATTTCCAATTTCATGAGAATACCGGGCAATTTAAAGTTATTAAAGAACAAGCGGGAACTTTTTCCGATTCAATAAAATTGTGGGCGTAAAACCCACCCAACCCTCCCAAAGGGAGGGCTTAAAACAAATGCAGGTTTATAAAAATAAAATGGATCAACAGAAAATTCAGAATAAAAAAACTTCTCTCCCCCCTTTGGGGGGCGGGGGGACTGCCATTAAAGAAAACAGCATGATCCTGCAGAAGGATATGCTGGCAAAACAGTTCAATGAATTAAGCAGGGCAAAAGAACTTGGGAAAAAGGTTGTTTACACTTTTGTTCCTGGGAACCTTACCGAACTGATTCTCTCTTTTGATTTGCTGCCCGTCTATCCTGAGATAAATGCTCTTCAATCAGGAATGCGCAAAAAATCTGCAGCATATATCCGCGATGCGGAGAAAACCGGCCATTCGGAAGATGTATGTACATACGTTAAATGTGATATTGGGATGATGTTGAACGGTAACATCGGTCCAACCGGTGAAAAACTTCCTGATCCTGATCTGCTTTTACTCAGTTATACCGGATGTTTCACTTTTCTTAAATGGTTTGAAAATCTTGAACGGCTCTATCCCGGTGTTCCGGTCGCGATGCTTCACACTCCGTACCAGGAAGACGGAAAAATCACGGATGAAATGGTTCAATATATGGTAAGACAGTTGGAAACCGAAGTGATACCGAAGATGGAAATGGTTTCCGGAAAGAAATTTGACAAGAGCCGTCTTTCTGAAATGATGAAAAATTCCGCCAAGGCCGAAGACCTGCTGGTTAAAGTGCTTGAAAGCGCAAAGCGGAAACCCACGCCTATTGATGCTTACTTCGCAGGCGTATATTACATCGGTCCCATTTTCACTGCTTTCCGGGGAACCGAAGCGGCAGTGGATTATTACACTGAACTGTGGAACGAAGTGCAGGAAAGGATAAACCTTGGACTTGGACCCGTTACCCCGGAAGGAGAATTGAATGAGGAAAAATACCGACTTGTAGTTGAAGGACCGCCAAACTGGACTCATTTCCGGGAGTTCTGGAAAATTTTTTATGATATTGGAGCGGTAATTGTCGCATCTACATATACAAAAGTGGGTGGCGTTTATGACCTGGGGTTCCGCCATAACCCATCCGGGCCATTAGAAAGTTTATCTGAGTACTGCATGGGATGTTATACAAATTTGAATTTACCTCAACGCGTCTCTCTTATTGAAAAATATGTTAAAGATTATAGTGCTGATGGTTTTTTGATCAATTCTGTTAAAAGTTGCAACTCATTTTCGGCAGGACAACTTATGATCATGAGGCAGATTGAACAACGCACCGGGATTCCTGTCGGATTTATCGAAAGCGATCTGGTTGACCCGCGCTATTTCTCTTATGCGAATATTAAGAACCGGCTGGAATCATATTTCCAGATGCTTGAACAAAGAAAAATTATTATGACGCAGGGAGTTTGATATAATACATAGGCATTGATGGGCAAATGATAAATTTCGGATTTCGCCTGCCTGCCGGCAGGCAGGGATTGTCAAAATTGCGGATTAAAATTGCTCGATTCCAAAATTGAGTGGGTAGGCATTGATAGGCAAGCCGATAATTACCGGGATTCCGTGAGTGCAGCGAACTAATGCCAGCGCAACGTAAATTCCTTACTGCAATTATAAATTATGAATAAGTATTATCTCGGAGTTGACCTTGGCTCCACTACATCAAAAGCCGTCATCATCAACGAAAAAGATGAAATAATAGGCCGTGGAATTACAAATACCCGCGCTAATTATTCCGTTGCTGCAGACATCGCCCGGGATGAAGCAATTTTCAATGCCCGCTTTTCAATATTGAAGAAGAATTTAGAAACCGAAATTAAAGCAAACCCTGAATACAAAACATACATCAACGACCTGGAAAATGTCTTCCAGTATGAACAGTTTAAAGTGCGTCTTGACAAGATTGGCGATGAACTTGTGAAGACATGTAGGACATTCTTTAAGGATGGAAAAAAACAAGAAGAAATTCTCTCCTGCCTCAGGATGATCCGCAAAGCATTCAAGCCAAAAGTAAAACAGGATTATCTTTTTAACAATCTCGGTGCCAAAAACCAGTTTTTCCGCGATATTGTTTCTGAAAAATATAATGAAGAAGTGAATAAACTGGATATTTCGCTTTTTGAACCGCTTATGACCGTATGGGATAAGAGCATCAATCCCGCTGAAAACGAACGGGTCCATTTTAATTTCAGGGAACTGATTCATAAAGCGATGGATGAACTGAAGGAAAAATATAATCAGTTACCTTCCACCGCAGCAGATGATACAAGCGTGAACTTTGATGCGGAGATGAATTTGCTCAAAGGAAATTTTCAACATGTTTCGGAGTCCCTGCGCACCCATATTGACGAAGTTACTGAATTGGAATTTAATGTCGCCAACATGACGGGGACCGGTTACGGAAGGGCGTTATTGCCTTTTCCGCAGGAGTGTATCCGTTCGGAAATTTTGTGCCATGCTTTTGGAGCTCATGCGATTTTCCCGGATACCCGCACCGTGCTTGATATAGGGGGACAGGATACAAAAGCGATCCAGGTAGATAAGTACGGGCTGGTCACGAGTTTCCAGATGAACGACCGTTGCGCAGCCGGATGCGGCAGGTACCTCGGATACATTGCCGATGAAATGAGTATATCGCTGAATGAACTCGGGCCTATGGCTATGCAGGCGGAAAAGGAAGTGAATATTTGTTCCACCTGCACGGTCTTTGCCGGTGCTGAACTCAGGGAACTGACAAACCTTGGTGAAAAACGCGAAGATATTCTTGGCGGTCTGCATAAGGCAATCATCATGCGGGCGATGTCGCTCATTGCGCGGTCAGGTGGAGTTTTTAATGAATTTACGTTCACAGGGGGGGTGGCAAGGAACCCTGCTGTCAATAAATACCTGGCGCGGCTCGTAAAGGAAAATTACGGTGACGGAATTAAAATAAATATTCATACCGACAGCATTTTCATGGGAGCCCTGGGCGGGGCGATGTTCGCAAGAAGAAATATAAATGTAAATTTGCCGAAAAATGAAAAAAAGGCGATGACACAGTAATCTGTATGAATAAAAATATTCTCACAATAGGCATTGACGTAGGCAGCAACTTCGTTAAGACAGTTCTAGTGAATTATTCCGGTAACCCTGAAGTACTGGATAAACATACTGAAAAAATCCGTAAGCGAAATCCATCTGTTGTTTCCGAAGATATGATTGTGTCAATGCTTGAAAAAAATAATCTGAGGTATGAGGATATTGCATATCTTGCTTCTACCGGTGAAGGCGACCTGGTGAAGCGTAAGCGAGGTCATTTTTATGGGATGACCACTCATGCAAGAGGGGCTAATTTTTTTGCAGGGGATACGAAAACGGTTGTAGATATGGGAGCCCTCTATGTCAGGGCGGTGAAAATATCTGAAAATTCAAGGGTACTGGATTATAAAATGACGGGGCAGTGCGCATCCGGCTCTGGACAGTTCCTTGAAAATATTTCAAGGTATCTCGGACTTTCGATTGAGGAAGTTGGCGATATTTCGCTGCAGGCGCATAACCCCGAAATTTCATCTGGCATCTGCGCTGTGCTTGCAGAAACCGATGTCATTAATATGGTATCGCGCGGCATCTCAACGCCCAATATTATAAAGGGTATTCATTTATCAATAGCAGGCAGAATCATTAAATTGCTCAGTTCTCTTAAAGGTGAATCACCCATTATGCTTACAGGTGGCATGGCGCTCAATAAAGGAATGGTGCAGGCAATAGAAGAACAATTGAAAGAAACCGGGAAAAATTTTATCATCAAAACGAACCCGGATGCAATTTATGCAGGCGCCATCGGTGCGGCATTATGGGGGGGGTATAGGCATATCAGATTGTCGGAGAAAACGACAACATTATCGGTGTGAAAGATAAAGAACAAAGGTCAAAGATGCTGACGATTACTGTCAGCATCATGACCAAATGCGTCATGATACAAGGTCAAAGGTCAGAGATACAGGATACAAGGCGCTTTAATAAATATAAAAATCATATTATGAAAAAAAATTCGTCTTTCCTCCTGCTTTACATTGTATCGATCTGTTCATATGCACAGATTCCCAATAATAGTTTTGAAAACTGGACGACCAACTCATCTTCAAACCCCGATGTCTGGATGAGTTCAAACAGTTTCTGGTTCGGCTCCAATTCCGTTATTCAGGATACAAATAGTTATTCCGGATTCTATGCTGCACGGGTGCAGACGGTGAACTTCGGGTCTGATACTGCGAGGGGAATGTTGCTTATTGGCACACCCGGTAATCAGACCATCAACGGGGGAGTGCCATACACCGGCCATCCCGACTCCATGTCATGTGCCGTGCATTTCAACATCCAGCCGGATGACACTGCCGTAGTATATATATTCTTTAAGAAAAATGGATTAATGATTGGTATGTTTGCGGTAAGATTCTGGGGGACTCAGCCGGCCTGGCTGCCTGTAAAAGAACCGGTTTATTGGTTCGTCCCCGATTCTGTTTATTCCGATACGGTTGCCGCTCTGATTACTTCTTCAAATATGGACTATCCCGGCATCCCCGGCAGTTATCTTGCCGTTGACGAAATCGCTTTTAATAATGACACAACGCCTTTTCCCAACGGTGATTTTGAATCATGGATCACCACCTCATGGGATGACCTGGCTGACGGATGGAATTCATTGAATCCATTATCAATACCTTTCGGGCAATTATCGGCAACAAAAGACACATCACCCTACTCCGGTTCCTATGCAGTCAGAGTTCAGTCACTGGTTTTTCCGAACTTCGGCAACCAGGTGATGGGTTTTGTCTTCCTCGGCCAGTGGACAACCGATGGTCCAGGGGGGGGAATTCCTTTTACACAGAAGCCGGAAAAACTTACCGGGTATTATAAATATTTTCCTGCATCTGGCGATACCGGTTCAGCAATTGTACAGTTTGATAACGATACCAACCTGCAATTCAGCATAAACCTTACAGCCGCATCTTCCTATACATATTTTGAAGTACCCATAAACCTGCTTAATGACCCCGATACTGTACTTATCGGAATTAGCGCATCCAGGATGAACGGAACATCAACCCCCGGTAGTATAATCATTGCCGATGATCTCAATTTTGTAATCATTGTTGGAGATGAGGAAGTAAAAATTCCAATTAAAAACGGTTTTAATTTGAGTTTTGACCATGCAAACAGGACAGTAAGTTTGAAATACCTTTTGACTTCTGGAAAGGAGGCGTCATTGGCTGTTTATGAACTTTCCGGGAAGCAAATCCTTAACATTAGTTTTGGGATGCAAAATGCCGGGTACCATGAAGAACAAATTGATATGTCAGGCATGGCGCAGGGATTATATTTGTTCAATTTTAAAAGCGGGAAAGAATCTTCCGTCCGGAAAATTGCGATTCAATAACCAAATATCTCATTTCTTAATATCCTAACATTCTAACTTTTTTATCATGAAAAAAACAATTATTGTCATTTTTAGCGCAACAACAGTTGTGTTTAATACGCATTCACAACCCATAATCACCTCGCAGGCGCTGCCTCAGCAGGGTTATATCTATTTAACGCTTACTGACACAATGCCGGTTATTTCCATAGGAACACCTGGTCCGGCTTTTCAGACATGGGATTTTACAATGCTTAACAATCATTACCCGAGTTATCCAACGTTTGATTTAACCTCCAATACTCCTTATGCGGGTGATTTTCCTGCTTCCAATATTTATACTTATGGCCCGGCAGCCATGTTTGGCGGATTTTATGGGGGAGCACCTGTGGGAACACAGGGATATGCTTATGGGTACATGTTCTGGCGCACCGATACAACCGGTTATTGGATTGTCGGCTTCCGCGCTGATTCGGGAACATGGGGGGGGATTAATGTTTATGAAAATCCCAGAGAACTGCTGGTCGGAACACCTTCTGCTTATGGATCAGTTTTTAATAATACCGCCCGGTGGGAACTGGCCGTTTCTGCAGTAAATCCCGTTGATGTTGACACCTACTATGTAAATTATGTTACCAAAACCCTCACCGCTGATGCGTGGGGTTACCTGCAGATACCAAACAGCATTGGCGATACCGTGCTGCGCATTCATGAAAACCTCATCCGCGTGGATAGTTCAATTGCCAGATTAGGCGGCTCTTATCTCTACGGAATTGAAATCTACCGCGACACCTTGAACAATTACCTCTATATGAGCCCCGGATACAATTACCCGCTTGCCCATGTTCATGCCGATAAAAATAATAACCTGAATTCGGTGGAATATTATACTGGTATGATGGTATCGGCAAAACCCCTTGAATCAAATCTTTCACCATTCAATATTTTTCCGAATCCGTCCAATGGAAGTTCAATTCAAATTCATTTGAATGAAGTGCCTTCAGGAAAGCAGGATATTTTCCTGAGAATTTATACGTTGTCCGGGCAGGAAATTTTCGGATCCTCCATGCGGACAGGCAAATGCGTTGTAAATAATGACTTGTTTTTCAGCAATGGCGCCTATTTAATCAACCTTTTTGATGGGGAAAAGAAAATTTATGACGGAAAAATAGTAATTGAGAAATAAAAGATGAGTGAACTCTAAAAACTCATAAAACCATATTTTCCCGCAGATTTCGCAGATTGACGCGGAGGTATGTAATTGATTTTCCATATTTTTTTCTGCGATAATCCCTGCCTACCGGCAGGCAGGTGCGCAATCAGCGGGAAACACTTTTATAGGGTACTCAAAGAGTAACTCAAATAAATATTTTACCATGAATTATCAGGAAGTCACAAAAAAAAAAGAAACCCAAAAATCCGACCACGAACTTGATTCCCTTTTCAAACCAAAGGCGATTGCCATCATAGGGGCATCTACCAAGGAACTTTCAATAGGGAATGTGATCATAAAGAACCTGGTTCATTATGGTTATAAAGGGAAAATTTTTCCTATCAATCCTAAAGAACCTGAAGTCAGGAACATTAAAGCATATCCTACAATTTTTGATGTCCCCGGTGATATTGACCTTGCCCATGTGATTATTCCGGCAAAAATGGTTCCCCAGATCATTGCGGACTGCGGCAAACGGGGAATTAAATCGGTTATCATAAACTCTGCCGGATTCAGCGAGATGGGCGAGGAGGGCATGGCGCTGCAAAAAGCGTTTCTCGCAAAAGCGAAAGAAGGGGGGGTAAGAATATTCGGTCCTAATTGCCAGGGGATCATCAATTCCGATCCCGCATTAAGGGCTTACTGCGATTTTACTTTCACCTTTCCTGAACCGGGAGCGATTTCGGTTGTGGCGTTAAGCGGTGGCGTTGGCGCTATCATCATGCAAAGTTTGTTTGACCTTGACATTGGAATGCGAATCTATGCTTCCAACGGAAATGCCTGTGATATTACAATTTCGGAAGTGGTAAATTATTACGGCAACGATCCTGAAACAAAAGCCATCATATTATATACCGAAGGGTTTCATAATCCGAGGGAATTCATGGAAGTGGCAAAAATTGTTGCAAAGAAAAAACCCATACTTGCCATGAAAGCAGGGCGAACTGCAGAAGGCGCGAAGGGGCTTCTCACACTGGTTCCCTTGCGAGCGTTGATATTGCCACTGAATTGATTTTTGAGAAAACCGGAATACTTCCCTTCCATAATGAGGAAGAGATGTGCCAGGTGGCGATGACCTTCGCTACGCAGCCCATACCAAAAGGTAACAGGGTAGGAATCATTACAAATACAGGTGGCCCAGCAGTTATTGCAACGGATGAATTGGTCAGTGCGGGATTGATTCTTTCACCGCTATCCGAAAGGGCAAAAAATATTTTAAAGGAAACGATGCTGCCTGAAGCGGCCATCGGAAACCCGGTTGATGTGGTAGCCACTGCCGGAGGGAAGCACTTCCGCAGCGCACTCGATGTGCTGATGGATGAAGATCAGATTGATTGTATTTACGTAAATTTTGTCACCGCTCCGTTCACCGATGTGGATGATGTGGCGAGGAATATTGTTGAAGTAAACCGGATGAAACGAAAACCCATCGTTTGCAATTTCATGACAAACGTATCGCTTGAACGGTACCGGAATACGGCAAAGATACTGAAAGAGGGGGGGGTTCCATGCTACAGTTTCCCTACAACAGCGGCTAAAGCGCTGGCTTCCCTTGCTAAATATCAAAAAATACGTTCAAGAAATATTGGTGAACCCATAGTATTTACCGATATTGATAAAGCGCAAGCGTCTGCTATTGTCCATGAGACGGGTCACTCCGGAAGGTTCCTTTCATCCGCAAAGGTTTATTCATTACTTTCTGCTTATAGAATTCCTGTTGCCGGCTGGTGCATCGCTGATGATATTGACACTGCAGTAAAAGCCGCCATTGAAATCGGTTTCCCGGTGGTTATTAAAGTTGATTCCGAAGATATTATTCATAAAAGCGATTCAGGCGGTGTTGCCATAAATATTAAAGATGAAAATGAAGTGCGAAATGTTGTCGGAAAAATGAAAATGAAATTCAGCCCCACCCCATCCCTCCCCAAAGGGGAGGGGGTTGGGATTAGATTCTTGGTCCAGAAATTTCTTCCGGGTGGCAGAGAATTGATTGCCGGAGTGGTAGCCCCCCAACCTCCCGAAGGTGGGGTTTTGAACCCCCTTTTGGGGGGCAGGGGGGCTCTTACTCTTATCATGTTCGGCATAGGAGGAATTTATGTTGAAATCATGAAAGATGTTGTATTCAAAATTGCGCCTGTAACGGAAGTAGAAGCGAAAGAAATGCTCTCCTCGCTAAAAGCATCAAAATTGCTTGACGGAGTGCGCGGGGAAAAAGGAATTCATAAACAAAGCGTAATTGAAATTATTCAGCGCCTTTCGCAATTGGTAATGGATTTTCCCGAAATTCAGGAAATGGACCTGAATCCCATTATGGCTTTTGGAGATAAAGCGCTGGTGGTGGATGCGAGGATAAAGATTTAATTTGCAATATGAGTAATATAAAATTATTTGAAAATAAAAAAGTTCGTTCTGAATGGAATGAACAAGAAAAACAATGGTATTTTTCAATTATTGATATTATTGAAATCCTGACAGGCACTGCAAGACCACGAAAGTATTGGAACGATCTGAAGAAAAAACTGTTGCAAGAAGGTTTTGAGGAGTTGTCCGCAAAAATCGGACAACTGAAAATGCTGTCTTCCGATGGGAAGTTATACTTGACGGATGTGGCAACAAACTAACGAAAAAACGAGAAAAATTTGGGAATAATCCCACTTGGTAAATCAAAGCCCGAAGGGCTTTAATGTGAATAACCATCGGTGAAACCGGTGGTAGAAATGAATCTTAAACAACAACCCTGTAAGGGTTGAATAAAATAACAGAAACATGAGTACCTATACACAAATCCTTTATCAACTTGTTTTCAGCACGAAAAACCGCAAAGAAACGCTAACAAAACCAAACCGGGAGAATTTGTACAAATACATTGGGGGTATTCTTCATAACAAACATTGTCATCTGTACCGTATCAATGGCGTTGACGACCATTTGCATATTGTAACGCATCTTCACCCTTCGATAGCGTTGGCATCGCTAATTAAAGACATTAAACTGGCAACATCTGATTTTATTAAGAAAGACGGCATTTTCGAAAAATTCAGTGGATGGCAAGATGGGTATGGCGCTTTTACTTATTCCATCAAAGAAAAAGACAGGTTGATTGAATATGTGAAAAATCAGGAAGAACACCATAAAATAAAAACTTTCAGGGAGGAATACATTGAACTGCTGAAAGAACATGAAATTGAATTTGATGAAAAATATTTATTATAAAAACATTCAACCGCTTTGCGGTTGTGCGGATGTATATTGTTTTATTCCCCCCGATGCACATCGGGGGGCTATTCACATTGAATCCCTACGGGATTTTTTATAACTTGGCAAACTAGTAATAAATGGCAAAAATTGACCGGCAAATGCGTAGAATCCTGAAATAAATTGGTAAATTTAGAAAGTGAATGGGGGCATTGTAAGTTGTTGTAAACATTTGTGAACGGACTTGCGCAAAACCATTATTTGTGTGCAAGGCAAAACCAGAATAAATTTACATCCATGAAAGAAGATAATTTGATACAGATTTATAATCAACATTGGGAACAGGCGAGGCATATTGAACAGGAAAGAATGTGGTTTGGAAATATTTTCGTAGCTATTATTGCGGGAGTTTTGGCGATAGTGAAATCAGAAATATTATCTGTACAATTAGTTCCATTAACTGTTTTCCTTATGGCATTTTCACTTTTTGGAATAATATTTAGTATAAAATTATGGACGTGTTATATGTCACATGTAAATTCTGCCTATTCCATAATAGAAAAAAATGACAATGAATCAAACAAAGAAGTTATGAAATATGTCAGGCCACAATTTACAACTCATTGGATAAGAAGTGTTAAAGTTTCCAGACTTTTCCCATTATTTTATAATATCTGCCTAAATGGATTCTTATTTTTGTTAGGTTTTCAAACTGGAATACAATGTTACATTTTTTGGATAATATTTCAGATTTCATTTTTTGTAATATCATTTAGTATAATCTGGAAATTGGAATTCTATAAAACCGATAATAAAGAAATATCATAGTATAAATAAATTCCTTTAAAGCCAAGTACACAACATCGGTCTGCTGCAAGCCGGTTGTGCTTTTAAGAAAATTAATCTGGATTATGAAAATTTGAGTTATTAATAAAATAATCGTTACTCTGCCAGCAGTAGGCCGAGGAAAGTTATGACTCATTATAATGACAGACTAACTTTTATGTACAAAATCCAATCAGCAAAACTCTTAAAGGCACA
Source organism: Bacteroidota bacterium (assembly GCA_016193485.1). Taxonomy (GTDB): domain Bacteria; phylum Bacteroidota; class Bacteroidia; order JACPRZ01; family JACPRZ01; genus JACPRZ01. The sequence goes on along the minus strand of JACPRZ010000006.1, from coordinate 23,046 downwards.
TTTATAAAAAATGAAGAACAAAATACTAATGAGCAACATTAATGAAAACCGTTAAAAGCAATAATTCCCTTTCCTCTTTAATCAGCCAAATCCGGACTCTTGTTGAAGGTGCACGGAATAAAATTGCCCGCAATATCAATAGTGAATTGCTCATTACCTATTGGAATGTTGGAAGATTGATTGTTGAGAAAGAAAAGACTGAACGATATGATGAAACCTCAGTAAGAACGATGATGATTGAACTTTCAAAAGAACTTACCCGTGAAGTTGGTAAAGGATTCTCACGTGCCAATCTTGTTTATATGCGATTGCTCTTTCTTGAATACAAATCTGGTCAGACACTGTCTGACCAAAAAAGGGTGATAGGTAATTCTGGTCAGACGGTGTCTAACCAGCAAAAGCAAAAGGATGTTCAGACAGCGTATAAACAAATTCGCCAGACACTGTCTGACCAATTGAGTTGGTCGCATTATTGTGAATTGCTGAAAATAGACGATGTATTGGAAAGAAATTTTTATCAGCAACAAGCGATAAAAGAAAACTGGTCAATCCGTGACCTGAAAAGATACAAATCAAGCGCATTGTTTTATCGGCTTGCATTGAGCAAAGACAAAAAAGGAATTTTAACTTTGGCAAAGAAAGGACATGTTGTTGAAAAAGACAGCGACATTATTAAAGACCCGTACGTATTGGAGTTTCTGAATATTCCTGAACAACACAAATACTCCGAAAAACAATTAGAACAAAAAATAATTGACAATCTTCAGAACTTTCTTCTTGAACTCGGGAAAGGATTTGCATTCATCGGAAGACAATACCGGGTAACGCTGAATAATAAACATTATCATATTGACCTGGTTTTTTATCACCGTATCTTAAAATGCTTTGTGCTGATAGACCTGAAATTAAATGATGTTGCACATTACGACATAGGGCAAATGAATATGTATCTCGGTTATTTTGAAACTGAAATGAATGTTGCGAACGACAATCCGCCAATCGGAATAATTCTTTCAGCAGAAAAAGATTCTGTGATGGTTGAATATGCCATGCACGGAATTTCAAATAAAATATTTGTATCAAAATATCAACTGTATCTTCCTGACAAAAAATTATTACAAAAAAAAGTGCAGGAAATATTAGACAAGGAGTAATCAATTTAAGAAATAGAAATTCTAAAAATAACCTTTATGTACAAAATCCAATCCGCAAAACTATTAAAGGAAGTGATGGGAAATTACTTCCTCGGGATGTTGAACGAAGTGAAATCCGCCTCTGGCGGAAAAGACACCTCCAAAAAAATGGCATGGTGCACCAGCGTGGGTCCCGCTGAACTGCTTCGCTCTTTCGGTTTTGAAGTTCATTTTCCTGAAAATCACGGGGCGCTATTGGGTGCAACCCGCACCGCAGGCGACTTCATACCTGAAAGCACAAAGATTGGATATAACAGTGACATCTGTTCCTACCTGACCGCAGATATCGGTTCCTATTTAAAAAAACAAACTCCGCTGCAGGAACATTACGGACTGGATGGCCCGCCAAAACCTGACCTGATTGTTTATAACACAAACCAATGCAGGGAAGTGCAGGACTGGATGACATGGTTTGCAAAAGAATTAAATTGTCCGATTGCAGGAATTACCCCTCCGCGCCATCTTGATGAAGTAACCGATGCCCATATTCAGGATGTGGCAGCGCAATTTAAAGCGATAATACCTGCATGTGAAAAAGCAAGCGGGCAAAAATTTGACATTGACCGTTTTCGCGAAGTATTAAAGTTGAGCAAAGAAGCTACTGACCTTTGGAAAAAGGTATTAGGAACTGCAAAATTTTCTCCCTCTCCAATCAGTTTTTTCGATGCCACCATTCACATGGGTCCGATTGTGGTTCTGCGCGGAACTCAAATAGCCAAGGATTATTACGCTGCACTGTTAAAAGAATTGGAAGATAATGTGACTAAAAAAATTGGATTTCTCACGGAGGAACGAAGCAGAATTTACTGGGACGGAATGCCCATCTGGGGAAAATTGAGGCCCATGTCCGAACTTTTTATTCAGAACAACGCTGCGGTGGTTGCCTCCACTTATTGCAACAGTTGGGTATTTGATGCCTTTGATGAAAAAGCGCCATTTGAATCATCCGCAAGAGCGTACACCGAAATTTTTATCAACAGAAGCGAAGATGCAAAACTTAAAATTTTATCAGGACTGGTAAAGGATTTCCGTATTGACGGAATGATTTTCCATGATGCAAAAACATGCGCCAATAATTCAAATTCACGTTTCGGATTGCCTCAGCGGGTTACCGAATCACTCGGCATCCCTACATTAGTGATAGAGGGCGACCTGTGTGATTTGCGTTTTTACTCGGAAGGACAAACCACAACAAAAATAGAGACATTTCTTGAACAGATAGAAAGTTCGAAAACAATCTCAATGGTCAGATAAAATTTTTATGGATGAAATAAATAGTCATAACAGGCACCCGGTTAATCTACCGGCAGGTGAGAAGGCCAGCAATGCCGATTTAAGGAAACTGATAGGAGAAACATGTCACTATGCTAAAAATATTGTCGTAAGTAATGATGAACATGGAGATCCTGTGGCGTTGATCTTTCCGGATAAAAAACTGCTGTCGGAACCCGATTACCTTGTAACTCCCGGTGAGGGATGCTTTTGCCCCCGCAATGTAGATGAATTAGGCAGATGCCTTACCGGGTGTCTGAAATTGGTGAATCAGAAAACCGGAGACGATTTTTTAAAAATAAAATCAGCGGTGATTATGAATTCGGAATTATCAAATGATGGAGAAAGAGAAAATGTGCGTGATTTTATAATTGAAAAATATAAAACTCTTCTGGATAAAAAAAGTAAAAATCATTTTCCTGCGGGTGAAGAAATTTATTTTATTAAAATTGATTAATGAATTCAGTCGGAGAAAAAAAGGTGGGAGTTGTAGGTTTAGGCCCCGTGGGAATGATACTTGCCGTGCACCTCAAAGAAGCCGGATTAAAGGTCGCCATCTGCGATATTGATAAGGTTAAGATAAATCTTATCCGCAGGGAGGGAATACGGATTGAAGGCATAATGCAAAAGCGCCATTTTTTTGATCATGTTTTTTCGGGAATCAATGAAATGACATCCTTTCAGCCGGATATTGTTTTCGTTTCCGTAAAATCGTATCACACTCCCTCCTCAGTTGAAGAAATGGCGCATCTGAAAAACATCAACACTGTATTTATCAGCGCCCAGAACGGAATTGACACGGAACAAATGATATCCGCTCTATTCGGCAAATCGCAAACTATGCGCATGGTAATAAACTATGCGGGCAATCTGAATGCGCCCAATGTTGTAAAAACCAATTTCTTTACTCCGCCAAACTACCTCGCATCATCGGATGATTCAAAAATTGCTCTCGCAAAAGAAATCTCCGGTTGGCTCAATGGTGTTAAACTCCAGACGGAAGCGATTTCCGCTTCTGAACTGACCAAAAAAATATGGGAGAAAACCATTCTTAACGCTTCGCTCAGCCCCCTCTGTGCAATCGGGAAACTTACTATCAAAGAAGCGATGGATATCCCCGACAGTTATGAAATTATTGAACAGGTGATCGAAGAAGCCGTAGAAGTGGCGACAGCCGAAAAAATAATCTTTGAAGACGGATTTGTCCGGAAATGCCTGCTCTATCTTAAAAAAGCCGGTGATCATTTTCCTTCGCTGGCAGTTGACCTCATGAATAACCGCCCTACCGAAATTGATTTCATGAATGGTAAAATAATGGAATATGGCAGGAAGCATTTTTTGCGGACCCCCCTGAACTTAGTGCTGACCAATACGGTAAAGGCGATGGGACAGAAGAATACTCTTTCCGCCCTGAAATCGTTAGATGGCAATTTGCTGGAAAAAATAAAAAAATCACAGCAATTATCAAAAGAAAACGGATATCATCAGCCGGCCGGGGAAGCCGATCCGGCAAAGGGGAATTATTTCCTCGGTGTTGACCTTGGTTCCGCTTATACTAAGTTTACCGTTATCAATGAGGAGGAACAAATCGTTTTCCAGTCGGCATTAAAAACATTGAACCGCGATAAAATTGCTGTCCGCCATGTGATGAACGCCATCAATTCGGAATACCCGCTTAAAGCAAGTTGCGCTACGGGTTACGGAAGAAAACATTTTCCCGATGCCAATAGCGTTAAAACCGAGATCAACTGCGCTGCTGCCGGTGTATCAAAATATTTCCGCGGAGCGAAAAATATTATTGATATCGGTGGCGAAGACATTAAAGTAATCAAATGCAATGCTGATGACAATATTGAGAATTTTTATCTCAACGATAAATGCGCTGCTGGCACCGGTTCCTTCATAGTGGAAGTTGCCGAACGTGCCGATATCAGCATTGCTGAAATGAGCCATCTCGCATCCAAATCAAATTTTAAAAATGAACTGAACAGTTTCTGCACCGTATTTGCAAAAACCGAGATCATGCAGTGGATGTTTGACGGGCTGCCTGTTGAAGATGTTGCCCGCGGTATTTATATTTCCATTGTGAACCGGGTTGGAAAATTAAGGATTGAGACATCCCTTCCTGTATACCTGATTGGCGGAGTCGTTTCATTTCATCCCTATTTATCAAAATTATTCACGGGAAAATTCAAAAAAGAATGTGAGATCATCGAACGTCCACAGTTCGTTTCATCCTTGGGTGCTGCTTTATTTGCAAAAAAGAATTTTTTATCACCAAAATGTCTGGAAATCAACCGATAAATCATCCTGCCGATGAAGGAATTAAACCGGTTTTACTCGGAATAATTGTAAATATGATATTAGCGGGCGCCAAAGGCGCTGCCGGTTTTTTCGGAAATTCTCAGGCATTGATTGCCGATGCAGTGGAATCGGCATCGGATGTATTATCTTCAGTGATTGTTTTTGTCGGATTAAAGGCCTCTTCCATCAAACCGGATCTGAACCATCCATACGGACACGGAAAAGCGGAGCCGCTTGCCGGTGGGATAGTTTCTCTATTTCTTATTGTTTCAGCATTTCTTATCGCTATTACAAGTGTCAGATATATTATTACCCCTCATGATACCCCTGCAGGATATACGTTGATTGTTCTTGTAATTACTATCCTTATTAAAGAGGGAATGTATAAATATGTGGTCCGGAAGGGCAACCAACTTTCCAGTTCTTCGCTGAAAGCCGATGCATGGCACCATCGCAGCGATGCCATTACTTCCCTTATCGCTTTCATCGGAATTACGATTTCCCTGCTCGGTGGAAACGGCTACGAATCGGCAGATGACTGGGCTGCAATGGTGGGATCCATTGTAATAGGATTCAATGGCTACCGGATTTTAAAATTGTCTTTCAATGAGATGATGGATGCCGCTCCTTCATCCGCGTTTTCCGAAGAAATAATTAAAATCGCTGCTGCCGTGGAAAAAGTTGAGGGGATTGATAAATGTCATGTTCGTAAGATGGGACTTGAATATTTTGTTGATTTGCATGTTGTCGTTAACAGGAATCTTACAGTGGAAGAAGGTCACGCCATCGCACATAATGTAAAAAGAAAAATCAGGGAATTAAAACCGGCAATTCATGATGTACTGATCCATATTGAACCCACAAAATCCTGAATTTTTAAATCATCAAATCACTAAATCTCCAAATCTTTAAATCTAAAAATTAACTATGGCAATTAAAATCACCGAAGAATGTATCAACTGTGCGGCCTGCGAGCCGGAATGTCCCAACCACGCTATTTACGAGGGGGGGGCGCAGTGGTCTTATGCTGACGGAACCAAACTGTCCGGTTCCATAACCCTGATGAGCGGATCAACCGTTGATGCTGATGCCAAAAACGCAGCATTGTCCGATTCGTTCTACTATATCATCGTAGAAAAATGCACCGAGTGCAAGGGGTTTCATGATGAGCCGCAGTGCGCTTCGGTGTGCCCGGTGGATTGCTGCCCGAAGGATGAAAATCATACCGAAACAGACGAGCAACTTTTAGGGAAGAAGAAATTTTTACATGCAGAAGTTTAATAAATACAATAGGCATTCATTGGGATTAGTAGGCATTTATTGTAAATGCAAATGCCAGCGAAGTATATGCCTTGTACTATTTGCCGATTAGAATTAATAATTTGTTACTATTCAGGTATCCATGAAAAACCATGAAATACTTGCCAGAAAGACACAAAGTCACAAAGAAACACGAAGAATTCCCTGCCTACCGGCAGGCAGGTTTGTGAAACTTGGTGTCTTGGTGCCTTTGTGGCAGAAATAATCAGACAACCTGAACAGTAACAATAATTTCATATTTTAGTTAATAATTTTATGAAAAAACAAACCATTACGGAAATTGATAAGGTAGTGATCCGGTTTTCGGGTGATTCGGGTGACGGTATGCAACTTACAGGGACACAGTTTGCCGAAACATCTGCTGTTTTTGGAAATGATGTTGTCTCGTATCCCGATTATCCTGCCGAAATAAGAGCGCCACAGGGTAGCGTTGCCGGGGTATCAAGTTTCCAGATTCAGATCGGCAAAACCCATGTCTATACACCCGGAGACCTTTCGGATGTGCTTGTCGCCATGAATGCTGCCGCATTGAAAGCAAATATTCACCTCGTAAAACCCGGAAGCATGATTATTGTCGATACCGATTCCTTCGACAGCAATAATCTGCGTAAAGCCGGATATGAAAAAAATCCGCTTGATGAACCTGAATTGAATGAAAAATTCAGGTTGCTTAAGATACCTGTCACATCTTTGACGAGAGATAGTGTGAGCAAATTCGGGCTTGATAATAAAAGTGTAGTCCGCTGTAAAAACATGTTCACTCTCGGACTGGTTTTCTGGCTCTACAGCCGCCCGCTTGAACCCACCGTGAAATCACTTCGCCAGAAATTCAGTGAAAAACCGGAACTCTTTGAAGCCAACCGGGCAGCCCTTGAAGGGGGGTTTAACTATGCTGAAACTATGGAACTTGTTTCGACCCACTATGTTATTTCTCCGGCTCAGATTTCAAAGGGCAAATACCGTTTTATTTCCGGGAACCGTGCACTGGCATGGGGTTTTCTTGCTGCTGCTGAAAAAACCGGCAAACATCTCTTTCTTGGTTCTTATCCTATAACCCCTGCGTCTGAAATTCTTCATGAACTTTCTGCGTTAAGGGGATTAGGAGCCATAGTTTTCCAGGCGGAAGATGAAATATGCGGTGTCGCTTCGGCTATCGGTGCAAGTTTTGCCGGACACATAGCATTAACAACCACTTCCGGTCCCGGATTATCACTGAAAACCGAAGCCATAGGGCTTGCCGTCATTGCTGAATTACCGCTGGTTATTGTTAATGTACAGCGCGGTGGTCCGTCTACGGGACTTCCTACAAAAACCGAACAATCCGATTTGTTGCAAGCCGTTTACGGCAGGCATGGTGAATGTCCCGTGGTGGTTCTTGCCGCCCGTTCACCCGATGATTGCTTTTACATGGCATACGAAGCGGTGAAAATTTCTATAGAACACATGACACCGGTACTCCTGTTGTCTGATGGTTTCATCGCTCAGGGATCCCAACTTTGGAAAATCCCTGATCTTACAAAACTTCCGGAAATAAAAATTCATACGTCTAAAGAAAACGGCACACTTCATTCATCGTACGACCGCGATGAAAAAACTCTTGCACGCTACTGGGCGCCTGCCGGAATACCGGGTGGTGAGCATCGCCTCGGAGGCCTGGAAAAGGATTTTTTAAAAGGAACTGTTTCCTATGATCCCGATAATCATGAGAAAATGGTACGCACCAGGGCTGAAAAGGTGAATCGCGTAGTTAACTTTATACCTGAACAGGATATTTCCGGTGACCCCGAGGGCGATCTCCTGCTGGTAGGGTGGGGGGGGACTTACGGAGCCATGATGACGGCAACAGAACAATTAAGGTCACTGGGAAGGAAAGTGGGGCTTTGCCATTTCCGGTATATCAACCCGATGCCTGGTAACTGTGAAGAGATTTTTTCAAAGTATAAAAAAATTGCGGTCTGCGAATTGAATATGGGACAAATGGCAATTTTACTGCGGAGCCGCTTTCAGAAATACCGGTTTGAACAAATCAATAAAATAAAGGGAATGCCATTTATGGTCCAGGATATAATCAACGGGGCGAATAAAATTCTGGGATAAAAAAATAAATATTAATATGACAACACCAACACAACCTCCTGCTCTTTCCAAAAAGGATTACGCCAGTGACCAGCACATCCGCTGGTGTCCCGGCTGCGGTGATCACGTAATTTTATCTGTGATACAGGGAGCGCTCGCGAGGATGGGAATAAAAACAGAAAATACAGTATTTGTTTCCGGAATCGGTTGTTCCTCACGGCTTCCTTATTATATGAACACCTATGGCTTTCATACCATTCACGGTAGGGCGATTGCAGTTGCCAGCGGCATCAAACTGGCCAATCCCGATCTTTCCGTGTGGGTGATCACCGGTGACGGTGATGCAATGGCTATCGGTGGCAATCACCTGATACATGCCCTCCGCAGAAATATTGATATCAACATCGTAATGTTCAATAACGAGATTTACGGATTGACAAAAGGACAAACATCTCCGACCTCACCGGTAGGGCTTATTACTCATTCTTCACCTGATGGCGCCATTGAACCGCCTTTCATCCCCGGGCAACTCGTAATCGGTTGCGGGGGAACTTTTTTCGCACGGGTTCCCGACACCGACTTAAAATTGATGGAAAGCGTGGTCATTGAAGCCGCTAACCATAAAGGCGCTTCCTTTGTTGAGGTTTTGCAGAACTGCGTTATTTACAATGATAATGTACATGCGCTCATCACATCAAAAGAGACCCGCGATGATAACCAGTTGAAAGTTGAAAACGGCAAACCGCTCGTTTTCGGGAAAACAAGAAATAAAGGTATTCGCCTTAACGGGCTGAAACTTGAAAAAGTTGACTTAAGCGCAAATGGAACCACTGAAAATTCCATCCTTCATCATGACGCCACCGAGCCGGACCCCGCATTGCACCTTATGCTTGCCCGCATGCATCTGCCCTTATTTCCTGTTGCCGTTGGCGTTCTCCGCAGCGTATCATCACCCACTATTGAACGCACCTTATGGGAACAGATTGATCACCTGCATAAGACAAAAAGTGTAAATACAATTGGTAAACTGTTGCACAGCGGGCATACGTGGGAAGTGGAGTGAACGAAATGCAGGTCATCTGCAACTCCATTGATAATATTTCCCGTACTTTTTGATTATTTCCTTAACCGCTTCAAATCTTTTCTATAATTTTCTTTTCTGAAGGTGAAATTTCCCATAGAAACGAGAAATAAACTCTTTTCTTTATAACCCAAAAACATGATCAATGTCATATTTGCAATTTTTTTTAATTTTGCAAAAAATAATTGATATAAATAATCAATTTGATTTTGGGTACTAAATGGGTTCAACACTTCAGACAATAATTATTCAATGAGAAATTACATAAAGATTTTTTTGCCTGTATTGTTTTATTTTCAAATAACAACGGTAAGCAGCCAGTGGGATGTAATGACATCGGGTACCACTAATAATCTGAATTCAGTTTTTTTTATTGATAAGAATAACGGATTTGCCGTTGGCTCCGGAGGGACTATCCTGAAAACCGTTGACGGGGGTATTTCGTGGGCATTGCAACCGTCCGGAACTGCTAATACGCTTAACACCATATTTTTTGTTAATGCATCCAATGGTTATGCAGCAGGTTCCTCCGGTACCATTTTAAAAACCATTGACGGTGGCGTATCATGGACACTTCAACCTTCAGGAATCACTGCCATTCTTTTTTCGGTTTGCTTTACGGATGCGGGAACAGGATATGCCTGCGGGCTGGGAGGAACAATCCTGAAGACCTTTGATAGTGGGGTATCATGGACAAATTTGACATCGGGAACCACTAATGGCTTAAGGTCAATTTATTTTCCTGATCCGAATAACGGATTTGCTGTCGGTTTCGGGGGAACCATACTGAAAACAGCAGACGGTGGTATTTCGTGGACGTTACAACCATCCGGAACCACGGGTTCCCTGTTTTCTATATTCTTTCCCGATCCGGATACGGGATATTCAACCGGTACCGGAGGATTAATTTTGAAAACGGTTGATGGCGGAGTATCATGGAGCATGCAAACTTCCGCTGTTTCAAATAACCTGCTGTCTGTTTTTTTTACAGATGGCAATAACGGTTTTGCCGTGGGATCAGCCGGAATGATATTAGGCACAAAAAATGGGGGACAAAACTGGGTCCAACAATTTACGGAAGGGATATTGCAGAACTTATCTGCGGTTCATTTTGCAACAGGGACAACCGGTTATGCTGCCGGAGCATCAGGTACAATTATGAAGACGATTAATGGAGGAGGGGGTATCTTTTCTCATTTTATTGATGTCAATAATATTAAGGCGCGCATCAACGCTTCCGGTGAATTATTTTCCGATGTGCCATCTTCAATTTCATTTTTTGAAGTTCCGAAAGGCAGCGGCAAAACGGCCATTTTCGCTTCCAATTTCTGGATTGGAGGTCTTGATTCTTCCAATCAATTACATCTTGCCGCACAGATGTACGGACAGAATGGCTTTGATTATTTTACAGGCCCTGTTGCCGGCAACTATTCCGATTCCCTTTACATGAATACTTTTAAGAAAATCTGGAAACTTGACCGTGAGAATATCAATTATCACAGGCAAAACTGGAACCAACCTTTTTACACGATGCACCTGGATATTGCCACATGGCCCGCAACCGGGAATCCGGCTAACGGAGAGGCATCCCGCCTTGCTCCATATTTTGATTTCAACAGTAACGGCATCTACGATCCGGACAACGGGGATTATCCGCTCATCAGGGGTAACCAGGCCGTTTACTTTATTTATAATGACGATGCTTCATTGCATACCGAAAGTAACGGCAGCAAACTTGGAATTGAAATTCATGCAATGGTTTACGGCTTTGATTGTCCGGTAAACCCGGCTCTATTCAATACCATCTTTATTAATTTTGAAATTATTAATCGCTCTGCAAACAATTATGATTCGGTTTACACCGGTATATGGGTTGACTTTGACCTTGGTAATTACTCTGACGATTATATCGGTTGCGATACTCTCCTTCAATCGGGATTTGTTTACAATGGCAGCAGCTATGACGCTGTCTATGGCTTCGCGCCACCCGCGGTTGGGGTAACCTTTTTAAATGTTCCCATGAATCATGGTGTTTACTATAATAACGATATGACTGTCTGGGGTAATCCGGCCGCACCTGATGATTTTTATGGCTATTTGAAAAGTTTGAAAAAGGATGATACACCCCTGCCGTTCCGTTTCATGTATCCCGGTGAGCCGGATGATTTATCACAATCATCGGAAGTGTCGGCTGCAAATATTCCGGGCGACAGGCGATACGTTATTTCAACTGGTCCCTTTTCTTTGAAAACCGGAGGCGTAAAAACCATTGATGCGGCATATACTTTTTCCCGTGATCTGACCGGTTCCAACATCGGCAGCGTTTCGCTACTGAAACAAAACATACAGGATATACGGGCATTTTTCGATAACAATTCGACACCTTGCGGTGACCCAATTCATTCCGACATTATTCTATCTGTCAACAAATCAGACGCAACCTGTAACAGTGCCAACGGTTCCGCAGCAGTAACTATTACCGGTGGAAGGCCACCTTATGCCTACCTGTGGTCAAACGGAAGTACCGCGGCAGCTGCTGACAGTTTGAAGCCGGGGATTTATTCTGTCAGCATCACTGACAGTATCGGTTATGGGGCTTTTGCCACAGTGCACATTAACAGTGCCGGAGGCCCTGCTGTGTCGGCATCCGTTACCAACGCCACCTGTAACGGTTCTGAAAATGGTGCGCTTGATGTTACCCTTTCAGGCGGTTCACCACCCTATACTTTCTTCTGGAGCAATGGTGCCGCAACCGAAGATATTTCGGGTGTTCCGGCATGTTCCTATGATCTTCTTGTGAAAGATGGCACGGGATGCGTAACCGCAAAAGAATTTACAATCCTTCAACCATCCTTATTCACTTTGGGAACCGGCCTTTCAGCACCATCGTGCGGTAATACGGACGGATCGCTTGTTGTAATCCCTGCCGGTGGTATTCCGCCTTATTCCTATCAATGGTCGACCGGTAATACAACACCTTCAATCACAAATGTCCCTGCAGGTTTTTATTCTTTAACGGCTACCGATGCCGGTGGCTGTAATATCACTTCAATGGTTGCGCTTTCCGATTCGGGTGCACCGGTGGCGCAAATAACGGATGTAGTATATCCGCATTGCGGTTTCAACGGAAACATTTACACCGGGCCGGTTACAGGTGGTACCCCCCCCTATACTTTTTTATGGAATACCGGGGCAACTACCGACAGTTTGACCGCGATCCCGGCAGGTGAGTATGGCAGGGTTCTTACCGATTTAAACGGATGTAAAGGTGTAATTTCATTTAACCTTCTCGATTATCCGGTTGCTGGCGACCCAATATGTCTGGTAACCGTGGATTCACTTACAAGCAATCATGTAATCGTTTGGAAAAAATCACCGCCATCCGGAATTTCCAATTATAATATTTACCGGCTTTGTGATGATGGCGGCTATCAACTTATAAAAACTATTCCCTATGATTCTCTGAACGAAACTATTTTACCAATGCCTGATGAAATCCGTCATGCCGCTGCTTATAAGATAAGTTCAGTGGATACATGCGGCAATGAAACATACCTGAGCCAGAGCCATAAGACCATTTATCTTGATGGAAAACCAACGGTTGACGGTAAAGTCCTGCTGTCATGGAACAGGTACGTGGGTTTTCCTTTCCCGTATTATTATATTTACCGGTATTCTGCATTAACCGGGTGGCAGGTAATTGATTCCGTCCCAAATACCGAAAACTTTTATACTGACCAGTTTCCTCCGTCAGGACAGGTATCATACCAGGTCTCGTCAACCCACCCTGGCGGATGTATTTCCGGAAAGGCAAAAAAATACAATTCGTCTAAATCAAATACGGCCGTAATGGAAATATCTGTCGGTATAAGTGACATTCAAAAGGAGGAGTGGATAACCATTTACCCAAATCCTAACAATGGGAGGTTTATTATTCAATTTACTACACCTGTAACGGGAAGCATTGTAATTTTTAATCTGTTGGGAGAAAAGATTTATGTGGATGGCAGATCAAGCACTAAGACAATGATTGATTTATCCGAATATTCAGCGAATATTTATTTTATTACGTTAAAAAATGGCGATAATGCTTATCACGGGAAAATCATTATTCATCAATAAAAAGGCAAACCGGATAATTATGGCAACAAAAAACCGCCACTGCTTCCCCTTTACCGGGTTTGATCAGTGGCGGTTTGGTCAGTGACTCAAAGTAGAGGGCAATTATTTCACCACTGCCACCCTCAACTGCCTGCTTCCTTCATCTGAATTCATCCGGATAAAGTAGATGCCGCTGCCGGTTCCTTCAGCATTCCACCGGTAAGAGTGCTTTTCGGGTTTCAGGTTTTCATTTACAATTGAGGTAATTCTTTCACCTGCCATATTGAAAACACCGACATCAACTTTTGCCGCTTTATTGAGGTTGAACTCAATTGTGGCGTTACCCGAAACAGGATTAGGATAGACAGTTATTTCGGATTTATGATTTCGGATTTCGGATTTTGAAATACCCGTATTGGTTTTCATCACATATACCGTATCGCACCATGTATACATGCAGCCATTACCCATCTGGTATGTGACACAAATGGGATAATTGCCGGTTGAATCAAACATGAACTGCGGGTTGGTATTTGAAATGGATGAGTCAGCGAAAACCCAGGTTACATTCATCTGCTGGCCGTTGTTGAATCCAACGCCAATCACATTACCTGTACCGGAAGAGTCAACCAGAATCTGCGGGAAAGGCAGCATCAGGATTGAATCGGTGCAGCCGGCAAATACTATAGCGCAGTAGGAACTGTAACACCCTCCAATGTTACTGCCATTGTTGTTCATTGAAAGTGAATCGTAAATAGTCAGGCAAACGGTGTAAATGCCCGAATCGGCATAAACATGATGAGGATCCTGATTTGTAGAACCGTTACCATCGCCAAAATCCCAGTACCAGTTGGTTGGAGTTCCGGTTGACTGGTCAATGAAAGTAACACCGAGCCCTGCAGTATCGGGATGATGTTCAAAATAGGCACCGCAATTATTCACAGGCCCGATATAAATATACTCGCAGTATGAAGAAGTGCAGAGTGAATTTGAATCGGTCACCAGTGTAAGACATACATAGTAATATCCTGCCATCGGGAATTCATGGTAAGGATTCTGGTCGCTGCTGACCGTTCCATCGCCAAAGTCCCATTGCCATCCCATTACGGAATCATCGGAATAAGAGGCATCCACAAAGTAAATGCCGTGGCTTGTATCCGGATAATTTGAATAATAGTAGAAGTAAGCATAACAACCTGTAGTAACATTACCGCCAACCCATACATCCTCGCAATAAGACCCTGTGCAATTAGCGGAACTATCCGTAATGGTCAGGCATACGGTATAAATTCCTGCAGAATCAAAGTGGTGAACCGGGCTCTGTGAAGTTGAACTGTTGCCGTCACCGAAATCCCAGTACCATGAATTTGCATTACCCCATGATGCATCCGAAAAAATGATGCAGTTGGGATTTCCCTGGCCTTCATACCAGTAAAAGGAAGCGTAGCAGGAGGTTGTTCCATTACCTCCGATCCAAATTTCTTCACAATACGTATTGGAACATGTCTGCATGCTGTCGTAAATAGTAAGGCATACGGTATACATACCGCTTTGCGAAAATGTATGTGTTTGATTTTGACCGAAGGCATTTGATCCGTCACCGAAATCCCAATGCCACTGCATGATGCTTCCGGAGGAAAGATCATTAAACTGGAAAGTTATTCCTGTGGAGTCCGTTGTTGTATAGGTGAAGTAAGCATAGCATTGCATATTATTCTGGCCCACATAAACCGTTGCGCAATACTGGTCATAACAGGATGTTCCGGTATCACCTATGGAAAGGCAAACCTGGTAAGCGCCTGTCTGGTAATAAACATGCGAAGGATTCTGCCCGGTAGCCGAATAGCCGTCCCCGAAATCCCATGCCCACATGGTAGGATTTCCGGAGGATATATCTGTAAAATCAATCATGGTTCCGATACCGGCATACATATTATTTTCAGACCACGAAAAATTCGCCTGGCAGGTGCCCGTTGTATTGCAGGGACCCTGGGTATATGAGGTTACTCCTCCATAGTTAGTAGCGAAGCAGTGATTATCGTACGTGATTCCATCACATCCGCAAACAGGCGCATATAGCATTGGGCATACTACATTTGAATCAATTTGATTAGGGTCAATACAGTTGGTATTACCCTGTGCATTCACACCGGAGATTGCGGTTATGGTGAAAATTCCGGTGAATAATCCTTTTAGTAAGGATGTTGTTGTAAGGTACGAATTTGTTTTCATTGAATTGGATGTTTAAAGATATTAGGAAATTAAGAAATTAGGATATTGGGAAATCACGTTAACGGATGAAAAGTTAACAAAATTAAAAATTAATTCTTATACCGGTTTGTACTGATGGAATTCCTTTTCTGTACTTTGACGGATTATATGGATGATTATCTTTTTTGATAAAGGATGAATAACCGCCCTGCAGGTAGAGGCGGGTATTTTTTGAAAACCTGTATTCAACGCCACCGCCTTCACGGATGTTTATTCCGTATCCGCCTGCTGGATTTTTTACAGTTGTAATACCGGTTGAAGATGCCGGGTCTGATGCTGTTATGGTGGATTTATCCGATAGATTAAATTCAAATGAAGGACCTGCAAAAAGATAAACGCGGACGTTTTTACATGAGAGAGGGAAGAATAAAATTTCCACCGGAATAATAATATAATTCAGGGAATTTTCAAGATGTTTTGATTTTCCGTCAGAATATAGAAAATCCTGTTTTGCTTTATACATTCCATAAGATAATCCCGCAGCGGCTTCCAATTTTTTTGATAAGGTGACTGTGAAGGATACTCCTGCAATGACGGGCGGAGAATATTCAATTTTACCTGCTGTTTCGGTAATGGTAGTAGGAGTTCTGAGTGTTTCGGTGGAAGATTGGGTTACCCATGTTGTATCTGTCTGGACCGATGCAATTGAAACGGGAATATACCCGATGGATGTCTTCTGAGTTGTTTCCGTCCATGTAATCTGAGTTGAAGTGTTATACCCGGTTGTATCAATCTTCTGAATAATAGTAATAAGGTCAGGACCCGGAATTAAATTAATTTCATTAAGGGGCTCGGCATCTGTTATGAATGTACCGCCAGCGGCATCAAGCGACCATAATAATTTTTGATTTGGAATGGAGGGTACAAAACCGGTTTCCGCAGGAATTGCTGATGGAACCGGCATGAGGGATTGAGGAGTAACAGAGGAAGAAAGGAATGGTAACTGAATCGGGAGAGATTCCGGGAGTACGCGTGATTCAGCAGAGGGAACAGAAGGATTATTTTCCTGTGCTGATGATAATTTTGGATTTTCATTATCCTGAACAATGCCGGTAATTTGTTCTGGATTTTGAACCGTTGCCAGAATAGAAGGAATTTCTGATTTGATTTCGGGTATTTTATTTACCGGAACATCCTTATTTAAATTATTTGTAGGGACTGCGTTTTCATGCTGTTGTACCAGCACCGGTTTCTCAGGTATTTCAGGTTTCAGAATATTACTGCCTGTTGAATTTTCATTTTTATTATCCGGCATTTCCGGATTTTCAACATTGTCTTTTTTAAATTCATTGGGCGGGGCCGGAACTTCCTTAGTTGTAATTTGCTTCTCAGCGGCCTGTCGTTGAACCGGTTCCGGATTATTGAACAATAAAATCACCGCAATAATTATCCCGGTAAGCGATGCCGCTGCCGCCCAGTACCAGAGTGCGCGTTTCTTTTTTCTGTTTATCCGGCTTACAATTTTTTCCCAAAGAGATTCACTTATATCGCTTTCATAATCATAAAGGCCTGAGCGAAAGATATCTTTAATATGGTCTTTATCTGTTGACATCAAAATTATTTTCAGATTCGGATACTTATTTTTTACCTTTTATCTTTATTTTCCTACACCCCTATCTCCCTCTGCACCATCTTCTGCAACTGCACCCTGGCCCTTGAATACTGCGATTTTGATGTTCCTTCTGAAATACCGAGCATCCCGGCAATCTCCTCATGGGAATAACCTTCAACGGCAAAAAGGTTAAAGACCATCCGGTATCCTTCGGGGAGGCGGTTTACCATAGATATAAGTTCTTTTACCGAAATATGAGCGGAAATTTCAGGCGCTTCGGGATGAAATTCTTCACGGATTCCGCTAGTATCCATATAAACGATATTCTTTTTTTTCTTCCGTATGTATTCAAGAGCCGAGTTTACCATTATTTTTCTTATCCATCCTTCCAGCGAGCCCTCCCACCTGAAATTTTTAAGATTATTAAAAACCCTCACCCATCCTTCCTGGAAAACATCTTCCGCTTCTTCGCGGTTACCGGTATATCGCATACATACACCTATCATTTTTTTTGAATATTCCCCGTACAATTTCTTTTGTGCAAGGACATCACCTGCTATACAGGCGGCTACAATTTCCTGCCCGGGCGAGGGATTCATTACCGTTAATAAAGATGAAGTTGAGGTAGAAAAGGTTGCATGGGAAGGAAAATGTACCAGTCAAAAAAATCAAAATAGCGGGCTGAACGGATCATTAGTTTCTTCTTCAGTGTTTTCCACCCTCTTTGGCGCATTAAAGCGGTACGACATCATCACCTCATGCGAACCGGAACTGTATTTTTTTAACCCTGAAATTGTGATATCATAAGAGTAACCGAAACTGAATTTGTCATTTATATTGATCCCGGCAAGAAGTGAAAAAGCATCCTGGGTGCGGAATGAAACACCCAGCCAATACTTATCCTCATAAATACTTCTTACGCTGAAATCAACCTGCACCGGCACCGGTTTTACGCTTTTCAGCAGAAGAACGGGTACAATATCGGTTTTTTCGTTTGCGCGGTATTTGTAGCCCCCCATAATGAAAAAGTGATTCACAAGGTAACCGTAACTATACTGCGGATCAAATACGCGGTCTTTAAGGCGATTGTGGAAAATATGGTAAGACGAAAGGCCGACAAAATAATCGGGAGCGTACCAGTAGAATCCGAAACTGCCGTCAGGAACCATTGAGGATTCAATACTTGCGCTTATTCCCGGTTCGCCTTCATCGGCCCAGGTGAGTTTGGAATAGTCAATGCGGTACTGCATGATGCCGAGCGCAAGCCCCATGGAGAGTTTTGCGCTTTCCGTAATGCGGAGATGATAGGCATAACTTCCACCGACACCTGTTCGCGAAGTGGGTCCCGTGCGGTCATTGTACAACACCCCCCCCACGCCAACATTTTCCGATTTCCATGGCGTATTGCAGGAGAGGATGACCGTTTGTGGCGCACCTGTGAACCCCGCCCACTGGTACCTGCCGTTTAGTTTCAGATCCGCATAATCCCTGCTGCCCGCTATTGCCGGGTTGTGAAGGTAATCGTTGAGGGAGTACTGGGTGTAAAGGGGAAGTTGCTGGGCACAGACAAATGAAAATAAATGTAAAATACAAAATGTAAATGTTAAAATGTAAAATATAAATTTCAAAATTCCAATTGCCCTTAGATGTGCTATAATAGAAAAGTTTTTCATTTTCAATTCAAAAAGAAATATTATTTTGCATGGTATCGGTTTTACTAATTAATCTATTATCACGCAAACACCTTCATTGATTTCACAATCACCTGTGACTAAATCGATAGCGCCATAAATGCACCTGTTTTCATTTTTATTCAAAGTGCCATATCCGTTCATGTATGGATGGCCGTTTGATATGAAAAGAGGTCCGTTATCTAAATATCTGTAACCGGTAAACTTTAATCTGCTATTTCCGGCTCTATCCCGCATCTCTTTCAAAGCGTCCCTCTTTGAAGCATATTTCAATTGCTCAATGGGTGCAATTACATTCATTGATGAATTAAATGCAAAAGCAAACAATACCTGATTTATTTCTTCCTCCGACAGATAATTTCCCCTTGTCACAGTAAGGGCTGGAAACGTTGTTTCAGATGAATCAATTCTGACGATAAATTGATCATGCAAATTGCATAACATCCAGTCAATATTGACCTGATATGATATATTGAAAGATTCTCCGGAATTCCATGTTTGTATTTCAGTTCTGTAGGGGAATATATGGTTTGTAAAATAACTTTCAGTCATGACATTTCTATGTAAAAAAATATTTTTCCAGGCATTATAGTACTGTTGACACAGTGGACTTTCACATAAATCCTTTTTTTCGAAATTTTCTTTTGAACATCCACTTAACAATAGCGTCAGTAATGGAATAATAATCTTTTTATTCATTTTAATTAACAGCTATTATGTAAAGGTTATTTTCCCGCTGATTTCGCTGATAATAGCAGATACGATAATTTTCTTTCTGCGAATATCTGCGTCATTTGCGGGAAATATTTGAACTATAATATATACAATCTTCTGTATTATTAAATCCCTGCGTAACATGAGTTAAGTATGAGAGTACTCTCCACTCTTCACTTTACATTCCTTATTATTGTCATATTTCCTCTAATCACTTCAATTTTCTCTCCCCAGCGATTGTAAATTTCAATATCGCAATTTGGATACATGTCAATATCATCAATCTTCCATACATCATTGAATCCGTTGCCGTCAGGTGAGATGGCGGTAGGAATGACAATCTGGTGCTGGAATGTTACGCAAGTGTCATTGGACCAGGATAGCCATGAACCGCCACCCTGATAAGCGACAATCCTGAAGCAATGCAGGAACCCCGCTTTTCCGTCTTCAAGAACAGCCGCTGTATCCAGATTCATATTCCTGTAATAGGAATAATCCGCTTCATTATCCAGTTTGCGCCATAATTCATAGCGGTCAACGCCACTCTGCCAGCCATAATAATGATTCCAGACCAGAGAGATTGTTTTTTCAGATTCATTGTTGGACGCACCAAGCAGTATCGAGTTATGGACAAGGGATGAAATGTTTCTGTCACATGCATTCTTGCTTTGCAGTTTATATTCATAGGAATAATAATGGGTCTCAACATTGATGTCGGTAAATAATCCGTCAGCAGAAAGAACGCGAGTGACAGAATCCCACCCGGCAACAGGGAAATGGATTCTTCTGAAAACCGATAAACTGTCGGAAAAACCTCCGTTGTTGATCATTTCCCAGTTAAGATCAATCACCCGGTCATTATCAAATTTATCCGTAACAACATTAAGTGGCAGTACCGGTGAGTCAAGGATGATGTTCAGGGCAGTAACTTGTCCCGAAGTGCATGAATCCTTTGTTGTTTCTATAACGCTGATGATTCCCGCACCTGTTGTATCCCAATTCACATAAACCGTATCATTTCCCTGCCCGCTCACAATTACCCCCCCTGTGACGCTCCAGGTAAAAAGAGAACTGTCAAAACCGGTTACATAATACATCTCATTGAAATTATATGGCGGACAAACAGCCAATGCACCGTTGATAGGAGATGTCTGCGGTGCAGGGTGAACAATAACCAGCGAATCAATCGTATCACTGATGCAGCCGGCACTGCTTACTTCAAGAACGGTGATAATGAATTGACCGGAACTGTCCCAGTCAACCGTTACCTGGGACGAACTGTCATCAACAATGTTAAACCCCCCCGGAATATTCCATAGGTAATATGAACCGGGTAATCCGTTCAATGAATAAGTTTCACTTTTACTGAACTGGCAGAGTTCAAAATCATCTCCTATTGAATCGGCAGAAGGGATCTCATTGATTGAAACATTCAGCAGGTTCGTATCACCGGTGCAATTGCTCGCAGATGTCTCAATAACTAATATTGTTCCGGAACCAAGCGTATCCCAGGTAATTATTACCGAATCATTATTAAGCGGGGCGCTGACAATTACTCCGTTTGTAACGATCCATTGATATGTTGACCCCTGGAAACCGTTTATATAATAAAGGAAGGAATCACCGGGTATGAAGCAAATAACCGTGTCGCCATAAATGGGAAGTTTTTCGGGAACATCGGTAACAACCACGGTATCCGATAATGAATCACTGCAACTGTTTACCGTGATTTCAGTGACACTGATTATAAATATTCCCGCGCTGTCCCACACAAAGGAGATGGTATCATTGTCCACACCTGATGATATGGTATCGCCATTGAGGAACCATGTAATAGTTGAACCGGGAAGGGAGATAAGGGAATAAGGGAAATAGAGGGTGTCCTCACAGAAGATGAACTGTCCATTGATGGCAGATGCTACCGGTACCGACCATGTATTGCCGCTGAGAAAGAGAGTATCACCTATGCATGCATCAACAGATGTTTCAATAAGCGTGATGTTCCATGACCCGATTGTATCCCAAATAATCCAAACACTGTCGGCATCCTGAGGTAAACTGACTATTGAACCACCGGTCACATTCCACTGGTAGGTGGACCATGGCAAACCGTTCAAATAATAAAGATATGATGCTCCCTGATAAAAACATATTGAAGTATCTCCTGAAATTGTTGATGCATCCGGTGTGTTAAATACATTGACAGTTGCTGAAAGCGTATCGGTGCAGTTATTGATTGTGATTTCAAGAGATTGAAGTAAGAAAACACCGGCACTGTCCCAAACCAGGAAGATAGTATCATTATCCACACCGGAAGAGATGGTATCGCCATTGAGGAACCAAGTGATAGTGGAGCCGGAGAGGGAGATAAGAGTATATGGGAAATAGGGAGTGTCCTCACAGAAGATGAACTGCCCGTTGATGGCAGGAGCCACAGGTACCTGCCAGGTATTACCGTTGAGTGTAACAGGTGCACCTACGCACGAATCAACGGATGTTTCAATAACAGTGATATTCCATGCTCCAACGGAATCCCATACAACAATAACGGAATCATCATCAGGGGGGGCGCTTACGACAGAACCACCCGTAACAATCCATTGATAAGTGGAACCGGGAAGACCCGATACAAAATAAAGTTGTGAATCGGATGGATAGAAGCAGATGGAAGTATCGCCAGAGATAGCAGAAGTATTGGGTGTCTTGTAAACAGTGACCGTATCATAGAGAGAATCCACGCACCCGTTAACGGTAATTTCGTATGTCTGCAAAGCAAAAATTCCTGCACTGTCCCAAACGAAGAAGATAGTATCATTATCCACACCGGAAGAGATGGTATCGCCATTGAGGAACCATGTAATAGTTGAACCGGGAAGGGAGATAAGGGTATATGGGAAATAAAGGGAATCCTCACAGAAGATGAACTGCCCATTGATGGAAGAAGCCACAGGTACCTGCCATGTATTGCCGTTGAGGATAACAGGCGCACCTATACAAGAATCAACGGATGTTTCAATAACAGTGATATTCCATGCTCCAACGGAATCCCATATGACAATTACTGAATCATCACCAGGGGGGGTGCTTATCACTGAACCGCCCGTGATAATCCACTGGTAGGTTGAACCGGGTAAACCATTGACAAAATAAAGTTGTGAATCGGACGGATAGAAGCAGATAGAAGTATCGCCAGAAATGGCAGAAGTATTGGGTGTCTTATAAACCGTAACGGTATCATAGAGCGAATCCACGCAACCGTTGACGGTAATTTCGTAGGTCTGCAGGGAAAAAATTCCGGCACTGTCCCACACCAGGAAGATAGTATCATTATCCACACCGGAAGAGATGGTATCGCCATTGAGGAACCATGTAATAGTTGAACCGGGAAGGGAGATAAGGGAATAAGGGAAATAGAGGGTGTCCTCACAGAAGATGAACTGTCCATTGATGGCAGATGCTACCGGTACCGAC
>JACPRZ010000044.1 GCA_016193485.1 Bacteroidota bacterium | reverse complement strand
CCATCATCAGGCGCGAGAAAACGTCCATCGTGGCTACATTCAGTTGCCGCTCCTCAATAATGGTTGGCGATATGTAGTTGGAGAACGCCCGTTGATACTTTTCCAGTGTTAAACTGCTGATGTTTTTATGCTTTATGGCATAATGTCTGAATTCATTTCCTGTTGTCATTGGTGTAATGATTTTAATTTTAATATCTGAGTTTATTCAAATAAACCGTTTTTTAAAGTTTCCCGCAGATTACGCTGATATTCGCAGAAAAAGACACTTATCAATCAAGAATAAAAATCTGCGCAATCTGCGAGATCAGCGGGAAATGTATTTAGAGAAGACCCATTTTCATTCAATGATTATGGTGATGATGCAATTCATTAAACTCCTTGTTAGAAATCTCCTTTTTTTCATACGCAATGGTTTCCTTCAGTTTTGCCGTCAGTTTTTTTTCAAATATCTGCGATGCCATCTTTTCCCTGTTATCCGACATTTCTTTTCTTCCAAGGGAAATCTTTGCAAAAGTCCGGTAATATTCTTCTTTTTTCTCTTCCCCTCCTTCGGTTCCGGAACCGAAAAGGTTCGGATATTCTTTTTGCATCAGAATACCCGCATGTGAAACGAGTTCATCTTCGGTAACCCGGATATCGAACTGTTGCATGAGCGCTTTAATGACCACTTCCTTGCGGATTTCATTCAGGTACCGGTTGAAATAAGGGTCCGCCTCATTCACTTCGGTTTTTGCCGTTGCCGAAAATAAAATTTTCAGGTAATCCACGGGTAGCGGTATTTCGGTTTTTTCGGTTAACCAGTGAATTACTTCCTCAAGGAAAAACTGGTCGGTCCTCCGGGACTGAACGGTTTCAAATTCTTTTCTGACAGCATCCGGTAATTCACCGGCTGTTTTTACCCCGTAGCGGGATAAAACCGGTTTAAAAGATTCATCTTCAGGCGAGGCCTTTCCAATTCTTTCAATTTTAATGATATTGACCCGGATCAATCCTGTCACTTCTTTAAGGCGTTCTTCACTGGTGTGAAAAAGAAGAGAAAGTGTTTTATATTGCTCCGGATTAACGGTAAGGGGTACTACATCATTTTTTTTCAAGCCGGTGAATTTGGTTCTTATTTCTTCATCGGGCAGGCCGTTTATTAAAAAGGAACTCCCCCCCAGGAATCCGTCCTTGACTTTTGCACCGTTTGCACCGGTTTCATAAAATTTTATTTTCAGGTAGTCGGTGTTCTCCGCGGTTTCCGGTTCCGTTATCCGGCCATGCCTTGTACGTAAATCCTCTATTACATTGGTGACCATCCCATCTTCGACCGGTATGGAATAAAGGTTGAATTTTTCGGAGGGTAACTGAACGTTAACGGCTGGAAAAATACCCAGTTCAAAAACAAACGGGTATTGCCGGTTTAAATCGGTATCAATTTCCGGGGGTTCATTTTTTACCAATGGCTTACCCAGTAATTGCCATTTATTATCAGTTACGTATTTTTGTAAAATATCTGAGGTGGCATCCGATAGTTTGTTACTGATCACCTCTTTTCCGAACATCTTCATAACCACTCCGGCCGGTATTGCGCCATTTCTGAAACCCGGTACCCTGGCTTCTTTGCGGTATTTTTCAAGCGTTTTTTCCACTTCCGCGCGGTAATCGGCCGGATCAAGCACAATGGTTACTTCGTTGTGATTTTCCGCTATTTTTTTTTCGGTCAGTGTCATAAGTTAAAGTTCCAAGTTCCAGGAAAATGGAGATTCCTCCGGCTTCTCCTTTTCCTTTGTTTGTAATTTTGAGTGGGCGAGAGAGGAGTCGAACCTCCACGGGTTTCCCCAACGGCTCCTAAAACCGTTGCGTCTGCCAGTTTCGCCACTCGCCCCGGTGGGAGCTTTTGGTTCCTGATTCAACAATTTTTGAATAGAGGGGGGCAAAATTACGGATTTTGTTATTACATTTGCTTTTTTAAATAATACCTATGCTTTCTCTGCGCCCAACGGACACGGGACAACGGCAATTTCATTCCTATATGCTCGGTGCCATTGCACCGCGGCCGATCGCCTTTGTAAGCACCATTGACCAATCCGGAAATCCAAATGTAAGCCCGTTCAGTTTTTTCAATGCGATGGGAACCAATCCTCCTATCCTTGTGTTTTCGCCTTCGCGTTCCGGTAGAACCGGTAAAACAAAAAATACGTATGATAATATTCTTGAAGTTCCCGAAGCGGTAGTAAATGTGGTTACTGTTTCGATGGTTCACCAGGCATCGCTTGCCAGCGGTGAATATCCGAAAGGGGTTAACGAATTTGAAAAAGCGGGATTTACACAGTTGCCCTCTGAACTGGTTCGCCCCTTCAGGGTAAAGGAATCACCCGTGCAGATGGAATGTAAAATCCGCGATACCGTTGAAACCGGAAAAGGGGGGGGGGCTGGGATTATCGTAATCGCTGAAATCCTTCTCATTCATCTTGAAGAAACAATACTTGGGACCGATGGACTCATTGATCCCGATAAAATTCAACTGGCCGGCAGAATGGGTTCCGACTTTTATTGCAATGCATCCGGCACATCGCTTTTCAGGATTCCCCAGCCCGGGCCTGTTTTGGGAATCGGGATAGATGCGCTCCCCGATCAAATCCGCACAAGTTCTTACCTGACCGGAAAACATCTCGCTCAACTCGCATCCGTAAATTCCCTTCCGGAGTATTTTGACAATGCTTCAATTAAAAAAAATATCGCACCTTTGGGGTATATTAAGAAAGGTAAAATACCGGTGAACCGGGAAAAGCAATTTTACAGGAAGATTATCCGATTGCTGGATGAAGGAAATACAACAGGTGCATGGAAATTTATCCTCAAAACTTTACCGGATGAAAATTAAGGGCAGCGGCAGAATGGCACAACGGATGCTGATATTTTTCTTTACCGGAATTTTCTTTTCCTGCAATCCGGGAAAAAAACCTGCAGGCAATGTGAGTATTCCGCAGGATTCCAGATTTGAAAAACTGACAGAGGTTTTTATTGAGGATTTGTGGAAGACCTATCCTTCATGGGCTTCCGGTGAAGGGAATCATTCCTTTGATACCGTTATTGTCGTTCCCGATGAGGAATCGCGTCAACGCGAACTTGAATTCTGCAGGCGCTATCTTGATTCGCTGAAACGTATTGATGAATATGCCATTGAACCGCTGCACCGGGCAGAATACAGGGTCATGCTGAATGAACTCCAGGCGATTGAGTGGTCTGTGCGTGATTTCCGCGAATACAGGTGGAACCCAGCCATGTATAACATTGGCGAATCATTCGATAAGATACTGAAAGGCGATTATATAACGGGCGCTGATAAAATTCGGATTCTTTACAGGAGGATGAAAAACATTCCCGATTATTATCTTTCAGTTCAGAATAATATTGACCTTCCCACTTTTGAACATACGCGCCTTGCCATAGATCAGCATAAAGGAACGGTTGGAATATTTGATAAAGAAATTCGTGATTCACTGAACCGTTGTTCAATAGGCGAGCATGAAAAACAGATGATTGAAGAGCGGCTGAATAAAGCGGTTGATGCGATCCGCGGTTATATTGACTGGCTTGAAAAATCTCTTTTACCCTCTTTAACCGCTGAAAAAGCGCGTAGTTTCCGCATCGGCAAAGAGAATTATTTCACAAAGTTTGGTTTTGAAATAAGCAGGATCAATACTGCAGAAGGAATATACAGGAAAGCCATTCTGTACAAATCGCTTATCCAGGAAGAGTTGCTGCACATGTGCCTTCCGCAATGGAAGAAGTATTTTCCCCGTCAACCCCAACCCGAAAATAAACTTGCATTGACCCGGAAAATTATTGATACCTTGTCAGCCATTCATCCCCACCGTGATTCCCTGATGGTTGAAGTGCGCAGGCAGTTACCCGCATTGGTAAATTTTATTAAGAAAAATGATTTGCTGACAATAGATGAAACAAAACCACTTGTCATCCACGAAACACCTGAATATTTAAGGGGTATTTCGGGAGCATCCATATCGGCTCCCGGTTTTTTTGAAAAGGAAGATACCACCTATTACAATGTGACTCCCCTGACCGGTTTTTCATCTGCTGAAGCGGAAAGTTACCTGAGGGAATATAACAGGTACACTATGCAGATACTTAACATTCATGAAGCGATTCCAGGACATTACACCCAACTCGCGTACAGCAATCAATCAAAAAGTGTGATCAGCGGATTGTTTCATAATACGGCAATGGTTGAGGGCTGGGCGGTTTATTCAGAACGAATGATGATGGAATCCGGTTACGGAAATAAAAATAATGAACCCGATGTGATGGATACGGCAATGTGGATCCTTTATTACAAATGGCACCTGCGCGTGATATGTAACACCATCCTCGATTACAGCATTCATGTTCTTGGAATGTCGGAAACAGATGCATTAAACCTTCTCGTAAACGAGGCATTCCAGCAGGATACCGAGGCAAGGGAAAAATGGAAACGCGCAACCCTTACACAGGTGCAACTGGCAAGTTATTTCACCGGTTATCTCGAAATTTATGCGTTACGCGAAGAGATCGAAAACCGCAACAGGAAAGAATTCAACCTGAAAAAATTTCATGAAAAATTCCTCGGATATGGAAGTATGCCGGTTTCCATTATCAGGCAACTTATGCTGGAAGGTAACTGAAAGGCAGGAATACAAGAAGTAAAGAGTACAGGAAGTCAAGAAATCAAGAATATAAGAAACGCCAGTTGACAAACTATCCTTACATCTTCGAATCTTTACCTCTTTACCTCTTTACCTCTTTACCCCTTTATCTCTTTCAATTCTGTTCATGAAGATTTCCGCCTCCATATATTCCGGTAAAGACCGCACGCTTGAAGACCTTGTCAGCGAACTTGATCGCTACCGCGTTGACTACCTGCATATCGACTGCAATGATGACCTCTCGGTTTTTGAGGATATCCGCAGGATAAAAAAAATAAGCCGGACTCCGGTTGACCTGCATATCATTTCCCCTCATCCCTCCCGTTTTTTTAATGGTATTGAAGAAACCGGAACCGAAATGGTCTCCTTCCAGTATGAACCCGTACAAGAAAAATGGTCCCCATCAGCACTGAATAATGTCAGATTAGGACTTGCAATTACCACCGGGACACCGGTTGATATTTTTGAACGGTTTAAGGATGAATGTAATTTTTTGCTGCTTATGGCGACTGTTCCGGGGAAAAGCGGTGGAGTTTTTAATGCCGGAAATTTTGACAGAATCAGAAAATTCAGATCGCGTTTCCCTGGTGTGAAAATACACGTTGACGGGGGAATCAATGATGAAATATCGTTTGTCCTGCGGAATATGGGTGTCTCGCTGGTAGTATCGGGTTCATACCTTGTCAATGCCGAATATCCGGGTGCAGCGCTTCACCGGTTGCGCAGCCAGATTTCACAATCACCCATCCTTGTAAGGGATTTCATGATTGACAGGCAGGAGGCGCCTGTTCTCGTTACAGGAAAATTTTCTTTCCGGGATATTCTCCAGACGATTGAAGATTTTAAACTGGGATTGACGGCAGTTATTGACAACAACGGACGCCTTGAAGGAATAATTACGAATGCAGATGTCCGGAGGGGTATACTTAATCACCTTGGAAAAATTGAAAATATTGATCCGGAAACAATGGTGAACAGAAATCCGCTTATGGTCAGGGAAGACAATACTATAACCGATTTGCTGAATACGGTTAAAAAAGCCGGATTTCCGGTTCTTTACCTCCCTGTGGTTGATAAAATGAACCGTTTTTGCGGAATGGTTACTTTTACACACCTGATTGAAGGTGAAGATTGATGGCATTTGACAAGTGTCATATTACTGCAACATAATTATTCCGACTTTTGTATTCCGGTTTCAATCAAAGGCAAATGATCATTATTCTTAAAAAAGATACAGCGAAAGAGCGAATAAAAAAAATCGCATCTGAACTGCAGGCCGCAATAATTTCAAACCACAGCCGGCCTGACAGGGTGCTCGTGACGCCATCGGCACTGAAAAACCTGAAGAAAGAATTTTTGCCGGCCGTGGAAAACTATTTTGTTTTTGATGACGATATACAATTGGCAAGCCGGAAATTTATGGATGTTACACGCGAGGTGAATGTGGGAGGAATAACCATTGGCGGACATTCAAAAAACACGCTTGTCATTACGGGACCCTGCTCGGTTGAATCGGAAGAGCAGATCATGCAATCGGGACAATTGTGCAAACAACTCGGTGTTCTGGTGATGCGTGCCGGGGCTTTTAAACCGCGCACTTCACCGTACACTTTTCAGGGTTTAGGAATTGAAGGGTTAAAATTACTCGATAAGGTCAGGAAAAAATTCGGTTTGAAAATCATTACCGAAGTGCGGGATGCCACGCACCTTGAACCGGTAATTGAATATGCCGATATTATCCAGATAGGCGCCAAATCGATGTATGATCATGGAATTTTAAATGGATGCGCAAAAACCAGGAAACCGGTTTTGCTGAAACGCGGCTTTGGAACCACCCTGCAGGAATTTGTACAGGCGGCAGAATTCATCCTTTCAGGCGGTAACGAAAATCTTATTCTGTGTGAACGCGGCATACGCACTTTTGAAACCAAAACAAGGTTTACACTTGACCTGTGCGGTGTCGCTTACCTTAAAAAACATGTAAACCTCCCTGTCGTGGTAGATCCGAGCCATGCAATCGGTTATTCTTATGGTGTGGCTGACCTGGCAAGGGCCGCTATGGCAATGGGTGTTGACGGATTATTGATTGAAACCCATCCCAATCCATCTGTAGCCAAATCAGACGCTTCACAACAATTAAACCACAAAGAATTTACTGAACTCTATTCTTCATTGAAAGCAGTTGCAAAAGCAGTGGGAAGGAATGTTGTTTGAATGGCGCATCGGATTTCATCAATATATCACCTGGATTTACTTTAGAATTTATTTTTTATCTTTGCGTCCGAACAAAGCAAAAATATGAACCAACTACTCGAAACGGCAATAAAAGAAATAAAAAAACTACCTTTCCAAAAGCAGGGGAATATTGCTGCGTTAATTTTAGATGAATTGCGCTGGGAAAAATTGTACACACTCTCTCAGGACGAATTGGGTATCCTTGCCAACGAAGCGTTAGAGGAATACAACAAAGGGGAAACAAAACCGCTTCGTTTTAAATGAAATCGCGAACTACGAAACGCTTCCGTGAAGCATTTTCAAACCTGCCGGTTCATATTCAGAAATTAAGCGAACTTGCATACAAAAAATGGAAATCTGATCCCGTTCACCCTGGCCTTCAGTTTAAGAAAATCCATCAAAAAAAACCTGTTTATTCGGTTCGTATTTGTCTTGGGTACAGAGCGGTCGGTATTATGCAAAAAGATACATTGATTTGGTTTTGGATTGGCTCTCATTCCGAATATAACAGAATAATATCTACAATACAATAAAAGATGAATTCATTTAGTAAAATCAAAAATATCCGCTTCCTGATACTTGACATTGACGGTGTTCTTACTGATGGCGGAATTTATTATACCGAAAAGGGCGATGTCTTCAAAAAATTCCATGTGAGAGATGGAGTCGGAATAATGAAACTTGTCAATGAAGGATATTATGTGGGGTTCCTGACATCCGGATCGCACTCTGTTATTGTAAAAAACAGGGCAAAACTTCTTGGCGTGCAGTTCGTATTCTGTAGCAAAAACCCGCGAAAATCGTTTTATAAGGAAAAACTCGGTGTTGTGAAGGGGTGGCTGCGCCAGACAAAACTTTCTTTCAGTCAGGTGGCTTATGTCGGAGATGACATAAACGACCTTGAACTCATGGCCGAAGCCGGCTTCACCGCCTGCCCTGCCGATGCCGTACCGCGTGTAAAAAAAGCGGTTGATGTGATCCTGCAGAAAAAAGGAGGAGAAGGATGTGTGAGGGAGTGCATTGAAAGATTTATTATTAGTGTGTAGGAGTTCCGGAAAATAATATCTTTGCAAAATCATTTTTATCAGTATAATAACCTGCTTCTCCCGAAATCATTTAATCACAATCCACCATGAAAAACTCATTATTTATTCTAACGTTGCTTTTTGCATCCCATATTACTTTCGGACAAAAAGTGAAGGACGAGGATGTATCCGTTAAGTACAAACGGTTACCTTCCAATCCTATTGACAAGAGTATTACAAAATATACCGGTAAGGTATATCTTGCCTACGCTGAAGGCGACCGGAAAATTGCTGAAGAATACGATAAAAATAAATCCGCTGCCGATCAGAAATTTGCAGAAGAAAAAAAGGAATATAAGGATAAATCGGCTTCGGATAAATTTTTTGAAAAAGTCGTTTTGAATGAGGACAATAAGCCGAAAAAAGAATTTGTTGAGAAACCTTACATAAGAAAAACATCGGATGAAAACCTGCTTGCGACCAGTTATATTAAACTTGAGGGTTTTGAAAAGACCAATGATGCTAACCTTGTTATTACTTTTATTGTTCATGGACTTGAACGTAACGAACCTGTCATTAACCAGAAAAAATCTACTTCAGTCAGCACCGGATCGGGTTCCGGGCAACAGCAAATCTCATATACTATGGATATTAAATACAGGAATCCGGTTTCTGTCAAAGTTGAGACAACCGATGGCAACTTAATTTTAAATGAAGCGGTTGAGAAGGCAAATGAATACAGATCGTGGCAAAGCGCTTCCTATTCCAGCGAAGATCAGGCGAGGAGTTCGGTCAAGCCGGAAAACGCGATTGCACCTTTTGAACAAAAACTGATTGAAGACAATCTTAAACTCGCCAACGAATTACTTAACGCAAAGTGCGCGGTGACTACGGCTGAGCGTAAAATGAAACTTTACAATGTCGAGTCAAAAAAGGGCGATTATAACGACTTCAGCCAGGCATTTATCGCAGCGAGTGAGGGTTATGCCATGGTGATTGCAAACAATGAAGAAGCGCAAAAGAAACTGAAGGAAGCCATTGAACTGTGGGAAAAAGCCATGAAAGAATCAAATCCTAAGGATAAAAAAGCAAGAATCAATGAAGAAGTCACTATTGCCCTTATTTTTAATCTTACCGAAGCATATTTATGGATTAACGATTATTCAAAATCAAAACTGACTGCCACGCGCGGTGCCACTCTTGATTTGTCAAAAAAGGAAAAAACCCGCCTTGAAGAACTGAAAACTTTTTGTGATGATCAGAATCAGCGCTATGATGCCAATGCCGGTAAGTGATCTGGTCAGGCAACTACCGCCATTTTATCCAGGACTTCCATTACTTCTTTAACGGCTTTTGCCGATGATTGAAGAAGTTTCATTTCGTCAGCGTTCAGTTTCAGTTCAATGATTTCTTCGATGCCCCTGCGGCCCAGTTTTACCGGTACACCGAGGAAAATATCCTTGAGCCCGTACTCTCCTTTCAACAGTACGCAGCAGGGAAAAATTCTCTTCTGATCCTTTGCGATGGCTTCAGCCATCTGTGCAGCCGCAGCGCCTGGCGCATACCAGGCGGATGTCCCAAGGAGGTTTACAATTTCTCCCCCCCCTTTTTTTGTGCGCTCCACTATGGATTCAATTTTTTCTTTCGGAAGAAGATCGGTGAGCGGTATCCCTGCAACCGTGGAAAAACGGGGTAAAGGGACCATGGTATCGCCATGCCCTCCGAGGAGCATTGCCTGGATATCTTTGGGCGAAATGTCAAGCGCTCCGGAGACAAAAGTCCTGAAACGGGCTGTATCAAGGATGCCTGCCATACCGAAAACGCGGCTTGAGTCAATCTTTGCCGTCAGGTAAGCGCAGTAGGTCATGACATCAAGCGGATTGGAGACGATGATCAGGATCGTTTCCGGAGAATGTTTAATTACATTTTCAGTTACGGTTTTAACGATACCCGCATTCGTTGCAATAAGATCATCGCGGCTCATCCCGGGTTTGCGGGGCAGACCGGAAGTGATGATCACAATATCCGATCCTGAGGTTTTTGAATAATCCCCGGTGACGCCTTTCAGGCGGGTATCAAAATTATCCACAGGTCCTGTCTGCCAGATATCCAGCGATTTTCCCTGAGATAACCCCTCTTTAATGTCAAGAAGTACAATTTCATTGGCAAAATCCTTTTCTGCCAAAACGTGGGCGCATGTCGCTCCCACATTTCCTGCGCCAACTACTGTGATTTTCATAAGAAATAATTTTTAAGTTGTTGAAACCGGTTGTAAATTTACTAATAATCAATTTCAGTTACGATTCACCTCACCCCCTGCCCCTCTCCTATAAAGTAGGAGAGGGGTGAGTTTTCCCTTCGGTAAATTCCTGTTGATTTTATTCAATGTACAGAATAATTCACGGCAAATGTAAATATATTGCGTTTAGGAATACAATGAAATATATCAGAAAACATCAATTCCTTCCTTCAAAAAAACCGGGATCAGTTGTTTGATGGTGGCTCCACGCGTACCTTCAAGGGCAGGAGTGTGAAGTACATCCATAATGGGTGCGTCATCAGTAAGTACTAAGCCATTCCCGAAAGGAATAGTATCCATATAGACCCCGCTATTTTTCGGGAAATTGAACGGATCGGCAAAAATATTGCGCCTCTCATAGGAGAATGTTTCAAGATTTACGGGTTTCATTGTTGCGAAGAATATGAACTCGGAGGTGACTTCCGGATTCGGTTTAGTGTCGAGCATGCGCACCATGAATCCTGATTCGGTAAGTGTCCGGCCGATTGCCTGTATTGCCCTGCGGCCTTCTCCTTTCAGGATATTCTGGTAATGAAGGAAAAGCCATCCTTCAGGATTGAGAATTTTCTGAATCTCTTTAAAACATTGCACCGTATATACATTTGACGGCTGGTTCTCTCCTGCACTCATATCGAGTATGATGATATCGTATTTTTTCCCGCAGATACGCAGGTAGTGCCGGGCATCATCCGTGAAATGCCCGGGGGCAGGGGGCATGAAAAACCATTTTCCGGCAATTTCTTTCATCCGGGGATCAATCTCAACGGCATCTATGCTGAAATTAACCAGGTTCAGTTCGTACACAAGATTCCCCCCACCAAGCCCGCAAACGAGTACCTGCGAACCGGCCGGCTTATTGGAAGCATACATGGCTAACCGGTGAATATACCGCCATTGTGACCGTTGGGTTGGAATATGCACAAACGATTGCGAAATGTTATTGACCATTAAGGTGCGTTTTGCCGAACTCTTATCTTCAACTACCATTGCCTGCCCAAGTAGCCCGTCAGATCGCTCAAGAATCTGTACAAAAGATCCCGCCTTTTGTTTCGGTCGTTTCATTCCTATAGGGATAAAAATAACCAGGAAAAGGATTGTTCCGACCGCCATCATGGGTTGTATTTTAAAAATGAAGATGACCGGAAGGATGGCAAGTATCGAGGCAATAAAATAAACAGGAATACGCAAACCATAGTCCGGGATGATAAGAAAACCAAAAACCAGTGTAGCAATAATGCCGCCTGTAGTGGACACGGCATAAATTTTTCCGGTCATCTTTCCGGATATATCTTCCTTGTCAGTCGCGGTTTTTATCAGTGCGGGTGGTATCATGCCGTGACAGCACATAACCGGGAAGAGGAATAAAAGTGCAGAAATAACAGCGCCTTTCTTGTAACCCATTTCAAGAGTTCCCACCATGATGCTGTTTGCCAGGGAAGGCAGAAAGGTTACAAGTGCAGAAGCCGCGAGAAAGAAATAAAGAACAACAGGCCTGGTGTGAAATCTTGTAACCAGGAACCCTCCCGTATAATAACCTGCTGCCATCCCGGCAAGCGTTATGCCGATTACGGTGGTCCATATATATAATGAATTACCGTAATAGGGTGCAAACATTTTTCCTGAAAGCAGTTCTATGGCCATCACCGAAGATCCTTCAAGGAAAGCAAGTATCAGAAGGATGTTTTGGCTCAGTAAATAATTATTTGAAGATGTAAGAGTTTGCTTCATGCTGCAAAACTAATAGAAACCAAACATCCGAAGTTTTGAACTAAACATCCGAAGTTTTCAAAACTTCGGATGTTTAGCATTAAACCTTTTTGACACCCTGCCGTCTAAAATCCGCAACAAATAAAAATTTATTACCCTAAACCCAAAAAAATCATGAGAAAAACAATGTATCTGTTCGCCTTCCTCGCCCTCTGCGGGATGGCGGCAACAATCACCGCCTGCAAAAAGAGCAGGATGAACAAAGAAACCACTTCAGAAGCGGATAATTCAACCGCTGAAAGTATGTTTGACGATGTCGGTAAGACAACTGATCAGGTGGCCGATGATGAAAACCTTGACGGGTCTCAAAAAACCGGTGCGCCTGCCGAATATCTCTTTGCCAGTACAACTTGCACCCCGGTAATAACAATTAACCCCCCGGCATGGGATACTGCTACCGGTCAGTGGAATCCAACGTTTCCGAAAACATTGACAATTGATTTCGGAACAGCGGGTTGCCTTGGCGCTGACGGAAAAACAAGAAAAGGTAAGATTATTGTCACTACCACCGGCAAATACCGGGATGCTGGGACAGTAATAACCACTACCCTTGACAATTTTTATGTTTCCGATAATGGAACCGATTTTTATCATATTGAAGGAACACGCACTGTGACAAATCAGGGAAATTACACATTCAGTGTTGTGGTATCCGGTGCAAAAATCACCCATCCTGATGGCACTTTCCTCACATGGGAATCTACCCGCACCCGCACCTGGATTGAAGGAATGAACACCGGCTTTTTATCACTGAAATCCGATTCTACATGCTGCATGTGGTGGACCGGAATTCTTGATGATGTTTATTCTGTTACCGGCAGCGGTTCCGGGGTAAACCGTGATGGAATTGCTTTTACCGTTACTGTTACGGAAGCGCTGAGAGTTCAGTTCTGCGGATATAAAGTTGAGGTTACCGATGGCGTTGTAGAAATTCAACCGGATGGATTGAAAAAACGAACGGTTGATTTTGGCGATGGAACATGTGATAACTCTGCAACAGTGTCTGTAGGAAATAAAACCAAAACCATCCAGTTGCATGGATGATTGATTTGGAACCGATTCTGCTGTTTTTCTAACGTCCGATGTAGAGACACGATGCTTCGTGTCTCTACATCGGATGTTTTTTTATCCCTATCTTCGTGCCATTATTAGGCATCCCTTTGAAAAACATCGCCATTTTTATTCTAATTCTTCTTTTTGTTATTTCGGACAATACCGTATACGTTTTTTGTCAGTCACTGCCTGCCGATATGATCAACCGGATAAAATCCGCTACTGTTTACATTGAAGCCGTACACAACCTTCCCCTCGAAGATAAAGAATACAAAACATCCGGAACAGGATTTTTTATCAGTAAAAACGGATATATCCTAACCAATTATCACGTCATTGACGCTGGCGTTCAATGGTATGACCTGAGTTATCCTACAATAATTAAAAAAATAAGAGTAATACGAAATAGCGGAACTTCCGCTTACCGGGTAGATGAAGCAATCCAGTATGCAGTTGACCCGCTGAATGATCTTGCCATACTTGCAATAAAGGATACCGCATCCGTTCCCTTTTTATTTCCGGATACTTCAGCCGTTCCTGTTGAGACACTGCCGGTATGGATTTTCGGTTTTCCGTTTGGCGATGCGTTCTCGGTGATCCAGAGAGGACCTGAAATAACCATAGTCAAAGGTTCCATAGCGGCACTGCGCCATAATGACCTTGATCAACTCGTCTCCCTTCAGATTGAAGCCGAAGTTAACCCGGGTAACAGCGGGGGTCCTGTGGTTAACGAAAAAGGAGATGTGATTGGGGTGATCAACATAGCATTGCGAAATATCAACATGAATTTTGCCGTACCGGCATGGTATTATTATCAACTTGCCGGAAACGATCCGCTTTCGTCCGGCACAAAAGATAATCCGGTCATGGTAACCGTAACTTCAACCCCCCCCTCTTCCGGAATTTTCATCGATAATAAATATGAAGGAGTGACGCCCACCGGAAACATTACCCTTTCTCCGGGGGTACATTCGGTTTATTTGATCAGGGATGGTTTTTACCTGTACCAGACGATACGAAGATTTTCGGAAGGTGAAAATTTTACCTGTGATCTCAAACCGGTTCAACCGCTGATTATTTCTACAGGTGCTCCTGGCGTCACCGCAGTGAAATATAAACCTGCGGGTCCGGCAGGGTTGCCGGTACCCCGTACAACCGGAACAAAAAAGTTATTGATGGAAGAGAATTTTAACGATCCTGAGAAATTCAGGACATGGGAACAAAGTACGGGCGGAACGGATGTGCGTACCTGGTACCTTGAAGAGAATATGCTTCACCAGCATGAAAGCAACGGTACCCTCCATGCCATTTATCTCGGTGAACGCTCCTGGAAAAATTACGACATGAATGCTGCGGTTAAGATAAACAATGAAGAAGGCGACAGCAGGGCCGGTTTGATCTTCCGGGAAAACGAAAGTGGTTTTTACCTTTTCCGCATACACCGGCAAACCGATAAAGCGCAACTCGCTTACCATTGTAAAGAACCCTTCGGATGGTTCATACTCGGTGAAAAAAAACTGGAATCCGATTTATCCGGAAATTGGTATGACCTGGGTGTTTTCAGCAATGGAAATGCAATCGCATGCACATTGGATAATATCCCCGTATTCACCGCACCTTCAACGTTGTCATCTGACGGCAGGGTGGGATTTTATTCGGTGGAAAGTTTTGCTTCGTTCGATAGTTTGGCGGTGTATGAATGGGAGCAGGACATTCCATCCGAAAAACCGGAAACCGAAGAGATGATCTCCTTCTGGTTCTCCGATAATTTCAATACGAAATCAAACTGGTGGTACACCTATTCTGGCGACAGGAAGCCGGATCAATGGATATTTACCGGAAGCGGGCTTCTTCAGAATAATGATGATGAACAAAAGAGGTACTGCGAATTCATTAAATACCACCTTGACGATTTCGTGATGAATGTGGTAATAACTCCGGGTAAAGGTAAAGACAACAGCGAATTTGAATTTTTCTTCAGGAAGAATGGCACTTCATTGAACTCGGTTCTCTTTTCTGCCGATAAGAATACAATGTCGCTTTATTCCGTTAACGGTAACGACCGGAAACTTATTAAAAGCGGTAAACCGGTGTCCAATCTTTTCTCAAAGACATTTCTGTTAACCGTAAAAGTTGACGGTAATATTGTATCGTGCGCTGTTTCAAACCGGGAGTTATTTATCGTAAAAAGCAATTCCGTCAGGGCAGGTAACGGCACTTTCGGTTTTTCCACCGGTAACCTGAAACTTGTGCTGCACCAGTTAAATGTAACCTCCATAAATAATGACAACCCCGTTAAATGAATAGGTTTTTTATATTTGCTACTTTATTTACACCGTTACTTTCATTATTAAATCAATAGTTATGAATTACAGAAATGTATTATCACGGCTGATTCTTGTTTTTATACCGGCTTTTATCTGCCTGACTTTTCCCGGTATATCCAATGCCCAGCAGACCATTACCGGAAAAGTTACCGACAAGGGCACACGGCAGGGTCTTGCCTTTACCAATATTGTAGTTAAAGGAACAACGACCGGAACCACAACCGATATCAACGGGAATTTTTCATTGCAGGTGGAAATCCCTGATACCGGTGAGGTGATCCTCGTGGTTTCGTTCCTCGGCTACGGAACTGTTGAAATTCCTGTGACGAAGGGAAAAACAACAGTGAATGTTGACCTCGAACCCATCGCAATCATGGCGAAGGAAGTGGTGGTAAGCGGATCGCGGGTAAGCGAGACCATCCTTGAATCACCTGCTTCAATTCAGAAACTCACTACGCGGCAGATACGCGAAGCGTCTTCAGGCGATTTTTACCAGAGTTTAAGTAATTTAAAAGGCGTTGACATAAATCAAAGCAGTATGGGATTCAAAATTCCGAATATGAGGGGATTTAACACCACCTCACCTGTGCGCATTGTTCAGTTTATAGACGGTGTGGATAACCAGGCGCCCGGCCTTAATTTTCCAGTGGGTAATCTTGTGGGAGCCACAGAGTTGGATCTCGATAATGTTGAAGTGATAACCGGTGCCGCATCGGCTCTTTACGGCCCAAATGCCTTCCAGGGTGTAATCAGCATGAATTCAAAAGATCCTTACCAAAATCCCGGTACAAGCGTTCAGATTAAAATAGGTACCCGCAATCTCACCGAAGGACAACTTCGTTTTGCCCAGACGGTTGATAAAGAAAAAAAGTGGGCTTTGAAATTTACCGGCTCTTACATGAATGTTGATGACTGGGTTGCCGATGATACGGTAGCAAACCGGTATGGCGTGCTTGAATCGGAAATTGACCTGCAACAGATAATCACACAGAAAGAATTCGATTCATCCCAAACGCAGGAAGACATTGATAAATATCAGGCGTTAAACACATACCTGCAGTTCTATCCGGCAGGCTATCCTGGCAAAATAACCGTAAATTCAAAGGGTTACATGGAATCGGATCTGTCAGATAATGTCGCCCGTTCCATCAAACTGGGGGGGGAGGTACACTATAAGATAAAAGACAGTTTGCGGCTGATCTATACCCTTAAACATGGCAACGGCACTGCCGTTTACCAGGGCTCAAACAGGTACAGCATAAACAACATCGGCTTCTGGCAGCACAAAGCCGAATTACAGGGTAAAAGATTTTTTCTCAGGTCATATTTTACACAGGAGAATGCCGGTGACTCCTATGATATTAAATTTACCGGGGTGAATATGGCGAAACAGGATATCACGAATTATGTAAAAACCTACCTGACCCAATATTTTGCCACTCTTGATTCGCTTACCAATGGATTTGACGATGAAGCGGTCAAATGGATGACTGACAGCGCACATAGCGCGGCACGCGATACGGCTGACAAATCATGGTATAAAGTCGGCTCGGTTGTCTTTGATTCTCTCCTCCAGAAGATAATCACCGATCCGCATCTTTCAACCGGATCAAAGTTTGCCGATAAATCATGGCTCTACAACCTTGAAGGCCAGTACAATTTTGATTTTTCTTTTGCCGATGTGATTGCCGGTGCATCGTACCGGCTCTACCACCCGAATTCCTACGGAACAATTTTCCGCGATTCGCTGATCAATCCTGGCGATACACTTGCCGATGGCATGCCGGACCCGAAAGCCGATTATGTCAATCTCAATACGTATGAATATGGAGGGTTTGTTCAGGCGAGTAGAAAATTGTTTGATAAAAAACTGAACCTGATCGGATCCCTCCGGGCTGACAAAAGCATGAACTATAATTTCCAGGTATCTCCGCGTATGTCGGCAATTGTCAATGTCAAAGACCAGATTTTCCGTGTCTCCGCACAATCTGCATTCCGTTCTCCGACACTGCAGAATCAATACCTGCTGCTTACCATTGGTGAAGTTCCGATTGTGAACAGTTACGTACTTTTTACATTGAAAGGAAATCTTGATGGATACGATAACCTCTACACGGTTGAATCGGTAAAAGATTTTCTTGAATATTACGATTCTACTTTTATTGCTGATTCCAACCTCCTGAAGGCAGTAAAATATGATCCGATAAAACCAGAACAGGTAAAAACGCTTGAAATCGGTTACCGGGGAATTGTCGGCAAAAAACTTTATATTGATGCAAATGCCTATTACAGCATTTATAGCAATTTCATCGGAGAAGCGCGTGTGGTGGAACCCTACGCGAACGATACAATTCCCATTGCCGGTGAGGAAGAAGGACTGAATGCAGTGCTTACCGGGTCATACAGATTGTACCAGATCCCCATTAATGCAAGCGGTGACGTTTTCAGTTATGGGGCAGGGATAGGTTTGACTTATTACTTTGGAAGTAAGGTCTCGGCATCTGCCAATTATACATATTCTGTACTCGACACAAGTAAATCGCAAATGGAAGAGATCATTCCCGGATGGAACACACCGAAGCACAAGGTTAATCTTGGACTGAACGCAAGGAAAATTTACCGCGATCTCGGTTTTACCATTGATTGGAAATGGGTTGATGCTTACGATTGGGAAAGCACTTTCGGGAACGGACCTGTGCAATCGTACCGCATCCTGGATGCGCAGATTTTTTATGAATTCCCTAAGGTCAATTCAACCCTGCGAGTGGGTTGTTCCAACCTGCTGAATGAAAAACGAAGGGAAGCATACGGAACACCGCAGATCGGACGGCTTCTGTACGCATCATGGCTGATTGATATTCCGGAATTGTCGAAATAAATGACATTACATAATTGTAATTTTGAAATAGTAGAGACACGGTGCACCGTGTCTCTACTATTTACCCTTGCAATAATTCTTTTCCCCCCCCTGGGGGCAATGAATGGGGTTGCTCAGCCAAAAATTATCCGGGGTCCCTATCTTCAGATGCCGGCCTCTTCGGGTATTATTATCCGGTGGCGCTCTGATACCACAACAACAAGCCGGGTTGATTACAGTTTAAACCCTTCTCTCACTCCTGCAACAACGTTGACCGATACCACGTTGACAACAGAACATAAAATTCAACTGTCCGGTTTATCTGCTTTTACCAGGTACTATTACGCTGTAGGTTCAATAACGCAACTTCTGAGCGGGCCCGATTCCCTGCACTGGTTTAAAACATCTCCTGTAATCGGAACTGTCCAACCCGTACGGATCTGGGCAATCGGTGATTTCGGAAACGGCAGTACGAACCAGAAAAAGGTAAGGGATGCTTTTACAAATTATAATGGGAGCAATCATCTTGATATCTGGCTCTGGCTTGGCGATGATGCCTACGGTGACGGGACGGATGCCGAATACCAGTCAAACGTTTTTGATACCACCTATTCTTATGGTAATATTTTCAAGCATTACCCTTTTATGCCCTCACCGGGTAATCATGATTACAACAGCGTTTGTCTTGAACCGTTTTGCGTAATTTCTCCCTATAATCATACCGGGCCTTATTATGATATAATTGATGTACCGACCAATGGAGAGATAGGGGGGGTAGCATCCGGACTTGAAGCATTTTATTCATACAACTATGGCAATATTCATTTCCTGTCACTTAATTCGGAACTTGGTTCCGTTCTTGCCGACAGTTGTGATTGGATTGGGTCTATGGATAGCGTTAATTTCTTCAATTCACCTCTGTACACATGGCTTGTCAATGACCTGAGCGCCAACCAACAGAAATGGACCATTGCCTACTGGCACCAGATACCATACTCCAAGGGCTCGCATGATGCCGGGAGTTTTTCGGAATGGTTTATGACGGCAATGAGGAAAAAT
Organism: Bacteroidota bacterium; assembly: GCA_016193485.1. GTDB lineage: Bacteria > Bacteroidota > Bacteroidia > JACPRZ01 > JACPRZ01 > JACPRZ01. Next base: position 5,751 of record JACPRZ010000044.1, on the reverse strand, counting down.
ATCCTACCGATTCTTGAACAATACGGTGTGGATGTTGTTCTTGGCGGCCATAGCCATAATTATGAACGTTCATATCTTATTAACGGGTTTTACGGTGCTATAACTTCATGGGACACTGATTCAATGGTTGTGGACATTAACAGCGGTAAGGACTGGATGACTCCGAGCCAGGCATATAAGAAATATACCTATGGTCCTGAAAAAAATCTCGGTACGGTTTATATGGTGGGAGGCAACAGCGGTAAGACCACAGATCCCCCCCCTACGCTTGATCATCCCGCGATGTACTACGGGCACGGATGCGATTCCTGTGCCGGCTCCATCGTCATAGATATAAACGGGAACCGGCTTGATGCCAAATATCTCACTGCATGGGGAGCCATTTATGATGATTTTACGATTATTAAGATTGATTCGCTGTCATCTGTTTCTGAACTAACCCCGGTATCTGCTGACCGGAATATTTTACGGCCCTGCAACAGGGGTACGGTACTGGAATTTCCGGGGAAACAGGTCAATAAGTCAAAAACAAATCCTGTCCTCTTTGACCTGTTCGGCCGGCAGGTTTTACTCCCAGTCCGTACGGAACCCGGATGGATGGTTGATTGCGGAAAACTTTCACAGGGGATTTATTATTTCCGCCAGGAAACTGCAGTTGAGAAGATCATTGTTTACTGAACTTGTCCCGTCAAAGGCGGGATTAAAGTCCGGTAAACCGATATTTCATTCCGGTTTTTCCGGTAAGGTACATTTCCTTCCTTTATTTTCTTTTTGCAGGTATTCAAGTAACGGATGGAAATAACCGAGCATTGCTGCAGCCGACAGATCACTTCCGGTTTTATCTTTCAGCAGTTTGCGCCAGTCGGCACTTGCACCGGGATAGAGAATTTCTTTCATAAATTTCCCGACTTCATTATTGCCGAAGTAATTTGTTGCATGGGGATCATGGTGAAGAATATTTTTAGCGATATAATCATGAAACTGGAATAATAAAACATTTGACAGTGCGTAATCATAATATTGGGCGGCATCATCATTGATATGCGTTTTGGTTGCCGCATCACAATATTCTTCGCCCCGCTCCGATGGCGGGATAATTCCCTGGTATTTTTTCGCCAGAGTCCACCACACCAGGTTGAAACTATCCGGTGAAAGATTTTTTGAATACAAATCATATTCAAATTCATTCATCACCCCTGCCGACCATGGAATAAATACAATAAAATTCAACGCTTCCTTGAGCAGGGTTCTCATCTCGTCCGTTTTTGAATCCTCTGCGATCAATTGCAGGTGAATAAGGAAGGGTTTTTGCATGGCGGCAAGGCCCATTAAACTGCCAATCGCTTCATGATACGCCCTGTTGGCTCCTTCGCGGAGGATATAAGGAACATCAGGATTGCTGTACGTCAGGTAATAATATATATGCCCAAGTTCATGATGCGATGTCTCGTACCATTCGGCAGTGGGAACGATACTCATCAGCGAGCGCACATCGCGGCCAAGATCCATGTGCCAGGCAGATGCATGATTATTTTTACTGTGCGCGGTACCCGCAGGGAGGGGGTATAGATCCGATTTAGACCAGAAAACATCGGGTAAACTGTCAAACCCTAAACTAATATAAAACCTTTCACCCTGTTCCACGATCCATGCCTGAGGTTTTGTTTTAATGACGCTGTCAAGGTTCAAACCTGCCACTTCGACCATTGCTCCCCAGTCCTGCCCCCAGCGGTTGGGCAACCAGTGTGCCGGGAGGTAAGTTGGCGGCTCCTTGATCCCGTATTTTTTTGCCAGTTCATAACGGGCATAGGTGTGAAGTTCCCGGTACAAAGGCCAGATTTCTTCAACCAGTTTTTTCAGGGAAGTTACCATTTCTTCTGTTGTCATTCCATAATCGGAAACCTGGTAGGTGAAATAATCGCTGTAGCCGAGCGCTTGTACTGTGTTATTGCGAAGTCCCTGCATTTGCACTAACCCGGGTTTAAGGGTCTTTCCCACCTCTTTGGATGCCCTCCATGCTGCAAGGCGAACAGAAAGATCGCGTGAATTTACCAGGATGCTGTCAATCTGATTCGTGGAAATTTTATTTCCGTTCAGGGTGTATGGAAACCCGTACAATTTTTCGGACTGTTCGGTTTCGGCCTTGATTCGCTCCTCTACAAGATAGCGAACCGTATCGGGAGAATTTGCAGCGTTGTAGAGAATTTTTTCAAGTTGCCTGACCTGCAGGGGAGTGAGATGTTTTTTCTGGGTAAGAAAATTTTTTGCAAACCGTATATTTTCACTGCTTCCCGTGAATTTTGATAATTCTTCCTTGGCCCTGCGGGTAATGACCGAATTTGTTGAATCACCCGAAATAATTTTAGTATTGCTTACCCAGTCGGCTTCATTGGCAATAGTGATTAGTTCCCGATATTTTTTGTTGTATGTGTTCAGGTATGCCTGAACTTTTGCAGTGACGCTATCCTGATTATCTTTATTTTGCTGTACGGGACCGCAGTCCGGAAAAATCAGTGAACCGGTTATAAGAAATACAAATGTTGATGTTCTCATAGAATAATTTAACCTTTATCGGGGTAAAGGTATATTTTAATGACGGATGCCAGATGTATGAAGGTATATTTTGGGAGAATTGGGGATGAAGGAAATTTAATTATATTTGATTATTATTTCACAATATTACAGGACCCTTTTATTACTCCTGATGAGATCTTATTTATTTTCTTTATGGGTTTTTCTTTCTGGGTTCACATTATTTTGTTTCATTTCGCCTTCCTTTTCGCAGGTATCCACCCTTATTATCGGTATTACCCCCCCCTCATCTGGTTTCGTTTCAGTTAACGGTGACACTCTTGGTTCCTATCCTGATGTACGAAGTTTTCCCGACAGTACGGCCATCACTCTTGAAGCCATTCCTGATTCCGGCTATGAATTTATTTACTGGGAACTCGACAGCAACCTGGTATTACCCGGTGACAGCGATGCAATGGTTACGTTTATTATTACTGCTGACGATTCCGTGTTAGCCCATTTCAGAAAAATTCCACCGGTACATAATCTTGTAATTGACATATTTCCCCCATTGTCCGGTAATATTAGGGTTGATTCAGTTCTGCTTTCTGCTTACCCTTGGTCCGGAATTTTTGTTGACAGTACCGGCATAGGATTAACAGCGATTCCGGCTTCGGGATATCTCTTTGATTTCTGGGAAAGCGGTAGTCATACTCTTTCACCCTCTGATAACGACAGTTCTGTTTCTTTTACAATTACTAATAGCGATACGATCACTGCTTTTTTTACACCGGTGGATACCATTTTCGATCTTACCGTCAACGTTATTCCACCCGGAAGCGGTGATGTTGTAATAAATTCTGTTTTGCCGGGAACATACCCATGGACAAATAGTTTTGTCCTTGGCACTGTAATTTACCTTAACGCTATTGCAAAAGAGAATTTTGATTTTGCCTTTTATTTGTCGGGGTTCCATATATTATCACCTTCACCTGCGGACAGCAATGTGGCATTTGTGATCACTGCCGATGATGAAATCATTGCTTATTTCAACCCTGAGAATCCCGATACGACACAGCCGGAGGATTCACTGCCTGCCTCTACCGGTCCGGAAAAAAAACTTTTTATTCCCGATGCTTTTTCACCCAATAGTGACGGTAATAATGATGAGTATTATATTCATGGCGATTTCACAGCATTTTCACTGATTATTTTTGACCGGTGGGGTAAAGCATTGTTTGAAACGGAAGATGCCTCTGCAAAGTGGAATGGTAAATTCAAAGGCAAATCCCTGGATGCCGGAATATACACCTACCGGCTGGTAGCCGAACAGAAAAGCGGTGAGAAAGTTGAGAAAGCGGGCAATATTTTACTGGCAAAATGAAAATACTTTCCAAAATATTACAATTTAAAAATTTACTCTGTTATTTGTCGTTTATCCCCCTCTTGTGGGGATGGAGGGGGGCCGCCCAGGATATTCAGTTTTCACAATTCCAACGTGCACCGCACTTCACAAATCCTGCAATGATAATTACCATGGAAAAGGAGATGACCGGCTATCTTAATTACAAATCGCAATGGAAACCTGCAGGAGGATTTTCTACAATGTCCGCATCATTCGCATCGCCAATACCATTCAGTTTGAAATACCAGGTTTTCGGTGTAGGCGTATCGGTAATAAATGATGCTGCAGGCGATATTCCGCTGCGGAATACACGTTTACTGGCGGTAATTGCCGATGTCGTAAAACTGGCTCCCCGGCATTTCTGCACTGCCGCCATACAGGGAGGGGTGTTGCAGCGGCATTACAAATTCGAAAATATTACCTGGGTAAATCAGTACAACGGAACTGAATATGATCCTTCCATCCCTTCAGGTGAAAACCAGTTCGGCAAAACCCACTACCTTCCTGATTTTTCGGCTGGATTAATTTATGAATTTATCAGCCGCGGGACTTCCATGTCTGGCGAACGGCTGATAAGGTTAAACGGGGGAATTGCCTGCCATCATATAAACCGTCCCAATCAATCGGTTTTCGTATCGCAAAGTGATCCATTAGCGCTCAGGTGGGTTGCCACCGCAAACGGATGGATTGATTTACCGGCTAACGATTATTCAATCCTGCCGGTGGCATTATTCACCCTTCAGGGTCCCTCAAAACAGGTTCATGCAGGAGCCATATTCCGATACGCCTTTGAGCGCAAAAAGAAATTTTCCGGATTCACACGGGAAAAAGCGTTCGCATTCGGAATAAATTACAAATACAGGGAAGCCCTCGTCACGCAGTTTTATTACGATTATGAACAATATTCCTTCGGATTATCTTATGATATTACAATGAGCGAAATCGGAAGGGCAACAGGGTTACGGGGGGGAATGGAATTTTCGTTCAGGTACAGGAAATAAAATAAATTCACCGCATCAATTTTTCAAAGATAAACGTTTAGTTCAAAAGATTATCGTGTATGGATTACGTATTAAAAATCTCTCCAAAATGTTTATCTTTGCGGGTAATAAAATATTCCGCAATGAATCATCATATTTCAAGGCAGATTGTCTTTTGGTTGCTTTTGGCCAACTGCCTATTGCTAATTGCCAACTGTTTTTCTCAGAACATCGGCATCAACATCACCGGAGCATCACCCGATGCATCGTCAGGACTTGACGTAAATTTTACAAACAAGGGAGTATTGATTCCGCGAATAGTGTTAACGGCTACAAATAGTGCAAGTCCGGTTACTTCTCCTGCAACTTCACTTTTTGTTTATAATACAGCCACTGCCGGTATTTCTCCGAACAATGTGACACCGGGCTATTATTATTGGGACGGTTCTCAATGGATCCGCATCTTCAGCGGCAGCGGTTCTCCGGGACCACGGTGGGACCAGATACAGGCGCCACTTGGGAATTTATCACTTGCACATGCCGGTTATATTACAAATTTTACTTTTAATTCAGTTACCACCTCTTCGGCTTTTACCCTTTCATCATCTTCTTTGACAACAGGCAGGGTACTTGATGTGCAATCATCCGCAGCAACGGGAATTAACTTTGCCTTCAACGCGCAATCTGCCAGCAACAATGGTTATGCTGTTAGAGCATATAAGACCAGTACTGCGGCTGCAACAAATGCAAACTTTGGAGATCGCATTGCAACAATTTTTTCCCAGACCGATGCACCCAATACTATTGCGGTATTTGCTGCTGCTAATGATGCGACCGCAACTCAAAGTATTGGTG
>JACPRZ010000043.1:265765-292441 GCA_016193485.1 Bacteroidota bacterium | reverse complement strand
AAAGCCGATAAGCGCACCCGGTTCTGCGAGATTCAGATCACCAAGCATACCGAATGAAGCGGTCACTCCACCGGTTGTGGGATCGGTCAGCAGCGAGAAATAGGGAAGTTTAGCTTTCGCCAGCAACGTCAGTTTTCCGGATGTTTTTGCCATTTGCATCAGCGAAAAGCCGGCTTCCATCATTCTTGCCCCGCCCGATTTGCTTATTATGAGCAGAGGAATATGCTTTTCAATGCATCGATCAATGGCAAGTGAAATCTTTTCGCCAACCACCGAACCCATTGAACCGCCAATGAAATTAAAATCCATGCAGCCGATAACCACTTCGTTTCCTTCTATTTTGCCCTCGCTAATCAGTACGGCATCATTGTTGCCGGTTTTTTTTATGGATGCTTTGAGCCGTTCGGAATATTTTTTCGTATCGGTGAAATTCAGCGGGTCGGCAGGAAATAAATTTCCGAATAACTCTTCATATTGATTTTCGTCAAAAAGAATTGAAAAGTAATCACGCACACCGATGCGCTGGTGGTATCCGCACCCTGCACATACAAACGCATTTGCGGCAAGGTCATCCATCGTGACAACTTTTTTGCAGGTCGGGCATTTGAACCAGAGACCTTCAGGCGTCTCCTTCTTTTCAAGCGTTGAAGTGGTTATTCCTTCCTTGGTACGTGTGAACCAACCCATGGGGTTTAGGATTTAGGGATTTAGAGATTTAGTACCTAAACAAAAATATCTTGACACATTTTGGTAAAATATTTTAATTTCCCTACGAAAAATTAGAATTCCAACTTTATATTTTTTAGCGATAGCAAAGATTAAAATTCGAATAGTTAAATCCGAAAACCGAAACAATATCTAATAATTAAATTTCAAAAACAAATGCAAATACAAATTTATTTCTATCCGTTGTGTGTTTGTCTTTTTGAATTTTGGACATTTGTATTTCGGATTTGTTTCGGATTTCGGGATTCGGATTTCGGATTTATTTTCTTGTTTGGTTGTGGCTTGTCTACGTTATGGATTTAGGGATTTATTTACCTGATCAATCCATGTTAAGCAATCGTAACCTTTTTGTCCAGGTAAACATCCTGTATCGCATTCAGCAATTTTACGCCATCCTGCAGTGGTTTCTGGAACGCTTTTCTGCCGGATATAAGACCGGTGCCTCCAGCGCGTTTGTTAATGACTGCGGTCATGACGGCTTCGGCAAGATCACTTTGTCCTTTTGATTCTCCACCGGAATTGATTAAACCAATACGTCCCATATAGCAATTTACCACCTGGTAGCGACACAAGTCAATAGGATGATCGCTTGACAGTTCGCTGTAAACCTTGTCATGCGTTTTTCCGAATTTAAGGGCGGTGAAGCCGCCATTATTTGTCGGAAGTTTTTGTTTGATAATATCTGCCTGAAGGGTTACTCCAAGATGGTTTGCCTGCCCGGTAAGGTCAGCTGCGGTATGATAATCAACCCCGTCTTTTTTAAACCCGCTGTTGCGCAGGTAGCACCAGAGAACAGTAGCCATTCCGAGTGAATGCGCCTCTTCAAAGCAGCCGGCAATTTCCTGGATTTGGCGGGATGATTCGGCAGAGCCGAAATAAATGGTAGCGCCAACGGCAGCAGCGCCCAGGTTCCATGCTTCATGCACGCTGCCGAACAGTATCTGGTCGTATTTGTTGGGATAGGAAAGAAATTCGTTGTGATTGATTTTTACAATGAAAGGAATTTTATGGACGTACTTCCTTGAAATAAGTCCGAAATTGCCAAACGTGGTAGCAACCGCATTACACCCCCCCTCAATGGCGAGTTTTATGATATTTTCAGGGTCAAAAAGCCCGGGATTAGGCGCAAATGACGCCCCTCCGGAATGTTCAATGCCCTGGTCAACGGGGAGGATGGAAAGGTAACCGGTTTCGGAAAGGCGGCCGTGGTTATACACAGCGCTTAGGTTGCGAAGAACCTGCTCGTTGCGGTTGGAGTCCTTAAAAACCCGGTCAATAAAATCGGGTCCGGGAAGGTGCAATTTTTCTTTTGGAACCGTTTTGCATTTGTGGTCAAGCAAAAATGCTGTTTTTTCTCCGAGCAGATCTGCAATGTGGTTAGAAGTGGCTACTGCTGGCATGGGGTTTATTGTTTAGGAAGTGCAAAGGTACGATTTTATTTTTCTTTTTTCTTTGCCCTCCCCCATATTTCCTCCATTGCATCAAGCGGCATTTCATTGAGTTCAGTTCCGTTTTTCCGCGCTTCTTTTTCAATAAAAGAAAACCTCCTTATAAATTTTTTGTTCGTTTTTTCCAGAGCCGATTCCGGATCAATATTTACGAAACGCGCATAATTGATAAGGGAAAAAAACAGGTCGCCAAACTCATCTTCCATTTTTCCGGAGCATTTTTCCGCCTCGGATTTGAATTCATTTAATTCCTCCATCACCTTTTCCCACACTTCTTCCTTCTTATTCCAGTCAAAACCTGCCGATTTTGCTTTTTCCTGGATCCGCATGGCTTTTACCATTGCGGGAAGCGAAACAGGTACCCCTTCCATTACTGACTTCTTGCCTTCTTTGATTTTCAGTTTTTCCCAGTTTCGTTTTACATGGGCAGCATCGGTAACCGTTACATTTCCGTAGATATGCGGATGACGGTGAATAAGTTTTGTGCAAATATCTTCAATTACCTCTTTTAATGTGAAAGCATTTTTTTCTTCTCCAAGCCGTGAATAGAACACTATATGCAGGAGCAGGTCGCCAAGTTCCTGTTTTATTTTCTTCATATCTTTTTCAAGAATGGCATCGGCAAGTTCATAGGTCTCTTCAATGGTAAGATGGCGCAGTGTCTCGAAGGTCTGTTTTTTATCCCATGGGCATTTTTCACGCAATTCATGCATTATGCCGACAAGTTTTTCAAAGGAGGTGGCAGCACTTTTTATTTTCTTCACCATAAGTGATTTATTGGCGTACGGTAAAAATAGATATTTTTGTTTAATGCGATTCCATTTAAGATATAAACAATACTTACTATTACCTTTATTTATTTTTCTTCCTGAGATTTTTCTGGCTCAAATCAGATATCCATTTTCCGTATCAACCGGTTTCTATTACGGTTTCATTTCCGGCTATGAGTACAAAATGGCGCAACTTATAAAAGGGCACACACCGGGATCCGAACTTGTTTTCAGATGGCAGACAACCGGAAAAAGAGAATGGGAAAAACTATACCGTTTTCCTGAAATAGGAACGGGATTGCTGCATTTTGATTTTGCCAACCCGGAGCAACTTGGCACGGGTACGGGTATTTTTGCCTTTATCAATTACCCGGTGGTAAGATCAAACCGGTTTTCCCTGAATTACCGCATTGGTGGCGGAGCGGGTTATGTCAGTAAAATCTTTACAAGGACTGAAAATTATAAAAACAATGCGACAAGCGCGCATCTAAATATCCTTTTCAATTTTCTTTTGGAAGGGAAATTCAGATTCTCTGAAAAATTTTACACTACTTTCGGCACCGGTCTTACCCATTTCTCCAACGGTGCGATAAAAATGCCGAATCTTGGCATCAATATTCCGGCTCTTTATTTGGGTATTTTATGGGAAGTTAACCGGCAACCGGAATCCATTAAACCGGACAGTTTAGTCCCGGCAATCAACCGGTTTACAGGCGGCAGGAAAGAATACTGGACTGTTTGCATGGCAGGAGGAGTCAGGGATATTTACCCTTCGGGCGGCACCAGGTACAAGGGGTTTTCTCTTTCAGGCGACTATAATTTTCTCATCCGTTCAAAACGGACTGTTGCAGGGGGGGGTGACATCTTTTATGATGAATACATATCCTTTTTTGCACTCCGTGACACGTTGATGTTAAACGGAAACCTTTTATCGCCTGTAAGGGCTGGCATTCATATCAGCCACCTGTCGATGCTGGGCCGGCTTCAGTTAGGTGTAATGATGGGAGGATACCTGGTGGATGAATACCGCTTTGATGGTTTCTTTTACCATCGCCTTATTGTGCGGTACCGCCTGACAAATCACCTTTTATTAAACATATCAGTAAAAACCCACTGGGCGAAAGCCGACTACCTGGAATGGGGCGTGGGGTATCAGTTTGATTGAAAGATACAAGGTCAAAGATGCTGACGATTACTGTCAGCATCATGACCAAATGCGTCATGATAAAAGAGAAAAGATAAAAGGGATAAGGTTTTTCAATATTCATTTAGTGTTATGTGTTAATTATTAAAGGAATAAATCATAAAAATATTTTCGCAGATTGAAAACCAAAACATATATGTTACTATTCGCTTCCATGTTTTTTAGCCACTGATTGCACGGATTTTTTTTTAATCTTTTGCATTTAATCAGTGAAATCAGTGGCAACGTATTTAATAATTGGGTGAAAAACAGTACCACATATATTATTGTTTCCTGTTGCATAATCATAACTGCGCTCTCATGCAAAAAGGAAAACCGCAACAACTGTATTAAAGGAACCGGACCCCTGGTGCGCGAAGAACGGGTAATGCCTGCTTTTGATACATTAAGGGTTTTTGATAATATTCACCTGTTTCTTGACATGGACAGCCAGCGGAGGGTAGTTGTGGAGTGCGGAGAAAAACTTTTACCCGGCATTCAAACGGATGTCATTAATAACGAACTCATCATCCGGAACAATAATATCTGCAACTGGCTCAGAAGTTATAAACGGGGTATCATAAACGTTTATGTATATACCCCCCCTATTCTTAAAATCGTTACCAACAGCACCGCTCCGGTCAAAGGAATGGACACAATAAAAACTCATTACATGTATTTGTCAGTGATGAATACGGGTGATGTGGAACTGACACTGAACATGGTATTGCTTCTTGGCGATACGCACAGTTCGGGAGATGTAATTCTGCACGGCACCTGCGGAATTCTTAATATGTGGCTGCTCGGTACTAATTTCCTGCGTAGTTATGACCTTGAAACATCTTATAGTTTTATTCAATCCCATACTACCGGTGACTCCTACACTTATGTTACAACGGAACTTGGAGTTCTCATAAATTCGGAAGGTAATATTTACTACAGGGGAAATCCCTCCAAGGTGGCGGTGGAAAATAGCGGGACTGGAGAACTCGTGAAAGTTGATTAGTCCTGAAGTTGCATCAAGATATAAAGTAAAGAAACTGGGGAGAAACACCATCATTTTACTACCTCATAAATATCACACCGGGCATAAGACCTTTCAAAATGTTTCAATAACCGCAATCTGTTTTCATTTAATAATTGTTCAAGCAGTGGTTTATTAAAATCGTCATTTGAAAAAATAAATATTTCAGTGCTGTCCGTAAACTGGTCCTGAATATTCTGAAACGCTTTACCGGAAAGATATCCTGCATGAACCTCTTTAAGATTCGTTCCCATGGTAAAATTGGCATAGATATTTTTCCCCTGTAAATTTTCCCCTTCGCACCATTCCACAACCATTTGATGAACCTGTACATACCGCATATACTTGAATTCGCCCTTATCCGGATTGTGAAAACAATAAAAGACATTTGTAATGATTAAACCTGTCACGGTAAGCAGATAAAAAATTCTGTATTTTGATAATGCTTTATCAAGTAAAACAGTCCCGGCAATAATAAACGGTGGGAAAAGGCATAATAAATACCTTGGAATAAAGAAAAACGATGCGCTGAAAAACAAAAAAATGAGGATAAAGAAAAAAATGACAGGTAAAATCACCCTCTCGTTCCGGGATAAGGATATTCTTTTAAGTAAAATAACAAGTAACGATACAATAATAAAAAAACTGAAGCCGTTTCTGCCGAAATAAATGAATAAATAAGCCACTGCATTGGGTAACTTCTGAGTCAACATATCCCGGTCGACCGACACCATATCCAAATGATGAGGAAAAAAGAACCATCCCTGCTGTACCTTCTGCAAAATAAAAAAAACCGAGGCGAAAACAGCAGGCAAAACAAGGTATAAATTTTCTTTCAATACTGATGAATCAAACAGATTACCCGACCTTAATGCCTGAATAATTTTCCAGGTAATAAACGTGCATATAAGGACAATCCCGCTCTCCTTTGTCAGCAATAGCAGGGTGGCAAAAACCATATAAAGAATTTTTTTATTTTTAAAAAAAGAGTGAAAAGACAATAACGTCCAAAGAGCGATCAAAACTTCCGGCAGTAAAAAGATCGATTGGGCAGCGAAAACACTCAGCGAACAGAATATCAGCAGGGATACGAATCCGACTCTTTCTGAGAAAAAGGATCGTCCGAAATAAAAAATTGAAATCAGCAGAAGTATCGAAATAAATAAAGAGTAACTATGCCCGGAGACAAAGCCGGAACCGAATATTTTCATCCACAGCGCTCCAAGAAAATGAAATAAGAGCGGGTGCCCTCTTGAAATGTCAGGCGGTATGGCACCCGGCATAAAACTTAACCCATTGTCGGTTAAATGGTGAATGGCTGCGCTGTACGGCCATGCTTCATCCCAGTAGTAGGGTAAAAATAAAAAAGGGATTTTAATAATTGCGAAAATAAATACCACAGAAAAGGCGGCATAAACATATTTTTTTCTGCTGACTATTTCCGCCAATTTAATAAAGAAAGTGTTCACGCAAAAATTTATTTCTCCTGTAGAAATTTTTCCGCCCTTTCAATGTCCTCCGGAGTATCAACAGAAATGCTTTTATGATCTGTCAGTGCAACCTTTATGGCATACCCGTTTTCCAGCCACCGAAGTTGTTCAAGCGATTCGGCAATTTCCAGCGGTGAGGGGGGGAGTTTGATGATTTTTCTGAGAATCCCGGCACGGTATGCGTAAATGCCGATGTGCTGATAGTAGGTATGGTGTTTTGTCCAATCCTGTTTTTCAAATCCGCGGCACCAGGGAACCGGTGCGCGGCTGAAATAAATCGCATCCCGGAATTTATTGATGATAACTTTCGGGACATTCGGGTTATGAAGTTCTTCGCTGCCGGTAAGTTTTACCGCAAGGGTTGCAATCTGAATTTCTTTTGAAACAAAGCAGCGGACGAGCAGGTTGAATGAACCCGGCTTCACAAAAGGTTCATCGCCCTGAATGTTGAAAACAATATCATCGGCACTAATGCCGGGAATTTTTTTTATCGCTTCACCGATTCGCTCGGTACCCGTACGGTGCCGGGATGATGTCATTATTGCAGCGCCACCGAAGCGGTCAACATGGTTTTTTATCCGGATATCATCCGTTGCAACAATCACCTGCGAAAAACATTTGGCGCTTGATGCCTGTTCCCATACGCGCTGTATCATGCTCTTGCCGGTAATCCTTGCAAGCGGTTTCCCGGGGAAACGGGACGATGCGTAACGGGCAGGTATTATTCCAATGATTTTCATTTGTCACTACGGGGTAATTCATTAATACACTGCAGGTAATATTCACTCTTATCCGGAAACTGTCCGGCAAGTTTGTTGAAAATCCGTTTTGCCTTTTCAATATTACCCTGTTTTGCATAAATCCGCGCAAGGGTTTCGGTTACAAACGACTCGTCATCAATAATGCTCAGCCGGGCCATGTTTTCAGGCGAGAAAAAATCTGTTCCGGCTTTGACCACCGGTTGTTCCAGGATGAAACGGTTTACAAATTCATCGGTAGGAATCTCTTTTTGTTTTTGATCTTTCGTTGATCGGGATTTAATATCCCGGCCAACGGGTTCTTTGCTGCTGACCGCCATCAGCCAGCCGGTAAAAGATTTAGCGCTACTCAAATCACGTTCAATAGCCATTACCGGAGTTTCAACACTATCTCTTTCGGGTATTTCTTCTTTTCGGGGATCAGCGTTTTTTTCATCACCGGCACTAAATGAATCCTCTGCTTCCTCCGTCTCTTTTTTCACTTCAAGGTTAATCACTGCATTGATCGCTTCGCGCAGAATTTCCGCCTCAAGTATCGATATCTCTTTCTTTTGTTCAACCCCGTAGGAAATTTTTCCAACGGGGTCAATATTTTTTCCCTGCGAATCTATCTCTGCAGGTTTCTCAATGACTTTTACATTTTCAGGTACAATTGTCTCCGATGTCAGGATAACATTTTCAATTACCTGTCCGAAAATATGCTTGTATAAAATCCTCCGGTCGCCCGCATATACCGCTGCTTTTTTTAATTGTGCGGGATAATGAATGTTGTTCACCTTGTGAAGGTTTACGGCATATAATACCTGTGCGGTCTGGAACCATGGGAAAGTGCGGGTGATCTCTTCCAGCAACGGCAGGGTTTGTTCAGTAAGGGATGAAGGCGAAGAAAGAAGTTGATGGAATTGGATAGACGTCATGGCATATTGCAATAATTCATAAATCCGCGCTATTGGTATCCTTTACGAAATACGAATCGTACAAATTTACGAATAAAAGATTTCCATTCCTTGTTTCATGATTCGTACATTCGTCCCGATAGCTATCGGGATTCGTATTTCGTAAAGTTAATCAAAAGATTCTGAAATCAGGGTTGTTTCGATTTAACTTTCATTCCGTCTTTCAGCGCTGCCTGCCCGTTTACAACGAGATAATCACCGGCATTAAGACCCGATAAAAGTTCAGCGCGCTCCTCAATATCCTGGCCCAATTCAATATTTTTTCTTACCGCAACAGAATCAACGGCAGTAAAACAAAATTTGTGAGATGTGCCCGGTTGTGTCAATAATGCATATTTGGGAATCAACAGCCCGGTAACTTCCCCGGCTTCAATCCGCACCCTTGCGAACATACCCGGACGCAGTTGTTCATCATTGTTGGGAATCCTGATCTCTGCATTAAACGTCCTTGAAAGCGGATTAATGGTAGGAAATATCCTGCTCACCGTTCCGGTGAATTCCCTGCCGGCATAGATGTCAACGGTTACGGTTGCGTTCATTCCCGGTTTAAGGATAGGGAAATCTTTTTCAGATGCGCTGACAAGAATCTTTGCGGGATTTATCTGCTGGATGGATACAATGGCTGCAGCCCCCCCGGCCTGTACGCTCGGAGCCATCGTGTACACCTCACCCTCGTTCATGAATTTTCCGGTGACTATCCCGCTGAAAGGCGAGCGCAACTGTGTATTTTTCAGGATCAGTTCATGCGAGGTTCTTGCGCTTTCATACTGGGCTTTCACATTATCGTATTGCTGCTGCGATACGGAACCGGCTTTCAGCAGGGTATCCATCCTGAAAAAATTGCTTTCAGCAACCAGGTATTGGATGCGCGCCTGTTTCAGTTGAGCGTCATCCATCTGTACCAGCAGGTCGCCTGCCGTTACCCGGCTGCCTTCTTCAACATAAATATTTTCAACTCTTCCGGGACTTTGCGCCCCGAATTTCGTTTCCTGCCAGGGCAATATCGTGCCGGTGAATGTGAGAATCCGTGTAAAAGTATCGGGTTCAAGTTTTATTACCTCAACCGGAACAATTTTTTCGACATTTGTCGCTTCCTTTGCCCCGTCCTTACCCGATCCCATGCAACCATACATCAAGAACGTTGCAATTGCCGGTAAAATGTATTCTGATAAATGAAATTTGTGGAAATTCATGGAAATTAGTAGAAATTGATAGAAATTTGTAGAAATAAATTGAAATTATTTGTTCCACCGGTTATTCCGGTTTTCCAACCGTTAACTCACCATAGTTAATATCCGTACCCTGTCAATTTTTCAAATTCAGTGACTGCAATTCTGAAATCATAAACGGTTTGCAAATAGTTCAGTTTCGCCTGCATCAGAGCCGCCTCTGCATCGTTAAGTTCAAGAATGGTTCCTGCACCTGAATGATAACGTACGCGGGCAATGGACAAACCTTTTTCCGCAAGAGCAATCGTCTGCTTCTGCGATTCAATCCTGCTTTTTGCAAGGTTGATCTTTGCGACAATATTCATCAATTGCACTTTCAGAATTTCGGTGACCATTTCCTTCTGCAATGAAAGTTCCCTTGCGGTAATTTCATTCTGTTTGATTTTGTAATTGGTGGCAAAGCCGTTAAAAACGGGAAATTTCAACTGTAATCCGACAAGCGATGTGTTAACCCATTTGTATTCACCGAATTTAAAATCATTTGTCTGCGACTGAACCTGGTAATTGCCGAATGCGGCAAGATAGGGATACCTTGCCGACCGTGACAGAGATGTTTGTTCCCCGGCAATCTTTAAATGCAGATCCATTTGCTTCAGGTTAGTGTTTTGTTGCTGAAGAATTACCAAAGCGGTTGCAAGGTCATAATTGTTTTCAATTCCGGCAATAGTGAGAGAATCCATAAGAAGCACCTGCTGTTGTGCAGGTATCCCGATTGCGTTTTTAAGCATATTCACCGAAAATTCATAATTGTCCTGCGCCTGTTCCAACTGCGGTTTAAGATTTTCCGATTGAACTTCTGCGCGAATCAGGTCATAATCGGCAACCACTCCCTGTTTGTTCATCTGCCGGATATTTTCAACGTTCTCCTTTGCGTTTTGGTACGCTTTTTCGATAACAGAAATGGCTTCATGCGCGAGAAGGGCGTTGTAATATGCTTTCCTTACATCTGCAGCCGCATTGATCTTTGAACCGCGGCTTGATTCACCGGCAAGTTCCATCCCCTGCCGTGCAAGCCGTACACTTGCCGACAATGCGGCAGAATAAACCGGCACTGATAAAGATAAATTTGTGGAATAAGAATTATCCGAACCCAACCGCAATACGGTACCGAATGGACTTCCTTCAGGTAAAAAAATTACCGGCCGCTGGAGGTTTCGCAAATACTGTCCCGTTATTTCCGCTTTCGGATAAAAACTTCCGAGAACTTCGTGCACCAGGTAATTGGTTTTGGAAATTTCCAGCCCGGCAATCTGAACCGCCCGGTTTTCTTTCAGCGCAAATGCAACCGATTGTTCAAGTGACAATGACAAAGTATCGGGCTGGGATTGAAGTGAAACCAGCGGACAGATTATCAACAAAACGATCCGGAAAATATCTGGAATATACATATAAAAATTTCCACAACAGTTAACAACCTGCAAAATTACTTAAACTTTATTTGGAGAGGTTTTTGCAGATAAACCGGATGTATATCAAATTGCACTTTTGGTAGAGACGAGGCATGTTTACCCCGTAGGGAGGAACGACCGTATCGGGGCTTCGTCTCTACTTCCCGGTACGATGCAATTTGTCATGCACCCGATAAAACCGGTAAATGGAATTAATCCGGAATGATGCCGTATCAGCAACTATTAACCTCCCATCAGCGTCTTCTTCCTGTTATGGCGGTTTACTTCAAAAATGTTACTTTTGCCACTTATTATTGAATTTCCTAAAACCACTTTTAATTATGAAAAAATCTATCCTTATCTCAACAATATTTGTTGCGCTTCATTCAATACAATCCAGCGCCCAGATTGATTTCACTGCAACTCCTACATCGGGTTGCGCGCCATTAACGGTCACTTTCACAAATACCACTACCGATACCATTGCCTACCGGTATGAGTGGTGGTTTGATGACGGAAGCCCCGTCTTTGTTGATACCCAAACAACATCCGTTCAGCACACCTATAATACCAGCGGGAATTATTATCCGAACATAAATGTTTTTGATAGTTTGGGGAACTACATAGGTTGGACAATGGGCTCATCCGGAAATATCTCCGTTTTAGGTTCTGATTACATCAATATACAGCCCGACAGCGCCTGCCCCGGAGAACCATTGGGTTTTTGTGGTGCCTGGCCTGGAATTTCCTGGAACTGGAACTTCGGAGATGGAAATACGGACGTAAATCCTTGTCCGGAACATTCCTATTCTTCTGCCGGTGATTATACGGTAACACTCATCCAGACCACTTCATGCGGCACTGATACTGTAACCGATATCGCTTATGTACGTACTACCATAGGTTCAGATGCCGATTTCGGATTCAACCCGTCACTCTCGTGTCCAAACGACCAGATTAATTTTTATCCATACAGCGGTGGCGGTAACCATTACTGGAATTTTGGCGATGGCAACACGTCCACCCTTGAGAATCTATCTCATGCCTTTGCTGATACAGGAACATTCCAGGTTATGCACATCAGGCAAAATACCTGCGGTAATACCGATACGGTAATCAAAACCGTAACCATAGATACCACAATTCTCATTCCTTCTTGGGTTTATCTTGACATATATAACAACCCTCTTTGTCCGGATGACAGGGCTTCTTTTAATACGAGCTACGGATTTAATTCCTACCAATGGAATTTTGGCGATGGCTCTCCCGTCCTGGATACTTCTGCTTCTTATATGGAACATTATTATTCCGATACAGGCAATTATATCGTCTCTGTCACTTTCGCAAACGGCTGCGGAAACGATACAACACTGAGGGATACAATCAATATTATTGACAACCTCGGCTTTGAAAATTTTCCATGGTTATCAATAGATGCGAATATGTCAACCGTATGTCCGGGTGATAATGTGAATTTTTGGACCGACTGGGGATTCGCGCAATATATCTGGAATTTCGGAGACGGCAGCCCTTTGTATAATTCAGGAACCGATACATATGTCAACCATACCTTTAGCGCCTACGGCAATTTTAATGTTTCGGTTACTATTACCAACAATTGCGGGATTGATACAACCATGTCTATTGGTGTTTCTGTGGTTAATAATGCCCCTGTAATCGGGAATTTTAACCTCAACATCAACACTTCTCCTGCCTGTCCTAACCAAACTATCAGCGTAAGCACTAACTACGGATATAAGCAGTATTCATGGAATTTTGGAGACGGGTCACCGGTTATCACCGGTAAATATGCAAGCATTGAGCATAATTACAGCGATACGGGAAACTACAATGTTACGGTTACCATTTTCAACAATTGCGGTTCGGATACCGCAATTAGCGATATTGTAGTAATTAGTAACAATGTGGGTTTTCCGAACGATCCCTGGTTTAGCATTAATGTTGATAACTCTCCATCTTGTCCTGATGCCAACATTTTCTTTAATGCGCCTTTCGGTTATGCAAATTATTTATGGGATTTTGGCGACAGCACACCAACTATAGGTGCACCGCTTAACCAACTGAATCATAAGTATGACACGGCAGGGAACTACACTGTATCAGTTGTAATTACCAATCATTGCGGCATCGACACCACCCTTTCGGCAAGTGTTATTATATCCGACAGCACCTGGTTCGGTAATTTTGGTTCAAATGTAAACCCCAATACCGCCTGCCCGGGACAAACAATTAGTATGGGTACGCAGTATGGATTTTATCGTTACAAATGGAATTTCGGTGACGGCACTCCTGTTGACTCAACTACAAATACCGCCTGGATAAACCATATATATTCCATAGCGGGTACTTTTACTTTTTCGGTAACGATTACCAGTTATTGCGGAATTGATACGGTAGTAACCGGAACTGTAACTATTGATTCCACCATTACCATTCCCTCTTATAGCGATATTGATATTAACTATACCCCTGCATGTCCGGGGCAGGAAATTTCCTTCTCTGCCGATGGAGGAAATAAATCATATCTATGGAATTTTGGCGATGGGTCGCCACAATATGCATCCGACTACGGATGGGCTGAACATGCTTATTTAAACGTTGGAGTTTACCCTGTATCATTATTCATTACCAATTATTGCGGCTTTGATACAACCCTTCTTGATACGGTTAAAATTTTAAACAATGTAGGATTTCCAGGAAACTTATCAACTTATGTGTGGCCCGTACCGGTATGCCCGAATGATGAAGTTAACATGGATGTATCTTCCGGATATGCTTCTTATTACTGGGATTTTGACGACAGTACATCGGCTGCCGGTTCGTCATGGGCAAATCATGCCTATGATAGTGCAGGTATCTATTATCCCACCGTTACCATTACCAATCATTGCGGCATTGATACTACGCTTACATTCACAGTAACAGTTGATGCCAATACACAGGTGCCGGCAAATTTAACTTTATCTTCATCTGTCCCTATGACCTGCCCGGGCGACCAGGTAAGATTTGATATTAACGGAAGCAATTTTGCTCTCTATGTATGGACATTCGGGGATGGCGATACTTCTATTACCTTTAGCGATGAGGTTTTTCATACATACGACACTGCCGGTGTTTACAGCGTTTCAGTAACTGTTTTTAACGGTTGCGGCAATTACCAGACGTTTTATTCAGGTATTATTGTGGATGGTAATGCACCTGTGCCTCCCGGTCTGGATATTTTTATACCTGTGACAGAAGCATGCCCCGGTGATGAAATTCAGTTTATTGCCAGTAACGGTTCCGCTTCCTATTCTTATATATGGAATTTCGGTGACGGCACCATTGATACATCGGATGCCGGTAACTCCCACATTTATTCCGATACCGGAGAATTCACAATATCCCTTACGGCAACAAACGGATGTGGAAATAGTTATACAACAACCGGTCAGATTTCCATAAGCGATAGTATCGTTCCTGTTATGGGCAATGATAGCTGGGGAACTCCTGATGATAACCAGGGCGGCTGTCCCGGTGATGCAATTCTCTTCTATTTCTGGGGAACCGGGCAAAACCTCTGGGATTTCGGTGACGGGTGGACAGATGTTGCAACAGAACCACTTGTTGTTGAGGACGGTTTTGTAATTACCATCATTAAACATGCCTATGCCGATACCGGTTCATACAAAGTGAAACTGACTCTCACCAATGCTTGCGGTTTTAGTACAACCGATTCATTTAACCTGGTGGTTGCCAACAACCTGCTTGTCAGCGGTGACTTTCTCGTTGAAGAGCCGGTCAATCAGGGCGGTTATACTACCTGCCAGCCCATTAAGTTTCTCGCCATTGGCGGGGAAACCTACTCATGGAACTTCGGAGATGGAGATACGTTAACAACAATTAATACGACAACAACCCATATTTATTCAACACCGGGAACATATTCGGTCAGCGTGCTCATTACAAATGGTTGCGGTAATTCAACGACCATGACCACATTAGTCACTGTTTATGAGGTGGGAAGCGCAACTGTCAACGTTAACCTTATTTCACCGGTTACCTGCAATAATGGCAATAACGGCAGTGCAGAAGCCACAGTTATAGGTGGCGAGCCGCCATTTAACTATTTATGGAGTGACAATGCTGCACAAACAAATTCAACGGCAACGGGGCTCGAATCCGGGACTTATTTCGTTACCGTTACCGATAATTTCGGTTGCATGGGTACCGGTTCTTATACCATGGCGAACCCTGCTCCTATGGCACTTAACGATTCTGTTATATCCTCATCATGCGGTTCCGGTGACGGGGCAATTTTTATTGCTGTTTCAAGCGGGGGAACACCTCCTTTTTCATACTTATGGTCAACGAACGATTCAACCCAACTGGCCGAAGGTTTAACATCAGGCGTATATTACGTATTGGTGACGGATTCCAATGGTTGCTCTGCTTTTTCAGAAGTAGCCGTTAACGATAGCGGAGCGCCTGTGATTACTGTTGATGGTACGAACATCGTTTCATGTTATGGTGGTATTAATGGAGGTATTTCAGTCACCGCTTCTGGCGGAATATCGCCATTTACTTATCTATGGTCAAACGGCTCAACCCTTGAAGATCAAACATCATTGGCTGCCGGAACTTATCTTTTAACCGTAGCGGATGCTGCCGGATGTAATGGAATTGCTGTTGCATCTGTAGCCCAACCTGCCATAATTTCTTTATCATTTTCTACAGTCGGAACCGGTTGTGGCACCAGCAATGGAACAGCAACTGTTTTGCCTGGCGGAGGAACAGGAGCATTTACTTATCTGTGGGATAATAACACAAACGACCAAACTACCCAAACTGCCACTGGTCTGCCCTATGGGACGTTTGATATTACTGTTACGGATGCAAATGGATGTACATCAGTGGGTACCGCATCTGTTGATAATACAAACGCTCCTGCAATTTTATCAACAATTACCAACGTAGGATGCTATGGTGGCAGCACTGGTTCTATCATTCAAACGGTTACCGGAGGGACGACTCCCTATACGTACTCATGGAATGTGGGAGGAGCCACAAAAAATAAAAATAACATTCCTGCCGGAACATATATTTGTTTTATTTCCGATGCAAGCGGATGTGTCTCCATCAGAAGTTATACAGTTACCCAACCAGCGCAACTTACCGCAACGGCTTCTTCACTTACCTCTGCTACCTGCGGTAATTCCGATGGCGCTGTTTCTGCAACTGCTGCAGGAGGAACATCCCCTTACACTTATGCTTGGACAGGGGGGGGCACAGGGGGGATGGTCACCGGTTTGGTTGCCGGTAATTATACCGTTACCGTTACCGATAACAAAGGTTGTACCAAAACATCCACGTCCACAATCAATACCGTTGCGGTTGAACAACCCATTTGCGTGGTTACCGTTGACAGCGCCACAAAGAAAAATCTCATTGCGTGGCCAAAAACACCGGGATTATCAACCAGCAGGTATTATATTTTCAAAGAAATTCTGACCAATGTGTACGACACTATCGGTTTTGTGCCTTATGACAGCATAAGTTACTTCATTGATTATGCCTCTAATCCGATGTCAAAGTCGGAACGTTATAAGATTGCCACATTAGATTCATGCGGAAATTTCTCGATGCTGAGCGATTCTCACAGGACAATGCTTCTGCAGGTAAACCTTGGGGCTCAGGATCAAAGGAATCTGAGTTGGCAGAACTATGAAGGATTTACTGCTCCGCAGTACAATATCTGGAGAGGAACTACATCTTCCAATATCGTCCTGATCGATTCGGTAGTAAGCACAAACACCGCATACAACGACTGGGATACTCTTGGTGGGGCTGACAGTTTATTCTACATTATTGAGATTGTACACCCGACAGGTTGCACCTCTACTTTGAAACTAAAAACCTACAATTCATCCAAATCAAATACTGCGTCCATGGAGGCGCCATCTCTGGGGATAACTTTGACTATGAGTGCAACAGATGTAACCTGCAATAGCGGCACAAACGGTACGGCAACTGCAACCGAAAGCGGTGGAACAGGTCCATATTCTTATATGTGGAATGATCCCGGTGCACAGAGTACCCAAACCGCTACAGGTCTTGCTGCCAGTACATACATAGTCACGGTTACCGATTCGAAAGCCACCACGGCTACCGATACCGTGACTGTGACAGAACCGCCTGCGATTTCAATATCGGTACTATCAACCCCGGACACATGCGGCAGCGGTGACGGAACGGCTACTGCAACGGCAACAGGAGGTACGGGAGGATTTACTTATTCATGGAGCAGTGGCCAGAGTAATAGTATTTCAACAGGACTTGCTGCAGCCACATTCACCGTCACTGCTACAGATAACAGCGGTTGTCCTTCCCAAAACAGCATAGTGGTTAATACCCTGAATATTTCTCTTACCGTAAACACAACTGTCACGGATGCAACATGCAATAATTCCGATGGAACTGCCACGGCTACTGGCGGGGGGGGTAGTGGCGGGTATAACTATGTATGGAACAACAGCCAAAGCGCTGCTACGGCAACCGGGCTTGCACCTGCAACTTATACTGTAACTGCAACCGATGGCAATGGCTGTATGGGAAATTACTCGGTAACAGTAAATTCTGTTAATGTGCCGTTGAATCTGCTTACCACATCAACCAATTTGAATTGCTATGGAGGAACAAATGGAACCGCTACGGTGCTTCCGGCAAGCGGAACATCTCCATATACCTACCAGTGGGATGCAAATACCGGGAACCAGACCAATGCTACGGCTACAGGGTTATCTGCCAATACTTTTAATGTAACCGTTACCGATTCGAAAGGATGTTTCGGTACGCAAACCGTAACAGTCACTCAACCTGCCCAGATCACTTTATCGGTATCAACCGTAAATTCCACATGCGGCAATGGTGATGGCAGCGCAACGGTAACGGCAGGAGGGGGGGTTGGAGGATTTACATATTCATGGAATAATGGACAAACCGCTTCAACAGCCACTTCCCTGTCTGCAGGAAATTACACGGTGACTGTGGCGGACGGAAATAATTGCCAGCAAACTGCGGTTGCTTCGGTTTCATCCGTTAATACGCCATTGAACATAATTACAACTTCCACCAATCTCAATTGTTTCGGAGGCGCTGATGGAACTGCCACAGCGCTTCCTGCCAGCGGAACTTCGCCTTATACCTATCAATGGAATGCTGCTGCAGGGAACCAGACCAATGCAACCGCTACCGGATTATCTGCAAATACTTTTGAGGTAACTGTCACCGATTCCGAGGGTTGTTTTGGAACGCAAACCGTTACTGTTACTCAACCTGCCCAGATTACATTGTCGGTATCAACCGTAAATTCAACCTGCGGTACTGCCGATGGCAGCGCAACGGTTACGGCAGGAGGGGGGGGTGGCGGATTTATTTATTCCTGGAGCAATGGTCAAACCGCTTCAACTGCTACCGGGATTGGTGCTGGAACTTACACTGTTACGGTAACTGACGGCAATAATTGCACACAATCAACGACCGCTTCTGTAAGCGATGCAAATGCGCCAATCCTTTCCATGTCGGCAACACCTGTTACCTGCAATGGCGATGGTGACGGTACGGCTATGGTCAATGCAACCGGTGGTACCCCCCCCTATACATTTCTGTGGGATGCCGCTGCAGGAAACCAAACCGATTCGACTGCAACTGGATTAAGCGGAGGCACTTATTCCGTGTCGGTATATGATGGAACCGGGTGTCTTGCCATTCAATCGGCATCAGTTACCGAACCGGCACTGCTTGCACTCATTGCAACGGTTACCGATGCCAATTCTCCGGGCAACAATGACGGTGCTATTGATATTACGGTCACCGGTGGCACAGGCGCTTATACATACCTGTGGAGCAATAGCGAAACCACCGAAGATATTTCCGGGTTATCTGCTGCAACCTATACGGTTACTGTTACGGATGCGAATAATTGTGTTGTTGTTTATTCTGATACCGTTAAACTGATTACCGGTTTGAGGTACAATCCTCAGCCGTTTGAGTTGAAAATTTTCCCGAACCCTTTTAAGAATGAAACCAACATTCAATACGATTTGTCTGCCCCCTCAAACGTAAGCGTTGAGATTTACTCACTTATAGGAGAAAAGGTCGTTTCAATAATTGATGAAGTACAATCTGCCGGTGTTTACACTTACTCTTTCAACACTAAAGAAGCAGGAATCCCAACTGGGATATATGTGGCAAGATTCAATGTGGACGGGATGACCAGGAATTTGAGGATTATCGGGTTGGAGTAAGTTTGTACGATTATACTAGCCGTGTTGAGGAAGAGAATAATTATTCATAAAAATAATTTTCTGATAAATGAAAAATAATTTTTACATACCCACATTGATTTTTTTATGCGGACTTATTTTTTCTGCAGTCAATGCCCAGGTGCAATTAGTGAAAGACATCGGCAACGCATCTTCCATTCTTAGTTCCAACCCCAATAATTTTGTTAACGTAAACGGCATTATTTATTTTACAGCAGATGATGGTGTAAATGGCACTGAATTATGGAAAAGTGATGGAACTCTTTCTGGAACAGCAATGGTAAAAGATATTTATCCCGGGAGCAATAGCTCAAATACTGCTTCTTTAACTAATGTGAACGGAACGCTTTTTTTCAGAGCCGAGAATGGATTAAATGGTATTGAATTGTGGAAAAGTGATGGAACCGCTGCAGGAACTGTGATGGTAAGCGATATTGACCCGGGTGCAACTGGCTCATTGCCTGGAGGATTTACAGCGATAAATAATATTGTTTATTTTAATGCAAATGAAGGAATAAATGGAACAGAACTTTGGAAAAGCGATGGAACTTCAGCAGGAACTGTGCTGGTGAAAGATATCAATCCCGGAATTGCGAATAGTGGTCCTGCTAATCTTTTAAACGCGAACGGCACTTTATTTTTCAGGGCTAATGATGGCACAAATGGTTATGAATTATGGAAGTCAGACGGTACAACTCTGGGTACAGTGCTGATAAAAGATATTTATCCGGGTTCCATTGCCTCAAGCATTACTAACCTTACTAACCTCAACGGCACTGTATTATTTTCGGCAACTGATGGTACAAATGGCACTGAATTATGGAAAAGCAATGGAACCTCCATCGGAACTGTAATGGTAAAAGATATTGCTTCTGGCGCTACTAATTCTTCCCCATCTGGCATTGCGAATTTCAATAACTCAGTGGTTGTTTTTAGCGCATATGAACCTGGTACGGGCACCGAACTTTGGAGCAGCGATGGCACTTTGGCAGGAACAGTAATAATAAAAGATATTAATACCGCAGGAAGTTCCAACCCGGGCGGATTTATACAAGTAGGCAACATCTTTTTCTTCATTGCCACAGAAGGAACATCTGGGTATGAATTATGGCTCAGCGATGGAACCGGAGCAGGAACAGGTTTGGTAAAAGATATTTATCCCGGAATTAACGGCTCTTCCATTGGTTCGTTCACCAACTTCAGCGGCATACTTTATTTCGCTGCAGATGACGGTATAAACGGAAAAGAAATATGGCGCAGCGATGGCACTTCGCCCGGAACGGTTATGATAAAAGATGTTTATTCGGGTTCGGCATCATCCTCTCCGCAAAATATAACTGCGGGCACCGGCTTTGCATTGTTTATGGCTAATGACGGAATAAACGGATGGGAACTGTGGAAAAGTGATGGTACAACAGGAGGAACCGTTCTTCTTAAAAACATTCGCCCTGATTTGTCAGATTCTCAAATAGATTTATTAACGCCTCTTGCGAATGATGTTTTTTTCCAGGCAACCGATTGGGTGAACGGCAAAGAAATCTGGAAGAGCGATGGAACCACTGCAGGTACTGCGATGCTAAAAGATATTAATCCGGGCCCTTCTGGTTCCAGTATTTATTCAATCATAACAGCAAATAATATGTTGTTTTTTAATGCAGCAGATGGAACAAATGGTGATGAACTCTGGAAAAGTGATGGAACGCTGAATGGTACTGTAATGGTGAAAGATATTGTTGCTGGTGCGGCAAGTAGTTCCCCTGGCTGGCTAACAAATGTAAATGACACTGTTTTTTTTGCTGCAGATGACCCTAATGGCAACGAACTATGGAAGAGCGATGGAACATCAGGCGGAACAGTTTTAGTAAAAGATATTTGGCCGGGCGCTTCCGGCAGCGGCCCCTATTATCTCACAAACAGCAATGGCGTATTATATTGTACGGCACAAGATGGAACAGCAAACCGGGAACCATGGAAAAGTGATGGAACATTGGGCGGCACTGTGATGATAAAAGATATTAATGCCGGAGGCAACTGCTCCTGTGCGGGAGGTTATACGTTCATGAACGGAGAAACATTTTTTTTCGCAACCCATCCCACCTATGGCACTGAGTTATGGAAAAGTGATGGCACCAGCGGAGGAACCGTCCTGGTAAAAGATATTTACCCAGGAATTAATGGTGGCGGTGCTTCAGGTATTATTAATATTAACGGAACATTATTTTTTGGCGCTTCGGATGGAATAAATGGAGGCGAACTCTGGAAAAGTGATGGAACAACAGCAGGAACGGTGATGGTGATAGATATTAATCCGGGATCAGGAAATTCAAATCCAGGCAACCTCACAAATGTTAATGGAGCATTGTATTTCACTTCTAATGATGGAACAAATGGAACCGAACTCTGGAAAAGCGATGGAACGACTGCCGGCACTGTAATGCTGAAAGATATTTTTCCCGGTTCATTTGGTTCATCGCCATCCTATTTAGTGAGTTTTCATGACACGCTGTTCTTTGCTGCCACTGACGATATTCACGGAAAAGAAATATGGACTAGCGCGGGCACTGCTGCAAGCACAGCAATGGTTGCTGATATTTATTCAGGTCCCGCTTCTTCCAATCCTGCATTATTAACCCCTGCCGGAACTAATTTATTTTTTGCTGCCAATGACGGCATCATCGGAAGAGAATTATGGAAACTTACCATGCCTCCTCCGATTACGGATACGACTGTCATTACAAATATTTCCTGCAACGGTTTGAGTGATGGAGCAATTGATCTTACAGTTTCTGGTGGAACTTCTCCTTACACCTTTCTTTGGTCAAATGCACAGACCACCGAAGATATCAGCGGGCTATCTGCCGATACTTTTTCAGTTGCAATACTTGATTCATGGGGATGGACACAAGCAGATACATTTATTGTTACAGAACCGGCAGTTCTTTCCGTTTCGCTTTCTTCGCAAAAAAATGTTACGTGCAACGGAGGCAATGATGGAGAAATTAATATTTCTGTTTCTGGCGGAACAACTCTATACACTTTTGCATGGAGCAATTTATCTGCTACAGAAGATGTTTCCGGGCTGACTGCAGGAAATTATTCTGTACTGATAACCGATGCAAATAATTGCACCCAAACTTTTTCCGCCACTATTTCTCAGCCGCTTCCCCTGTCAGGAATAACTTTCCCTGTGATTGTATCATGTAACGGAGGCAGCAATGGATTAATTACAATGGTTGTTACAGTAGGAGTTCCTCCTTATACATATTTATGGGACGCAACTGCTGGTTCTCAATCTACACAAACAGCAACAGGATTAATTGCGGGAACTTATACAGTAACGGTAACTGACTCCACCAACTGCCAGAAAAATTTTACCGGCACCGTTTCTGAGCCGGCTGTATATTCCACAACGCTCGCTATCACTCCTGTTAACTGCAACGGAGCCGGTAATGGTGGAGTTGATTTAAGTGTGAGTGGTTCCAATCCCCCTTACACTTATTCCTGGTCAAATGGAGCTACAACACAAGATATTACAAATATTATGGCAGGAACATATACAATAACAATAACTGACAACAAAGGATGTACAAAAGTTGATTCTGCAATCATCACTCAACCCGTATTGCTGAATCCAAATTTTTCGCACACGGATGTTACCTGTAACAATGTTTGTGATGGGACTGCTTCGGTAAATCCTTCCGGAGGAACTCAGCCCTACATTTATACATGGCAAACTTCTCCCGTGCAAACCACGCAAACAGCAACCGGCTTGTGTCCGGGAATTTACAATGTAAATATTTCTGACAACAACAATTGCCAGGTAACTCCGAATGTTACCATCACGGAGCCAAATGTTCTTTCAGTTTCAGTTTCAGTAACCGATGCCACCTGCAACCATTCGGACGGAAGCGTTGCTGCAACACCAGGGGGGGGAATTATTCCTTATTCTTATAATTGGAGTAATGGGAATACTAATGCAGTAGCAGTGGCAGTCGGCAGCGGCAGTTATACCGTTACTGTTACTGACGGAAACGGTTGTGATACAACAGGAACTATTTCAGTTGGCATAAGTGCAGTTTCGCAGGAGATTTGCCTTGTGACAGTTGACAGTTTAACAGGAAAAAATCTAATCGTCTGGGAAAAAACGTATGGCGTTGGAACAGATCACTACATTATTTACAGCGAGGATACTTCACTTGGCCTTTACGATTCCATAGGAATCGTCCCCTTTGACAGTTTAAGCGAGTTTGTTGATGTAGGTTCCACCCCTAAAGTCCATTCCGACCGCTATGGAATTATAGCCGTTGATTCCTGCGGAAATTATTCGGCAATGAGCGTGCCCCATAAAACCATGCACCTTGCTGTAGTTTACAATATTGATGGTTTTACAAGGGAGTTGATATGGGAACCCTATGAAGGGTTTACATTCGGCACCTACAGCATCTGGAGGGGGGTATCACAGGACAGCGTGGTCTATGTTGGTTCGGTGGTAAGCACAACAACGCAATTTTCGGATGGCGATACGGTTTCAGCAAATCCGGGGGATAGTTTGTATTATATTGTTTCCGTGATCCATCCTAATCCTCTCGGGTGTAACGCAACATTGAAAGCCAAAAAATACAACTCTTCCAAGTCAAATACCGCTGCAATGGAGGCGCCATCGCTGCCAATAGCAGCAAGCGCAACATCAACGGATGTTTCCTGCAACGGTGGGAATAACGGAATGGCAACTGTTTCGATTACCGGAGGAGCCCCCCCCTTCACCTATTTATGGAACGCCACCCCCCCGCAAACCGATTCAACTGCCACGGGTCTTGATGCAGGAATATACTATGTTACCATAACCGATTCCAAAGGTTCATCGGTTGTTGATATGGCCATTGTCACTGAACCACCTGCAATTTCCGTCAATGCTGTTGTAACCGATGCCAATTCACCCGGTAACAATGATGGTGCTATTGATATTACCGTAACCGGTGGAACCGGTTCTTACACCTACCTGTGGAGCAACAGCGAAGTAACCGAGGATATCAGCGGAATTTCATCGGGAACCTATACAGTTACAGTAACCGATGCAAATAGTTGCACAGCGCTTTATACCGATACGGTAAAACTGATTACCGGTACGGGTGCGTATGACGGACATCCTGAAATAAAAATTTTCCCGAATCCTTTCAATGACCGGACCACCATTGAATACTCACTCGCTACAGAAAGCGATGTTGCTGTTGAATTATTTAATCTGATAACTCAGAAAAACACACTCCTCTACAATGGA
This sequence comes from Bacteroidota bacterium, assembly GCA_016193485.1. Lineage (GTDB taxonomy): Bacteria > Bacteroidota > Bacteroidia > JACPRZ01 > JACPRZ01 > JACPRZ01. The sequence goes on along the minus strand of JACPRZ010000043.1, from coordinate 267,867 downwards.
ATTGCAGCGCCCGGAACGCATGAGTTCAAAGTCAATGGTGACCGGTACGGCTTACCCGGTGGAATTTATCTTCTGCGGTTTGCTGTGAATGGCGCTGTGAGGAATATGCGGTTGGTGAAGTTGATGTAACCAGCGTAACCTAACCACCTATCAAACCCTGCTTTTAAATAAACATGCATATTTAAAGAATATCTTTATATTTGCAGGTTATTATGTTCAAACGCGTCCAGTCATTTTCAGGGTTGGGAGCTAAGAGTTGTTTCTTTTGGGGACCGCGGCAAACGGGAAAAAGTACGCTGTTGAAGCAATTATTTCCCGATGCACCCTACTACGATTTGCTCTTATCCGATATGTTTCTGCGGTTAAGCATTAAACCCTCACTGCTAAGAGAACAGGTTTTATCCCTTCCCGTTTCAAAGACACCGGTTATTATTGACGAGGTGCAGAAAATTCCTCTGTTGCTTGATGAAGCGCAATGGTTGATAGTGAACAAGGGCGTGAGGTTTATACTATGCGGTTCCAGCGCCAGAAAACTGAAACGCAGCGGAGCGAACCTGCTGGGTGGGCGGGCATTGCGCTATGAAATGTTTCCGCTTGTTTATCCAGAAATTCCGAATTTCAGGTTAAACACAGCGCTCAATAACGGGCTTCTTCCGGTTCACTACCAGGAGCCGGAGGGACAGGCGAAAAATTTATTGCTCGCTTATGTAACGCAATACCTTAAAGAGGAAATTGAACAGGAAGCCATATCGCGCAAAATTCCTCTCTTCCACCGGTTTCTTGAAAATGCGGCATTTTCCAATGGCGAAGTAGTTAATTTCAGCAATATTGCAAGGGAATGCGGAGTAAGTTCGCCTACAGTAAAAGAATATTTCAAAATCCTGACCGATACCTTGCTAGGGCGCTTTTTACCTGCCTATATGAAACGACCGAAACGTAGGGTTGTGGAATCCCCGAAATTTTATTTTTTTGATATCGGAATAGTAAACTACCTGCTCAACAGAAGCAACATCGTGCCGGGAATTGAAATCTTTGGAAAAGCTTTGGAACATTTTATTTTCCAGGAGATATCATCCCACAGCCATTATTCGGGAAAGAATTATCCCGTTTCGTACTGGCGCACATCGTCCGGCTACGAAGTTGATTTTATTTCAGGAGACCCTCCCATTGCCATTGAAGTCAAAGGTACCGACATGATTCAAACACATCATCTGAAAGGATTAAAGGCATTTAAAGAAGAATATCCGCGTGCAAAGTGTATCGCAGTTTCGTTGGATTCCAAACCCAGAGTTTCCGGCAATATTCAAATTTATCCATGGAAAATTTTTTTAGAACTGCTATGGAATGGTGAACTGATTTGATGAGGTTGCCTTCCGTTCTATTATGACATTCAAGGTTTTTCCTCCAAAGGCGGATCCCTGCCTGCCGTCAGGCAGGCGTCCCCTGCCGGACAATCCGCAATATTTATTTATCCTAATCCTGCGAAAGATGTTCTCAATGTAATTCTTGAAGGCGGAAATTAGATTGTTAATGAAATTCGCCTCGCAAATGTTTTGGGGCAGGTGATGAAAACCGTAAAAGTTTCATCCGGAAAAACAATGTTATTTGTGGGGGATTTGGCGGAGGGGGTTGACAGGGCTATGTTTCATAACGGAAATGAAATGCGGGGGATGAATGATGAATGTGGTGAGTGATTTTGAGATGTGTTTTACACTGTCGAAATTGTGTAGTGTTTTATGCACGTTGTTTTTGCGTATGTTTACATCGTTTTCCTTCATTAGCGCAAGTGTTTTCACTGCAGTAAGCAAGGAAATCATACTGCTTATTAGGTTTTTATAATGTTACTTTATAAAATTAATGGTTCGTGAAGAATTTTTACAAAAAATCATCCCGAGTACTCGGGATGGTAATTTTGGTAAGCAGAGACGAGGCATGCCTCGTCTCTGCTTACCTATGAAAATCAAAATTTCAAAAAAAATTCACGAACTGCTGTAAAATACGTTTTACTATGAAAGCAAAAATCACATCAATAACTGCTTTTTTTATCGCAGCCGGCATTCTCACCTCAAATGCTCAAACCGATGTGAGCGGTTCAATCAGCG
>JACPRZ010000043.1:0-265757 GCA_016193485.1 Bacteroidota bacterium | reverse complement strand
TTGCCGGCAGTCCCTATACCGTGATAGGGAATGTAACGGTAGAATCAGGTTTTACCCTGACAATAGATAGTGGCGTATTGGTAAAATTTAATGATAATCTGAGGTTGTATGTATATGGTACATTAAATGCAATTTATGTAACATTCACCTCCAGCCAGGTCAGTCCGGTTAAAGGAAGCTGGGGCTCCATTCAGATAGGGGCTTATTCTACTTATTCAGGCGCTGCCACATTACAGAACTGCGAAATCAAATATGGCGATATGGTTTTTGTTGACAGAGGAAATCTCACACTTATCAATACCAATATTAACAACATGAATGAAGGGCTGACAGTAACGGATCTCGCTGTTGTTTCACTGAATAATTCCTCTGTCAGTTCCTGCACGTGGCCTCTCTGGTACAATGGTCCCGGCTCTATAACACTATCCGGTGTGAATGACCTGACCGGGAACACAACCGATGCCGTTTATATTAATCATTCTGCATTAAGCACCAATCTTATTTTGCCCAAATTTAATGTTCCCTATTATTTCCCTTATAGTTATACTATCAATAATACCGGCAGTTTGGAAATTGCTTCCGGTAACATCCTGAAATTTAATTCCGGTACTGGGCTTTATGTGAATGGTATTCTGATTGCGACTGCCAACGCAGGCGAATCCATTAATTTCACTTCAGTAATTGACGATAACTGGGGTGGAGATACCAATAATGACGGCACTGCAACTGCACCTGCCTCTCAAAACTGGTATGGTGTTGTTTTCAATGATGCCAGTAATGACGCGCAGTGTGTCATGCGCAGGTGTAACCTGAGATTTGCCGGAGCCAATAATTCAGGAGGCGTTACGATGAGCAATGCCGGTCCAACTATTGACAGTTGTGATTTTTCCAATAATTATTTTGGTGTAGCCATGCAGCAGGCATCCAACCCTGTTTTTACCAATAACACGATTGGTTCAAGCCAGATGACCCCCATTGCCATGTCATTTGAAGCAAACCCGGTTTTCTCCAATAATGCTTTTTCCTTCTCCGACAATCAATATGATGCCATAGGACTGCTTGGCGGAATCACCACAACTAATGCCGTGCTGCCGATCCGTTCAGTAACTTCTATACCTAATGTCACTTATCTCCTTCTCAGTCCGCTCACAATACCTGCATCATTAACACTGACTATTAATAAAGGTATCGTAATAAAAGGATTCAGTTATGACCAAACTCTATTGGTGGAAGGAACTCTCATCGCCAATGCTACAACCGACAGCATGATCACGTTTACATCTGCAAAAGATGATAACTATGGCAATCCGGCCGACTGCAACAAGGATGGCTCTGTAACCTCGCCCCAAAAGGGCGACTGGGGGGGGGTTTTATTTGCACCCGGAAGCAGCGCCTCTTCTATCCTGAACTATTGCCGCATAAAATACGCAAACACATCCGGAAACTATTACTGGTATCTTAATCAGTTAGACGTTTCCAATAATGCAGTTGCAATAGTTGCCGCCAACCCCGCCATTTCCAACTGCGAAGTTAAAGATGTCAACTATGGAATTTCCTGTTATCGCAACTCCAACCCTGTTATTTCCAATAATGATTTTATAAATGTAACATACACGCCAATTTCTATCTCTCCTTCCGCTAATCCTACATTTAACGGAAACACATATACAAATGCAGGGTTGAATGCTTTAGGATTAATTGGAGGCAACGTAGGGTTGAATGGAACTATCAAACAACGGGATGTTGCCGGCTATCTCAATATTGTTTATGTCCTTCTGAGTGATATGACAATCAACAGCGGAACCTACGTTGATGTGGAACCGGACGTTGTGATTAAAGTAAATCCCAATACAAATATTTTTGTGAATGGCGGGTTTAAAGCAAAAGGAACCATTGCAGGAGGACTGATTACGTTTACTTCAGTAAAGGACGACAATGCTGGTAATCCTGGCGATTGCAATGGCGATGGCAACGGAACCACTCCCGCTGCGAATGACTGGGGCACTATAATGTTTAACGATGTGAGTGATGATGCTTATTGCCTGATTGACAGCAGCGAAATCAATTACAGCGGATATGGTGAAAAGGGGGGGGTCAGTTTTTCAAGTGCCGGAGGTGATCTTACCAACACAACTATTTCTAATTCTTATTATGGTGTGTGGTGCGATGGAAATTCTACTCCTTTGGTTGATAATGTGACAATTCAGAATTGCGTTGCCGATCCGCTTGCCATGTCTCTTAAAGCCGATCCGGTTTTTACGAACATTACTTTTATTTCCAATGCAAGCAAAGGAATCAGGATATTGGAAGGAACTCTTTCTTCCGATGCAACGCTTTCAAAAAGAAATGTCGCAGGCATCAACAACATTGCCTACATTTTAGACCGGCTGATCATTGCTTCCAACGCAACCCTTACTATTGACTCTGGCGTAGTGCTCAAATTAACAGGTCGTACCATTTGCTGGTATGGTCAACCCGATAGAATACAGGTTCATGGTGCATTAAGGGTACTTGGCAACTTGGGCGAAAAGGTTATTTTCACTTCTACAAAAGATGATTCCGCAGGAGGAGATACAAATAATGACGGGAACAGCAGTTCACCTGTTGCAGGTGACTGGGATGGCATTGATTTTTTTGAAACATCTGATGATTCTTTAAATATTCTGCAGTATTGCGAATTAAGATATGGCGGAGCGGCTACCTATAATTGTTCAAGTTTTGGTAATCAATCAGACAGGGGTATGGTAAAAGTAAAAGACGCTTTTGTTCTTATTGACAATTGTCTCTTTGAATTATCATCCAGTTCTGCTGTTGGAATATTCGGAAGCGCTAATCCCGATGTTCAGAATTGCGAAATGTACAATATTGCAAACGAGCCGGTTTATATGAGCATGTTTGCAAATCCATCTTTTTCCAACAATACGGTGTTGAATGTTGGCAGGATGGCGCTTGGCATTATGCCTGAAATTTTCTCACAGGACGATACAATTCCTCAACGAAATTTTGCGGGTTACAATAATATTTCCTATTATGTTTATGGTACTATAAAAGTTAATTCCGGAACTTCAATAACTATTCCGGCCGGTACTGTTTTTAAAGGAAGCGATTTTAGCTATTGGTCCTGGTTGAACTGGACGGACAATATGATGTTTTCAGTGGATGGTAAATTGGTTGTGAACGGCACCTCTTCTAATCCGGTTGTCTTTACCGATTATCGTGATGACAATTACGGTAATCCTGCCGATATGAATCAGGATGGAAATGCAACACAACCGGCAATTGATGATGACACGTACATTGCCTTTGACGATGTAAGTAATGATGCGGGTACAATAAATTATTCTGTCATCCGGTATGCAAATATTGGTGTGGGTTTATCAAGCGCTTCTCCTTCCATTGCCAACTGCACTTTTGAAAATTCCGACTACGGAGTTAAACTGAATGGTGTGTCCAATCCCGGTGTTGATAATAACACGTTTAACAATTTGACTTTTACACCTCTGCTTACTTCATTAGTTTCCTATCCTGCTTCCACGGCTAATAATATTATTTCAGGTTCAACTTATAAGGCGATTGGTGTATTAACTGAAACATTATCACAGGATGTTACCCTTCCTAAACGTCCTTTCGGAGGAATTACCAATATCCCATATTTGTTTACAACCTACATTATAGGAACAGGCGCCACGCTGACCATCAATCCGGGTGTTGTCTGCAAATTCTATACTCCGTATTATGGACCTGGAGGTTCTCTGACAGTTAATAAAGGATTGATAGCCGAAGGAGGCGCAACGCCAGACAGTAATATTGTATTCACAAGTTGGAAAGACGATTATTACGGAGGCGATACCAACAGCGACAGCGCTGCCACTGCTGCGGGTATGGGCGACTGGGCGGCTCTCATTTTTGAAAACACTTCACTTGACCCTCTTTGCCGGTTGAAAAATTGCATTTTCCGTTTTGGAAGTTATGGTTATTGGTGGGGTGGCAGCAATCAGGGGGTTTTGGTTACCAATAATGCCAGCCCTTCTATAACATATTGCTCTTTCACGAATAATTACCAGGGCGTATATGCCACCGGGGCATCAAATCCCGTCATCAACTATTGCGATTTTGACCAGAACATGAGTTATGCGGTCAATAATGTTGACCAATCATTTACCATCAATGCTGAAAATAACTGGTGGGGTAATAACTCTGGTCCCACACATTCAGGCAATCCGGGTGGTACTGGTGAATCAGTTACCGATGCTGTTGATTACGATCCATGGAACAGCACCGGTGCGGTTAATCCTCTTATGGGAGATGTAAGTTTGAACGGCACAGTGCAGGCCTATGATGCTTCGCTTGTTCTGAAATATGTTGTGTCACTGATAACATTAGATGCAACTCAACAGGGTGTAGCAGATGTAAGCGGTGCCTCAGGCATAACATCATTTGACGCTTCGCTGATACTCCAGTATGTAGTAGGATTAATTGATAATTTTCCGGCTGAAGTGATGCAGAAGAATGGCAACAATGATCAAACCAACACGAACCTGGTTATTGGCAGCGCCACCGCATTTGCCGGTGACAATATTATTATTCCGGTCGGCATTACTGATGTAACAAACCTGTTTTCAATACAAGCAACACTGAAATACGATACTGCCTACCTGCAGTTTGTTTCACTCGCACCTGCATTGTCGTCAATGTCAACATACTTTAACATCAGCGGCAGTGGCGATGTGGAATTAGCTTTTGCCGGCACTGACCCATTCAATTCTGATACTACGGTCGCTTTTCTTACCTTTTCGGTAAAGCAGAATATTCAGGGTATGATATCAACGCCAGTTTCCGTCTTGAATTTTCTTGCCAACGAAACTGACAGGACTGCTTTTGCAATAAACGGCATTGTATCTGTCTCTTCAATAATTACCGGTGATGGAAATCAAAACGGAAATTTATCGCATGGCCCCACCATGTTGTCCATTTATCCTGTTCCCTCCAAAGGACAAACTGTCATCACTTATCAGATTGAAAATAATCAGCAGCATGTACGAATATCATTGTATGACTTGCTTGGCAAAGAAGTATTGGTGTTCGTTGATGCAGACCAAAACCCCGGAGTGCATTCTATTGTATGGGATGGCAAAGACAAAAACGGTAACCGGATGGATTATGGTATTTATTTTCTGAAGATCGTTTGCGATGATTTTTACAATAATCAACAGATAATAATAGGCAGATAATTAAGGTGATTAGTTAATTAAAGATGTTCCCATTCAATTTTAATATCGGAACCGGTTTCTTAATACTCTTTTTATTTTTAACGGGTATCGCACCGGAGTCCAATGCGCAGGTACAACTAAGAATTCCTGATACAACAGCAACAGCAGAGGATACTCTTAATATTCCTGTTTATGTTGATAATAATTTGACGGGGCAGGGAGTTTACTCTTACCAGGTCCGTTTAACCTACGATTTCAATTTGCTGGATGCAGTGAATGTGATAGTGAACGGAACCGTCAGCCAGCCATTCGGAACGCCTGTTTTCAATACTCCTTCTCCCGGAATAATTACTGTTGCAGCAGCGGGAATTGTTCCGCTAACCGGTTCTGGAATATTTCTCTATGTGCAGTTTCATGCTCTTCAAAGCGGATATTCTGTTATAGCATTTACCGATACGATAGATAACATGTTAAATGAAGGCGTCCCTTCTTTGAACTTAATAAATGGAAGTATCAATATTATTGCAGCGCCTGCCATCACTGTTTATCCGGATAATTATTTACTGACTACAGGCGATTCGCTGCAATTCAATGTTACTGGCGGAACAACGCCTTTCCAATGGTCAGTTACAGATACTTCCGTAGCAACGATTGATGCCAATGGTCTGTTCCATGCAACGGATTACGGATTTACAAAAGTAAGAGTGCAGGATTCCACCGGGTTAATTGATACCACCAACGGGATTATTGAAATCCGCGCATTATCATTAACCATACGCGATACATCGGCTCTGCAGGGATCTACCATAGATATTCCTGTTTACACCACCGCTTTGAATAATCTTTACATTACCTCAGGCAGTTTTTCGTTAAGTTACGATCCGGGTATTTTGACTGCGGTCAGTGTGATTACAACCGGCACTTTGCTCGCTTCTTATAGTGCTCCCACAGTCAATACCGGTAATCCGGGGCAGGTGGATATAGCATTTGCCGGAATTACTCCGCTGACAGGAAGCGGAATACTGCTTTACGTGCGCTTCAATGTTTCTTCACAAAATACCGGAGGAACTGCAATTAATTTTTCTAACGTAATCTTTAATCAGGACATTCTTGCTACCGTAGTGAATGGATATTTTTCTATCCTGCCCCTTCCATCGCTTTATATTCTTCCCAACACTGCCATCTTACTCGTAGGCGATACCTTGCAATTCAGTGTAAGTGGCGGTACAGCGCCATATTCATGGAGTACATCTGATACCGGTATTGCTTCCATAAATTTATCCGGGTTGCTCACTGCATTACAGGGTGGAGCCATTACAGTTATGGTTACAGATTCCCTCGGTGCTTCCGGAACATCCGGAATTATCCAGATCTACGATACCTATGTTTCCATCCCCGATACTTCTGTATGCCCATTATCGGATACAATTGATTTACCTTTATATATCGGGAATTTACCTAATGGAGAATCGGTTTCATCCATCCAATCAACTATCACATTTCAAACACCTGAACTGAATGCTATAAATATTGTTTCTGCCGGTACATTAACAGATGGATGGAGTTACACGCAAAATATCATAAATGGTAATCAATTTGTTTTTGCAGGAGCAGGCAGTGATAGTTTTAGCAATGGGGGAATTATAGTTATCATAAGATTTCTGGTAACCATTGATTTGTCTGTCGGTGAAACGGTACCGGTAACTATCAGTGACATTCTTCTCAACGAGGGCGCACCATTGCCCCTGGTTGTCAATGGAAGTATTACACGGCTTGATTCTCTTATCGCCAATGCAACCACTCCTAATGGTCCCGCAAATTTATGTTTTAATAGTCCTGATACCGGTTATTACACTTCCGGCATCACCAATGCGATATCGTATATCTGGACAATCACCCCCCCCAGTGCGGGAACAACAACTGACAGCGGAACAACTGCGATAATTGATTGGGATAGTTCTTTTTCGGGTTATGCTGCCATTACGGTCATGGGGGTAGGTATGTGCGGAACAGGAAGTTCTTCCGATTCTTTAATAATCATGATAAACCCGTTGCCATCTGTAGTTATCACACCCAGCGGACCCACAACAATATGCGCTGGCGATTCTATAATGCTTTCTGCAACAACCGCTGCCATATATTTATGGTCAACCGGAGAAACAGTACAGGATATTTTTGTATCCGATTCGGGGGTTTATCAAGTTACTATAACCGATGCAAACGGATGCACCGCTGCGGCAACCATAGCAATTTCTGAATTTCCGGTTATAACCGCTGCTGTGACTCCTACAGGATCTACTTGTGGGAATTCCGATGGTTCTGCAACAGTATTGGTAAGCGGTGGAACTTCTCCATACACCTATCTGTGGTCAACCGGAGACAGCCAATCCACGATCAACAATCTTCCGGCAGCAATTTATTCTGTTACTGTAACTGATGCCAATGGATGCAGTTCAACTTCAATTACCGCAGTGAATGATTTGAATGGTCCCAACAGCACAACCTTGGTGACTGATGCCACGTGCGGAAATTCAAATGGTTCTGCAACCGCTAATAATACCGGGGGTACCCCCCCGTTTTCATATTATTGGTCAACCGGAGAAACCACACAAAGTATCGGTAATCTTTTTGCAGGAAGTTACTCTGTTACCGTTACCGATTCCAGCGGGTGTATTGCTGCAGCAAATGTAACCGTAAACAATATTAGCGGCCCCTCTGTTACTGCCGCTGCAACAGATGCTGCCTGCGGAAACGCAAATGGTTCTGCAACTGCAACGGCAAGCGGTGGAACTCCTCCTTACACATATTTATGGTCAAACGGAGGGACTCAATCTGTTATTAACAATTTGCTGTCATCATTTTATTACATTACTGTTACCGATTCTAACGGATGTATTGCAACCGCAAATGTAATTGTAAACGAAATTTATGGTCCAACCGCAACAGTCACGGCAACCGATGCCGCTTGCGGCAATTCAGACGGCACCGCGACTGTATTTGCTTCAGGAGGAAATGCGCCTTACACTTATAATTGGAATACCGGTTCTACGGCAACCAACATTAATAATCTTGCGGCAGGATCCTACGTTGTCACGGTGACAGATTCTTTCGGCTGTACCGTTGTTTCAACCGTTGCAGTAAACAATACCGGGGCGCCTGTCATTACCATTGACTCCATAACGAATGTAATTTGTAATGGTAACAGTGACGGTGCAATTTATCTGACTGCTACCGGTTCTTCATCCCTGACTTACTTGTGGTCTAATGCGGATACTGCCGAAGATGCCCTTTTACTCCCTGTGGGAACATATTCGGTTTCAGTTAGTGATACTAGCGGGTGTACCGGCATTATTTTCGCAACAATTACTGAACCAGCCGCTATAATTATTACTGCCGTTGTGGATGATGCCAATGCTCCTGGAAATAATGATGGTGCTATTGATATTACCGTAACCGGTGGAACCGGTTCTTACACCTACCTGTGGAGCAACAGCGAAACCACCGAAGATATTTCCGGTTTATCTGCTGCAACCTATACGGTTACCGTTTCGGATGCAAATAACTGCCAGGCGGTTTATACCGATACCGTTAAACTGATTACCGGATTTGATATGAATGGTGAACCGGCAGCAGTCATGGTCTTCCCGAATCCGTACAGGGATGAAACCAATATTCAGGTTTCACTGAATTCAAATTCATATATCGTGGTAGAAGTGTACTCCGTAACCGGAAAGAAAATCACCGTACTTGCAGATGGTTTGTTTGCGTCAGGAATTTACAATTTAACTTTTAATGCGAAACAGTCAGGTTATCCTGCCGGAATTTATCTCCTGAAAGTAAATGTAAACGACAGAATCTGGTTTATGAAACTTGTTGAAATGGAGTAATGACGCTACAAGAAGACCTTCAAGGTTATAGTATTTGTTTAGCGTGGCTGTTACCTTAAATGATAGGATTCCCCCTACTTCACAAAAAACCGCATGTCATTCAGAGCGTAGCGAGGAATCTCATGCGGATGGCGCTAAAAATATTCAACAGGACAAAAAAACGCTAAACAGATACCGGTTAATAAAACCCTGAAGGTCTTCTTCTTCATAACTGACAATTATCATCCTTCTGGTCATATCTTCCGCTTTTTGTTTTTGTATTTTTACTGTTTTATAGAATTCTTAATAATTTCTCTTATGAAAAATTATTCCATTAGTTCATGTATCATTGTTTCCTTGCTTTTGCTTGGAAACTCCAACACATCACAAGCGCAATCGTTTGGATTTTTTGCTACTCCTGTCATCGGTTGCCCCCCCCTGGAGGTTACAATCACCAACACCTTAACTGATACAAATGCATACCGGTATGATTGGGCATTTGGCGATGGCACTCCCATATTCGTAGATACTTTGACGACATCTTTAAACCATACATTTTTACAGCCGGGCTATTATTACATCTATTTATATGTTTATGACAGTTTGGGCAACTACCTTGGCTACTATTCCAGTTCAAACGGGGGTATCAGGGTACTTGGTAGTATTGATTTTGCACCTCCGGACAGTGTTTGTCCGGGAGATAATACTCAGATTTGGGGTAATTGGGATGCAACTTCATGGTTCTGGGACTTTGGCGATGGAAATTCCGGTTCTTCTTCATATTATTATACCTATCATGTATTTTCAGCGCCCGGTACTTACGATATTACCTTAATACAGGGATCTGCTTACTGCACCGATACTACCGTTATGCAGATAATTGTTTCAAATAATGCACAGCCCAATGCCGTCTTTTATTCTAACCCGCCAACTCCTGATGTTTGCCCCGGTGATCCGATAAGGTTTTATCCGAATTACTATTATGGCACTCACTTCTGGGACTTTGGAGACAGTGTGACCTCAACCAATGCCAACTATGTTGACCACCCTTATGACTCGACAGGAACTTATACGGTTACACATATCATAACCAACAGTTGCGGTTACACCGATACCGCAACTATGACCATTAATGTTACCAATAATAATCTGGTTACCGGTTCCCAGTATTTGAATATTTATCCGGGGACAACTGTTTGTCCCAATACAACATTATCATTCAATGCAACGTCAGGTTATAGTAGTTATATCTGGTCGTTTGGTGATGGCACTCCTGATGATACCACAACTACATATTATATTTCACATGGTTATTATTCGCTTGGTGTTTACCCTGTTTCTGTCCGCATTCTGAATGGTTGCGGTAATGATACCGTTTTAAACAATACAATCAACGTTGTCAACACCGGTGGTTTTGGTCCACTTTCTTTTTATACCAACTATTCACCTTCCTGCCCGGGCGATGGGGTTACATTAAGCGCTTCAGGCGGTTATGCTCAATACGCATGGAATTACGGAGATGGAACCGCGTACATTACCCAGGGCTCCAGTTCCGGCTCTTCCCATATATACCAATATACCGGTTCTTATTCCGTATCGGTTACAATTTATAACAGTTGCGGAGCGGATACAACACTTTACAAAACCTTGAATATTTCCGGTAGCGCTCCTTTCAGCGGAAGTTTTTATTTTAATGCCAACCCTACGAATTCCATTGCCTGCACCGGGCATGATGTTCAATTCTTTACAAGGGGTGGCTTTACAAATTATATCTGGGACTTTGGCGATGGTACACCCCCGCTTAGTTCAACGGCTTCATCCTTTTATCATACATATTATTACCCCGGAAACTTTACTGCAATCGTAACCATTGTAAATGGTTGCGGGGTTGATTCTACCCTCTCAAAAAATATTACCATTACCGACAGCACCACCTTCCCCAATACACCGAGTTTTAAAATAAACGGATCTTTTAATTCAGTTTGTCCCAACACAAAGGTTCTTTTCAGCCCACCTACAGGGTATTCAAATTACTTATGGGATTTTGGCGATGGAACTCCGCTCCTGAATGCTCCATCATCAAACCAACCGCATTATTACTCAGATACCGGAACATATAACATTACATTGGTAATAACAAACCATTGCGGTTTTGACACTACACTAACCGCTTCTGTTGTTGTGACGAACAATGCTGGTATTTCAAGTGCTCCCTCGGTTACAGTTAATCCAGCACCTGCCTGCACCGGACAGGAAATAAGTTTTTCAAACAATTCTCAATTTCCATTCTATACATGGGATTTCGGTGACGGGGTTATTGATTCCGTTACAAATTCCAGATGGGCTTACCACACTTATTCCCAGTCGGGCGTATATCATTATTCGCTGACATATAAAAATCTATGCAATCAGGCCAAAACCACGATTGGCGAAATCACTATTGATTCAAACCTTCCAATTCCCTCATATGCTACACTATTGATCAATTCCACTCCTGCCTGCCCGGGCCAGGAAATTTCACTTGCCACAGTGCCTGGTATGCTATCCTATGTATGGAATTTTGGTGACGGGAGCCCGCTGCTTAACAATACACTTTCAACAGTTAGTTATTTGTTTAGTGATACAGGTACTTTTCCTGTTTCGGTTTCACTGACTAATTACTGTGGGAATTCAGCATTATTAAACGACACAATTATTATCGGAAGCGATGTGGGCTTTCTCTCTGATCTGTCAATGACCGTTTCCCCGGTACCTGCCTGCCCCGGAGACGTGGTGAATATCACAACCAATAGCGGCTATGCTTCTTATCTCTGGAATTTTGGCGATAGTACATCAGCAACAGGCGCTTCCACCGCAGTTCACTCTTATGATTCAACGGGGAACTATGTGGCATCAGTTACCATACTCAACCACTGCGGTATAGATACCATTATTTCAACCCCGGTTGTTATTGATACCGGGTTGACCCCGGCACTCGGCCGAATGCAAAACTCCGTCTCATCGGCCTGCCCGGGTGAAAATATCTCCTTCTGGGCTGAAAATACCACCTTCAATCTTTATCGCTGGGTTTTTGGCGATGGAGACACAGTTTTTACCACCGGCAGTACAATTGAGCATGCTTACGATTCGGTTGGGAATTACATCACTTCCCTGACGGTTTTTAACAGTTGCGGAAATTCAAAATCAAATTTTGGTTCCATTTTAATTACGGACGATATACAGGTTCCGCAATTATCTGTTTTACCTTCTTCCAATACCGCCTGCACAGGAGACGCTGTTCAATTCATTGCCGGTGGCGGCTCATCCAGTTACCAGTATATCTGGAATTTCGGGGATGGAATAACGGATACCGTAATCGGATCCGCAACATCACATTCATATTCCGATACCGGGACATATATGGTACAGTTAATCGCCATCAACCCATGCGGAAATTCGGCACTTTTTGATACTGTAATTTCAATTACAGATAGTTTGACAACACAATTTGCTTCCGGGGAAGAATGGGGGATTTCCAACGGGAGCAATATTGCCGGATGTCCCGGTGATGTAGTTCTCTTTTTCTTCAGGGGAACAGGAAACAATCTGTGGGATTTCGGAGACGGATATACCGATGTGGCGACTGAACAATTTATTGTTGACCAGGGGTACATCATTACCATAATCAAACACGCTTATTCAGACACCGGGACATATTTGGTTAAGTTCACTTATACCAACGGCTGCGGCATCAGCACAACTGATTCCATGAATATAATAATCGGGAACAATTTCCTGGTGAATGGTGATTTACTCATTGAAGAACCGATCACACAGGGGGGGTACACAACCTGCAAACCGATAAATTTTGTCGGTGTAGGGGGGGAGACATATTTCTGGGATTTTGGCGATGGCGATACAGTGACTTCAATAAATCCTGCCGTTTCTCACCAGTATCTGGCCGAGGGGAATTATTCCGTGACCGTAAAAATCACAAACGGTTGCAGTAATACAATCCTTCTTTCCAGGACAGTAAATGTATTTGATGTTTCGGGGTTAACCGTTAATACCGCAATTTCATCTCCTGTTACCTGCTATAACGGATCTGACGGAACCATTTCCGCAAGCGCATCAGGCGGGCAATCGCCATATTCATATTTATGGAGTGATGCATTGTCCCAGACGACTTCAGTTGCAGTGAATCTTATTCCCGGAACGTATGACGTAACCGTTACGGACAACATCGGATGCGGGGTAACCGGTTCTGTCACTCTGGTAAATCCTTCTCCCATTGTGCTAACCGATACCACAGCACCTGCATCCTGCGGCAACAATGACGGCAGTTCAACAATTTATGTTACCAGCGGTGGTAATGCCCCATTTTCATATTTATGGTCCGATTTTACCAATGGCCAGTCAAATACAACATTGAGCGCAGGTACTTATTCCGTTACTGTGACTGATGCAACCGGTTGTACTTCATCAAGAATTATCGCTGTCAATGAAACCGGTGCACCGGTTATTTCCCTATCTTCTGTAGGTACTGTTAATTGCTATGGCGGTAATAACGGAAGCATCGGGATAACGGTTACCGGTGGATTTGCACCATATACTTATAACTGGTCAAACGGTACCACTTTGGAGGATATCTCTTCCCTTGCAGCCGGCACTTATATTCTTACATTGACCGATTCAACCGGCTGCCAGTCATCTCTTGTAGCCGAAGTAACCCAACCCCCCCCTGTATCTGTTTCTTTTGCGGTGATAGGAACAAATTGCGGTACAAGTAACGGCAGTGCAACTGCAATTGCCGGTGGAGGTGTGAGTCCGTACTCATACCTGTGGGATGACAGCCAGACAACCCAAACGGCAACCGGTCTTCCTGCCGGAACTTTTATGATTACCGTAACCGATGCTAATGTCTGTACGACAACCGGAATTGCCAGTGTCAGCAATACCAATGCCCCGGTTATTACCTCAACCATCAATAATGCTACTTGCTATGGCTTAAGCAACGGTTCCGTTTTACAAAGCATTACCGGTGGAACCACGCCATACCAGCGCAGTTGGTCAAGCGGTGAACAATCCAATAATATTTACAATAAGCCGGCAGGTAATTATATCTGCTATATAACCGATGCCAGCGGATGCATAACAGTTCGCAATTATTCCGTCACCCAGCCCGCCCTGCTTACTGCTTCAGCCACCGCTTCAACTGCAACCTGCGGCAACAATGACGGGACGGCTTCGGTGGCAGTTTCAGGCGGCACATCTCCATATTCCTATACCTGGACAGGAGGCGCTACAACATCACTTGCCACTGCATTGGCCGGAGGAAATTATACAGTTACAATAACCGACAGCAAGGGATGCGATACCACTGCTTCCGTACCGGTTACCGTCACAGCCCAACCCCATTCGATATGTGTTGTTACGGTTGACAGCGCCACAAATAAAAATCTCATCGCATGGGAAAAAACTCCGGGATTATCCACAAGCAGGTATTATATTTTTAAAGAAATTTTCACCAACGTTTATGACACCATCGGTTTTGTTCCCTATGACAGCATAAGTTACTTTATTGATTATGCATCTGCTCCAAATACAAAATCGGAACGATATAAAATTGCCACTTTAGATTCGTGTGGAAATTTCTCAATGTTAAGCGATTCTCACCGGACAATGCTTCTACAGGTAAACCTTGGGGCACAGGATCAAAGGAATCTGAGTTGGCAGAACTATGAAGGATTTACTGCTCCGCAGTACAGGATATGGAGAGGAACAACATCATCAAACATCGCTCTGATTGACTCAGTGGTAAGTACAAATACCGCTTACAACGACTGGGATACTCTTGCCGGTGCCGACAGTTTATTTTATGTAGTGGAAATTGTACACCCAACCGGTTGTACTTCAACGTTGAAAATCAAAACATACAATTCGTCCAAATCAAATACTGCATCCATGGAAGCGCCATCACTGGGAATAACTCTTTCCATGAGCGCAACAGATGTAACATGCAATACCGGTACAAACGGAACCGCAACTGTAATTGAAAGCGGTGGAACAGGTCCCTTTTCTTACCTATGGAATGACCCCTCTTCACAGAGTACACAAACAGCCACAGGTCTTACTGCCGGTAATTATATCGTTACGGTTACCGATTCCAAAGCCATTACCGCTGCCGATACAATAACAATCACAGAACCTCCTGTAATATCAATTTCGGTATCATCAACTCCCGATACGTGTAGCAGCGGTGATGGAACCGCATCCGCATCGGCAACAGGCGGCACCGGAGGATTCTCCTATGCGTGGAGCAGCGGCCAGAGCAACAGTGTTTCAACAGGACTTGCTGCAGCCACATACACCGTCACCGCCACTGACAACAGCGGTTGCCCTTTCCAGAACAGTGTTGTGGTCAATGCATTGAATATTTCTCTTGCCGTAAGCACAACGGTCACGGATGCAACCTGCAATAACTCCGATGGAACTGCCACGGCTGCTGCAGGGGGGGGTACCGGTGGCTATAACTATGTATGGAGCAACAGCCAGAGCGCTGATGCGGCAACAGGACTCGCTCCTGCAACCTACACCGTTACTGCAACCGATGGTTCGGGTTGCACCGGGACAACATCCGCATCGGTTTCATCCGTAAATGTCCCGTTGAATCTGCTCTCAACTTCAACAGCGGTCAGTTGTTACGGGGGTTCCAATGGCTCTGCAACGGTTTTACCGGCAAGCGGTGTATCGCCTTTCACTTACCTGTGGGATTCATCGGCAGGCAATCAAACCAATGCAACAGCGATGGGATTATCAGCCGACACATTTAACGTAACGGTTACCGATTCAAAAGGATGCTTTGGTACGCAAAGCGTCACCGTTACGGAACCAGCACAGATAACCCTTTCAGTTTCAACCGTCACTCCCACTTGCGGAAATACTGACGGCAGCGCTACTGCGACTGCAGGGGGGGGAACCGGTACTCTGACTTATCTATGGAGCAACGGGCAAAGCAATTCAACGGCAACCTCACTCTTGGTAGGAAACTATACCGTTTCAATTACCGATGGGAATAATTGTACGGTATCGGCCACCGCCTCAGTCAGTGATGCCAATGCACCTGTTCTCTCCCAGTCATCAACACCGGTAACATGCAATGGCGATGGCGATGGCACGGCAACGGTAGGAATCACAGGCGGCTCCCCCCCTTACACCATTCAGTGGGATAGTTCAGCAGGAAATCAGACAACCTCTACGGCAACGGGATTGAGCGGAGGAAATTATTCAATACAGGTAACGGACAGTGCCGGCTGCAATGCATTTTCCAATGTAACTGTTACCGAACCGGCATCACTCGCACTGGCCGTTGACACTATAATTGACGCAACTTCTCCCGGTAACAATGACGGAGAAATCCAGATAACGGTCAGTGGGGGAACAGGCGCTTATACCTACCTGTGGAGCAACAGCGAAACCACCGAAGATATTTCAGGTTTATCTGCTGCAACATATTCGGTTACGGTTACTGATGCTAATAATTGCCAGGCAGTTTATACCGATACGGTGAAACTGATTACCGGATTACCGGTTGCATCCAACAACACAATCCTCACAGCATTTCCAAATCCTTACAAAAAACTGACGACCCTTGTGTACTATTTACCGGCTGAAAGTTTTGTCACTGTGAATGTGTACAACCTGTTTGGCATGAAAATATATGAGTTGTACAAAGGACCTGAATCTGCCGGCATTCACGAACGCGGTTTCAGCGCTGCCGCAATCGGATACGCAGAAGGAATATATCTTATCCGGCTGAAAACTGATTTTGGCGAAACAGCAATCAGGGTAATTGAACTCAAGTGATTATTTTCAATCATAATTAAATCTGATTTTCCATGAAAACCATTGACCAGACCCTTTCCATTGCACACGTCCATGACGACATGAGTAATATTAATACCCCCCCCATCTCCCCCTTTTTCAAAGGGGGAAGAACCAAAAATTCCCTGATCCTTTCCTTTATTTTCATTTCAACATTTCTTTACTGGAACGGACAAATGGTTGCTTCGGCTCAAATTTACCAGTATGCAAAAAGTGTTGGTTCATTCAATAGTGATATCGGTTACAGCATAGCCACAGATGGCAGCGGCAATGCCTATATCACCGGTTCATTCAATGCAACAACCGATTTTGACCCGGGACCTGGAGTCGCTAATCTGACTCCGAATGGTATTACGGATATTTTTTTAGCAAAGTATGATGCTGACGGTAATTATGTATGGGCGAAAAATATCGGCTCAATAAACGGTTATAATTACGGTTACGATATTACCGTTGATAATTCCGGAAATGTATTGGTTACTGGTTCTTTTCGGAATATAGTTGATTTTGACCCCGGTCCCGGAACCGCTGACCTTACTTCAGTGGGGGGCGCTACACCGGATATCTTTTTTGCAAAATACGATGCAAACGGAAATTATGTTTGGGCGAAAAACATCGGCTCAACCGACTATGATGAAGGATATTCAATAGCCGTTGACTCCACCGGTAATGTTTTTATCACAGGATTTTTCCGCGATGCTGCCGATTTTGATCCGGGTGCCGGTACGGTCATCCTGACCGCTACAGGGCCTTCCGGAAGCGATGATATCTTTTTTGCCAAATATGATGCCAATGGCAATTACTTGTGGGCGAAAAACGTTGGGTCAAAATACGGTGATGAAGGCAGGTCAATTTCAATTGATGATTCCGGTTATTGTTACCTTACCGGTTATTTTGGAGATACTGCCGATTTTGACCCAGGTATTGATACTTTTAATTTAATTACAGCACTTGTGTCTGCTTTTTGTTCCAAGTATGATGCAAACGGCAACTATTTATGGGCAAAGAAGATCGGCTCCGATAACAGTTTTGGTTATGGTATTACTAACGATGGTGATGGAAACTCTTATGTTACCGGGTATTTTTCCGGCACCGGTGACTTTGACCCGGGACCGGGAACCGCTAACCTTATGTCCCTTGGAAATGAAGATATCTTTTTTGCAAAATATGATGTAAACGGAAACTACTTATGGGCGAACAGTATCGGGTCTACAAGTTATGATTACGGATATTGTATTGATGTTGACACAACAGGGAATGTTTATTTAACCGGGTATTTCAGTGGTACAGCCGATTTTGACCCAGGTGCCGGAGCGGCTCTTTTGACTCCAGTGGGAAATAATGATATTTATTTCGCAAAGTATGATGTAAACGGTAATTACATCTGGGCTAATAAAATCGGTTCCGCAAATTATGATTATGGCTATAGTATTGCAGTTGATGATGGAATGAATGTCTTTATTACCGGTTTTTTCTGGGGAACAGCCGATTTTGATCCCGGCTCCGCTACTGCCAACTTGACCAATGTAGGATTTGAAGATATCTATTTTGCAAAATATTGCGCGCTGATTGTTCCTTCAATAAATTACAATAATGTTTCCTGCTATGGGGGAAACGATGGTGGTGCAACACCTCTAATTACTGATGGCGTTCCCCCCTATACATACAACTGGAGTAACGGGCAAACCGGTTCTACGGCAACTGGTCTTATTGCCGATACTTTTTATGTTACTGTTACCACTGCAACAGGATGTTCTATCGCTGATGCTGTAATAATAACTTCGCCCAATGGTTTACTTACGAGTATGATTTCATCGCCTGTTTCATGCAATGGCGGTTCAAATGGTTCAACAGGTGTCAGTGTTGTGGGTGGTATTTCACCATATTCGCTTCAATGGAGTTCTTCGCCCGTTGATACAAATTTTTCAGTTAGCGGACTTCCTGCCGGAACTTTTACTGTTACAGTTACCGATGATAACGGTTGTACCAGAGTAGATAGTGTTACAGTAACTCAACCGGACACACTTCAAATAACCTTTTCGTCAACAGGAACTACTTGCAATGGTGGCAGCAACGGAACTGCAACTGCAAATGTCAGCGGAGGGGCATCACCATACAGTTATAACTGGAGTACAACTCCCGCACAGACCGTTCAAACAGCAATAAACCTGCTGGCAACAACATACACGGTAACGGTAACCGATAATAATAACTGCACTCTTTCAAATTCAATAACAATAAGCCAACCGCCTGCAATAACCATAAATACCAATCAGGCGAATATCAGTTGCCAGGGGGGTACCAATGGAAATATAACCGTAAATGCCGGTGGAGGCATCACGCCTTACCAATATTCCAATAATGGCGGTATTTCTTACCAGCCGGCAAGTACTTTTTCTAATCTGGCAGCCGCCTCCTATACCATGGTCGTAAAGGACAGCAACAATTGCACATTTTCAACAGCAGTTAATCTTACCGAACCAACCCAGTTGACTTTTACATCATCACAAATCAATGTAACCTGCAACGGAGGAAATAACGGGAGCATAACCGTAAATGCTACTGGCGGAGTTACAACATATCAATATTCCAATGATAATGGGTTCTCTTATCAACCGTCAAATGTCTTCAACAACTTAGTTCCCGATACCTATTCAATTGTAGTTAAAGATGCAAATAACTGTACTGCCACCTCCACCGTGATTTTGACCGAACCAGGCGGCATAAGCGCAAGCACCCTGCAAACCGATGTTACCTGTAATGGCGGCAATGACGGCAGCATTGTAGTTCTCGCATCGGGTGGTGTGAACCCGTTGCAATATTCAAAGAACGGAGGCAGCACATTCCAGTTTTCCAATTCATTCAATAGTTTACCGGCAGACACTTACAGCGTTGTTGTGAAAGATGCAAATAATTGCATGACAACTCCGCTATCGGTAATCATTACGTCCCCAACTGTAATATCCATTTCAATAGTCCGGGCGAATGTTTCCTGCTACAATGGAAGCGATGGCAGTGCAAATGCCAATGTAAATGGAGGGATTGCTCCCTATACTTATAACTGGAGCAACGGAAGTTCCCTTTCTGCTGTCTCTACCCTGCAATCTGCAACTTATACTGTTACAGTAACCGATTCAGTCGGATGTACAAAAACATCATCAGTCATTATTACAGAACCGGCTATTCTCACCGCTTCACCTTCTCCGGTAAATATAATCTGTAACGGTGACGATAATGGCGCTATTACCGTTACTGCTGCAGGAGGCACCGGCAGTTTTCAATACTCAGCCGACAGCGGAAGCACCTGGCAGATACCCGCTCTTTTTAATAATCTTTTAGCGGGAACTTATTATGTAATCGTAAAGGACTCAAATAATTGCACCACCCTGCCGCAATCCGTCAGCATCAACGAACCTACGCTGCTGACATTTACAGTTTCGCAAACGGATATATCCTGCAACGGGGGGGGTGACGGCACTTTTAATATTGCCGCAACAGGCGGCATTACCCCTTATCAATTTTCCGGTGATGGGGGGACAACTTTCCAGTCATCAAATATTTTTGACAGTTTAGCAGCAGGCAATTATACAATCGTTGTCAGAGACAATAACGGGTGCGACTCAACTTCCGCGGTAACATTAACCGAACCCGCAGCAATCACTTTTACCACTTCGCAAACCGATGTAAGTTGCAATGGTGCCGGTGACGGCAACATCACTGTTTCTGCTGCTGGTGGAAGCGGTACCCTGGAGTATTCAGATGACGGAGGGAACACATACCAATTCACCAATTCTTTCAGTAATCTCTCTGATGGGAATTATGATATTGTGGTGAAAGATGCAAATAATTGTATTACCTCACCGGCAACTGTAACAATAACCCAGCCATCAACGCTCACCCTATCTCTCGCTTACGTTGATCCTACCTGTGCGCTCTCAGATGCAACCGCCACTGTCGCAACAGGGGGGGGAGTTTTGCCTTATAGTTATTTATGGAGCAATGGAGATACGGATTCAACGGCAATCGCATTAAACAGCGGCAGTTACACGGTAACGGTTACTGACGCTAACGGCTGTCTCATTTCTGACAACATCATAGTGACTGAATTTGTTTATCAGCAGGATATTTGCATCGTAACGGTTGATAGTTTAACCAAAAAGAACTTAGTTGCATGGGAAAAAACACCCGGTATGGGTACGCAGGGATTCATTGTTTACAAAGAAATATTCACCAATGTATATGATTCCATCGGGTACGTTCCGTATGACAGTTTAAGCCAGTACGTTGATTTTGCTTCCGATCCCAAAACAAAAGCCGAACGGTATAAAATCGCCACAATGGATTCCTGCGGGAATATTTCTTTGCTGAGCGATTCACACCGGACAATACTTCTTACCGCAAGTGTGGGTGTCAACGATGAACGAAATCTCGCCTGGAATGATTATGAAGGCATAACACCGATTATGCAATACAGGATCTGGCGCGGAACCGCTTTGAATAATATCACCCTTATTGATTCGGTTGTTTTCGGTACGAATTTGTATGCCGACTGGGATACGCTTACCGGTGTGGATAGTTTGTACTATTTTATTGAGTTGGTTCATCCCACCGGGTGCACTTCAGTTATTAAACTGAAGACATACAATTCATCCAAATCAAACACAGCATCCATGGAGGCGCCTGATATTTGTGCAATAATTATTGATTCATTGTCCATGACCAAAGCGGGGTGCCAGGCATGTACAGACGGGACTGCCAGTGTGTATGCAAGCGGTGGCACGGGAACATTGACATATTCCTGGAGCAATGGCGGCAATACCGGTACAATAACCGGCCTGGTATCGGATACTTTTTTCGTAACGATTACCGATGTCAATGGATGTTCAGTCACAGGTAGCGTTTTTGTGGATTTCCTGGTTTCCCAATCCGCAATTTTCAACCCGCAGTTAGTATTACTTGTTTATCCCAACCCCGCAAAGGATATTCTTTACGTTGAAATTGCCGGTGGAAATGAGGTTGTGAATGAAATACACTTAGTGAATGTGCTTGGGCAGGAGGCAGAGACAGGACCGGGTCTCGTTTCAACAAACCAGCAGGCATTCCGACTTTACGTTGGTAACCTTCCCGAAGGAATATACCGGCTGGTAGTTGTGACGGGGGAGGGTAATGTCGGAATAAATGTAATGGTAATCAAATAGCATTTGGAAATCACATTATTTCCAACCTTTATGCGGGGAAAGGTCAAATGAATGTTATAATTTCAGCCATTCATAAAAGTTATTTTTATCCACTACGGAATAATTAAAATTTTTTGCATTTCTCCATGCTTCGGGGGGGGTTAAAAATTTCCTTTTATCTCCGCTCCATTTAAATTCAAAGGCGTCAATTCTCCCGTTAATTTCTTCAATCAGGTCAATTTCTGCTCCGTCATAGGTTCTCCAGAAATACCGGTTTATGAATTTTCTGCCGTATTCACTTTGTTTCAGCCGTTCCACCATCAGAAAATTCTCAAATAATGCGCCTTTATCATTTCTGTCCGGTATCTGGCTGAAATTATTAATTACGGCATTGCGGATACCCAGGTCATAGAAATATATCTTTTTTGTTCGTGAAATTTCTCTCCGTTTATTTGAAGTGTAGGGTGGCAAACGGAAAAGGATGAAATTTTTTTCAAGCAGGTCAATATATCTGTCAACGGTTTTTTTGTCCATCCCTAACAGTCCGGATAATTCATTATATGAGACCTCGCTGCCGATCTGGTGCGCCAGCGCCTTAACAAGATTAGTCAGAAACAACGGGTTTTTTACCAGCGCCATTTCAAAAATATCCTTAAAAAGGTAACCCGATACCAATTCGCGCAATACTTCTTTTTTCGCTTCAAAATTTTCATGCGTCCAAACTTCAGGGTATAGACCATAAATCAATATCTGTTCAAGTGACTTATGGATGGTTAAGGGATCATTTTCAGGGAAAAGTTCAATAATTGAAAAGGGAAAAAGATTAAAAACCCTTTTTCTGCCGGTAAGCGGTTCACCGGTATTCTCAAGAAGATGAACAGCCGATGAACCCGTTGCAATAATCTGGGTCCTTTTTTTATATTCATCAACAAGTAATTTCAGTGTCTGGCCGATATTTTCAACTTTTTGCGCCTCATCAATAAAAATTATTCTTGAGTCGCCAACCACGCTTTTCAGAAATTCCAGGTTCCTGTTATGAAGAAAATCCCTGTCGGTAGGATTATCACAGTTAAATATTTTTGTTTTTTCGGTATATTCTTTAAGCAATTCCTGAACTAAAGTTGTCTTCCCGGTTTGCCTTGCACCGGTGATGACAAGAATTTTTCCCAAAAAGAAAAAATCTTTCAATTTTGGAATTAAAATACGTTTTATCATTTCGGAAATCAGGGGTTTAACTAACCATATTTGGCGTAATTTGGTGAATTAAAGCGCAAAAATACAAAAAAGATTACCTCAGCCCATTACATAGTATTTTATACTGACGGAATTTAATTTTGCAAGTTTGCAAAATCAAATTCGTCAGTATATGCTGATCTGAATGATTTGTTCTGACGATAAATGTCAGAATGCTGTACCGAAGCGTCAGCACAAAATCATTCAGCATCAGTATAATATTGACATTGCAACAGTTTATCATTTCCAGGTGATATTTTGTATATTTTTGATCACTCTCATCTTTTAAATTTTGATGCAGTGCAATCTGCCGGAGTTTACAATTACTCATTCAGCGCAAAACAAAAAGGATGCATGCCGGGCGTATATGTGTTGAAAATGACGGTTGATGGAATGAATTATTATTTAAGGTTGGTGGAGATGGAGTGACGCTGCATTTTAGCGCTTTTGTTGCGAATAAGTTGCCAGAGGTCATCCCGCCCTCAGGAGCCCGGAGTTCCCTCCCCCAAAACCTGACATTTATCGTCATTTGATTTACAATAGTTAATACATTTGCGGAAGTAATAAATTCGAATAGGGTGCACAACCAAAATTCCATTTCCCGCAGATAACGCGGATTTTCGCTGATATATTTCTTTTTTTCTGCGCATATCAGCGTAATCTGCGGGAAAAATGTCGTACACCCTTCGAATAAATTCTATTTTTTTAACAATAAAACCGCTTTTCTCCATGAAAACCACAGCCGATAAAAAAGCCGACCTTGCCGGACCAGGCATCAGCACATACCAGGAAGTTGAAAAGATCCTGCCTAATGATTATAAACCCCTGTTGCAGCCCCTTGAACGGATGAATGCGCTCTATGCGGTAAAGGATTATATTGAAAAAAACCTCTGCAAAGAGTTGAACCTTTCAATGGTGCAGGTTCCGCTTATTGTTGACCGTGACAGCGGGGTAAACGATTACCTTGACCGTGACGGTTCCCGTACTCCGGTTGATTTTCCCTGCGGACTGGGATTGGATAAGCCCATCCAGGCGCAGGTGGTGCAGGCAGCCACAAAGTGGAAGAGAATGGCGCTGGCACAATTCAACTGCAAAGCCGGCCAGGGTATCTGCACCGATATGCGCGCTGTGCGAAAGGATTATTTCCTCGACCATGACCACTCAAGTTATGTTGACCAGTGGGACTGGGAAAGGGTAATTACTGCCGACCAGCGCAACCTTGATTTCCTGAAAGAGGTTGTTATCAAAATATGGAAAGTCATTTATGGCGCGGGGAAACATGCGCAGAAATTATACCCTAAATTGAAAACCGGTAACTATCCCGATTTTCCTGAAGAACTTAAATTTTTTCATGCCGAAGAAATTCTTGAGATGTATCCGGACCTGCCGCGTAAGCAGCGCGAGACAAAAATATTGCAGGAAGTAGCGCCTGCCATTTTCATCATCGGCATCGGCTCGGTGCTGAAAGACGGCTATCCCCACGAAATGCGGGCTGCCGACTATGATGACTGGGTTACTCCTACTGTGGTTAAAAAAGGGCAGCAATACTATGGAATCAACGGGGATATCCTCGTATGGAACCCGGTAACGAAAAGGCGGCATGAACTGACCTCCATGGGCATACGCGTTACAAAAGATACCCTAAAAAAACAACTAATGATTTCAGGGCAGTTGGATTTTCTGAAACTTCCTTACCACCAGGCGATATTAAACGATAAAATTCCGCTTTCAATCGGAGGAGGAATCGGTCAATCGAGGACTTATATGTACCTGTTGCGGACTGCGCACCTTGGTGAAGTAAGCGTAACGGTCTGGCCTAAAGCGCTCAAGGAAATATGCAGCAAGCGGAACATTCATGTGTTGGAGTAGGCGGTGTATTATAGAATCAACACGACAGCCAGCACAATCGCCCAGAACCCGATACCGCCATAAATAAGGTTCTCACTTTGGATCTTTCTCCTGCCGGCCTCGTATCCTTCCCTGTAACAACGCGGATCAGCGTTTGTAGGAATATATTTAGGATCATACGTTGTATACGCATAAAATATATTGAGCGGATATAGCGGCACACAGCCGGCACATAAATAAGGTTCATTCATTTCCCGATTCTTTGCATCGGATTTGCCTCGCATGAAACTGGAATAACAATCCATTTTTAACTCGGTGATGACCGGTGTGGAAGGTGGCTTTTTCTCGGTAAAAACTTCTTTGAGAGGCACGGGTTGTTTTGCGGTAGTGTCCTTTTTAACGGAAGCAACTGTGTCTTTTCCTGTTTCAGTAACCTTTGCCCGGGCGGAAACCGGGTTAGCGAGGTTAATGCTTCCAAAATTGAAAACAGGTTCCTCGTCAGCAGGAAATTCAGGTTGCGTTGGCGGTTCTCCGGCTGAAGGTAATATTATTTTTCCAAAAGAAATCAACCGCATCCTCCCGTCAGGATAGAGAATTCCGGCAATATTCTCAACCGGAATATCATGCAGATTCCCCCCCTTTTCGTATTCCACCCTGCCGGTATAAATCGCCCAAAGTTTTACATCTTTAATCTGTTTACCGTTCCGCAGGTATATATCCACGTTCTCCTTGGGCAATACGGTACTCTGCCCTGCTACATTCAGAACATACATTAATAAAAAAATAAAAACCAGATATGTTTTCATGGGGTTATTTTTGTTACCACTCAGTACCCCCTTTATTTCTTGCCACTAAAACACAAAAGTTCACAAAAGTTTTGTATGTATTTTTTAGTGTCTTGGTGTTTTAGTGGCATGAATTTATATTTTTACGGCTATCCTGCTGGTCAGTTGCTTATTTCTTTTACTTCCTTTTTACGTTAAACCCGACCGAAAGCCCGTACTCCCATCCCTCTTTACGGTGCTGTTGCGGAATCACATAAACATTTACGGGGATATTCAGGTTCCCGGAACGAAACGTTTTACCTGCTGAGACAACTAACCCGTACCCTGGTTTTAATTTTCCTTCCTTGTCGGGAAGGTAGTAATACTCCTGGTCGGGATTTGCCGTTAAGATAGAATCGGCATCGTGCGTTCCCACTCTTAACCATGTGTCGCCCTTGTAAAAACCTTCTCTGCGTGCAGCCAGCCAGAAAACAGGTCCCAGTGCAAGTTCATACCCGCTTTTCGCATCCCTGAACCCGTTTAAAAACGCCAGGGTTGGTATCAGGGTCTTCCTTTCAAGACCCCCCACAAAGAAAACCACTTCAATAAGGGTTTGCATATATCCCGAACTGTAGTATTGCGATTCAAACTGGTATCCGAACTGCGAAATGAGGGGTGACATATCATACCCCCCCCTGTTTTCAGGGTCACCGAGCCGTTTGCCCATAAACCCGGTAATGTAGGTAAGCCCTACCCTCGGTCCGGATGCATGAACCGTATTGTAGACGTTTACCACCGGATCTTTATGTGCCGACAGTACCTCTTCAATCTGCGGATCAACAGCCAGGTCAAACAATTTTTTTACTGCCAGTCCGATGATATTATCAATATATTCCACATTGTAAATATAATCGCCAACGGATGTTTTCTCAAGTGTTCCTGTTGCGGCATCAATGATGGTAAGATTGACCAACATTCTTTCACCGATCCTTTCAACGGAACCGCTGACCGCTTTCTGCACACCGGTTTTTTTTGCCGCAGCGGCAATACATTCACGGTCAAAACATACCGTATGGTCAAATTCCGTCATGGCAAGTTTGGCTTTAACTTCCCATGGGTCGGTAACGAAGATGGCGCTGTTTTTCAGCATCTCCTTCCTAATCTGGTTAAGCAAAACATCTTTTTCATAGATCATTCCCCTGACGCTTATGTTGATTACGGCATAGGATGTCTGCTGTGAATAGCAGGGATAAAATGGTTGAAAGCAGGTTGCTGTTAACAAAATTGTAATGTTAACAACATTAAGAATGAAATTTCTCATAGGATATTGGTTTGTTTCAGTTATTATTGACCCCGGTAATAAATCCGAATATTAAAATCCGAAATACGAAATAATAATTAATATTTAAATTCAAATAATTAAACAGTTCAGCCATTTGATTTCCTGAGTATCGAACCAAATATCAACATTAGTTCAGTGGCTTCCTGAATTAAAATTGTCTTTTCTTTTTCAAGTATTCCATCATCACCGGTATCAACAAGCCGGAGAAAAAATCTTGATTCTTTTGATTCTTTCCTGGAAATTTTTATGTGCATCCCGAAATCTTTTCCCCCAAGCGATTCGTTGGCTTCAATATAGTTACTGCCGACAGAACCGGAAGCACGGACCAACTGCTTTGAATCTTCACTATTGGCAATTGTTTTGGGAATCTTCTTCACAAATTTCCTTACTCTAAGTGCAAATTGAAAAGTCCTTTCCTCTAAATCATAAATTTTATCTTTATTTTCAGTGTTTTTCATAGTATGATTTGTTTATATTTTTATATTTTGCATTTTTTTTGTATTTCGTATTTCTTTCGTATTTCGTATTTCGTATTTCGGATTTTTTTAATTAATCTTCACTTTTTCTTGACTTTCGTTTTACATTAAAACCCGTAACAGCGCTGATAATATAATCCTTCCGGGTAGTGATTATGATAATATTAAGAGGTATATCAATGCTGCCGAAATGAAATGTTTTCCCGATTGAATAGAGCAAACTGAAATCCATTCTCACTTCACCGCGCCTGTCAGGCAAGGTTTTGAGGGGATACACATCAGGATTTTGATAATAATAATCCGAACCTGCGGGGTCGTCAATAATACTGTACCATCTTCCTTTGCCGGTTGCTGTCGTATCTACTTTGCCGTCCACATCAAAAAAACCGCGTGTCCCCTTGTAAACCCATGCGGCAGGACCGATACCGATTTCCAATCCCGAGCGGTGCAGCCGTAATCCCGTTATCACTGCCACCCCTGGAATAAAAAGCCCGCTCTCAATACCGCCCGCAAATCCGAAAAAGTTTACAAGTCCCTGCACATCTCCCGAACTCATATATTGTTCTTCATACTGGTAACCGAATACCGACATCAGCGGGATCATGTTATACCCCCCCGTCCGGTACGAATCGCTCATGCGTTTGCCGTAGTTGCCGGTTAAATATGTCAAACCCATGCGGGGACCTCTTGCCAGCACTTTATTATAGGTATGAAGTACCAGGTATTGGGGAATAACAAGTGTTGACTCCATGTATTTATCCACAGGCATTCCCATCAATTTTTTCACGCTTATTTCAGCCATCTGCTCAACATACTGCTGTACATTATAAAATTCCGCTACAGTTGATTTTTCAGGATTGCCGGACGCTACATCTATAATTTGCAGTACAAATACAATTTTTTCGCCAAACCGTTCAATGTTGCCTGATAGGACTTTAGCGGCATTCAGGACCTTTGCCGCTTCAAAGAGGCAGGACTTATGGTAACATTCCTTAAAATCTTTTCCGGATTTTTTTAAGGTCTGTTCCGCTTCGGCAATACTCAGTACCTGGTAGGCGCCTGTCTTGCCTAATTCGGTGCGGATGAGGTTTCCCATCTGGTAATCGTCATAAAGAATTCCTTTGGTAGGAATATCAAGAACAACAAGTATATGGTTGTTCTGTGCCATTATTGGAAAGGACTGGCTACAAAAAATAATAATTAAAGCAGAGATCGTAAATAAAGTATGGCTTTTCATAAATTTAGGTTTGGTTGTTTTTTAATCATCATTCATGAATTTATGACAAATATAAAGTATTTTATTGTTATTCAAAGCATGTATAAATTTAATTTCTTAATTTATCAATAGCGTTGCAAGTTATTGAATAATAATTTTCCCATGATAAATTTTCCGGTCTGATTGAATTTTTAGAAAATAGATTCCCGGTTGTTGAGCATATAGTATCATGGCTACCTGCTTATTGTTTACATCTGCAGAATATATCTTTTCCCCGTACAAATTGAACATCTCTATATTATTCATGTTTGATTTTTTACTTGTAATCTGCAATATTCTGCTATTAGGGTCATAAATAATTGTCATGTCATTTTTTACAAATAATTCAGCTATTGTCATTGAAGTAAAAATATACGGAATAGAAATAGCAGAACAGCCGTTTGTATCGGTTATCACTACTGTATAACTTCCACTTTGTGTCACTCCATAGGCCTGGGAAATCGCTCCAATAACAAGAGTATCGTTCAAATACCATTGATTACCAGTGGTAAAATTAGACATTAAGGTTGTGTCGTTTGTCAATATAATGGTTGGAGTTGGCGGTAATGGATTGACAATAACATTGGTTGGTGTTGAAGCGGATGAACATCCTTTTACATTTGTAACAGTTACTGCAAAATTCCCGGATGTTGAAACAGTAACGTTTTGGGTTGTTGCACCATTGCTCCAAAGATAACTGTAAGCGGCAGAGGAAGAAAGAACTACCGAATCTCCCTGGCAAAAAGTTGTTGTACCGTTTACTGCAATTATGGGTACGTCAGGTAAGCCTATTACATTCCTTAATACTGATGTTGAGCTAGGATAGTCATTTGTAACTGATATTTCCGGTTTTCCATCTCCATCTAAATCGCCTAATGAAACACTCGTTGGAGATTGTCCTGTCGTAAAATCCACGCTTGTAGCAAAAGAAATAATTCCTATAGTACTATTATTTTTGAGTATTGAAACTGTGTTGGACGCAATATTCGCTGTAGCGATGTCTGGCTTTCCATCTCCATCTAAATCGCCTAATGAAACACACAGTGGATTTTGTCCTGTCGTAAAATCCACTTTTGCAGTAAAAGATATAGTTCCCGTTGCGCTCGTGTTTCTCAATACCGAAACTTTACTGTCGCCAGTGTTTGCAGTTGTAAGATCAGGTTTACTGTCACCATCCAAATCACCCATAGCAAGATTATAAGGATTTGTTCCCGTTATAAAATCCACTTTCCCGGAAAAAGAAATAGTTCCGCTGCTTCCTGTATTTTTCAACACGGAAACAGTATTACCATAAAAATTTGCTATTGCCAGATCCGGTTTTCCATCTTCGTCCAGATCGCCAATAGTAACGCTTTGGGGATTACTTCCTGCTGTAAAATCCTCTTTCGGAGCAAAAGAGATAGTGCCAATGGCGCCTGTATTTCTTAATACGGAAATCGTATTATCGTAAAAATTCGCTACGGCAAGGTCTGGTTTTCCGTCTCCGTCTAAATCCCCTATAGCAACCCAGTAAGGAATTGTACCGGTTGCAAAATCTACTTTTGTTGCAAAGGAAATTATTCCGCTCGTGCCGGTATTCCTTAATACGGAAATTTTATTGTCAGTATAATCCGCAACGACAAGGTCTGGTTTTCCGTCTCCATCCAAATCCCCGGTGGCAACATTTTGAGGATTACTTCCGGTTGCGAATTCTACTTTCGGATCGAAAGAGATAGTTCCTGTTGTACAAGTGTTTCTTAAAACGGATACCGAAAATGCAGTTGAACACGCAACGGCAATGTCCGGTTTTCCATCTCCATCCAAATCACTTATGGTAATACTGCTAGGATTTCCCCCAGTAGCAGAGTCGACTTTCGGAGCAAAAGAATTTGTATTAATGGTATCTCCACATGGAAAGGTTACAATAAACGGTTGTGAGGAGTATGCTGTTAAACCCAACGTAAGCTCACATACAGAAATATACCCGTAAGTTGTGCCACTGGGTACTATTACATTAAGATAGGTGGTGCTTCCGCCTGATACATCTACTTTTACCGCTCCAAAGAAAACGATGTTGTTGGAGGGGGTTGTGTTAAAGTTTGTACCATTTATGGTAACAGAAGTTCCGACAGGACCTGAAATTGGGTAGAAGGAGGTGATAACCGGTTGTGCATCTGCCTTATGGAAACACATATTGAAATAGCTGTATGTGGTAATTGATAATATCAATAATTTTGCTTTCATAATGTTATTAATTTTAAAAGTGTATGTGCTTCAACGGTAAAGATATAAGAATTCTGTTAGTGTATTTATTTTCATGGCATTTCTCAGTCCCATCCGGTTTATTTATAGTTTATTCTTTATGTCAGGTCTCCAAATTGTAAGGAAAATAATATGCCGCTAAAACTTTTTTTGAGATTCAAATTCCCAAATCCTGAAAGACCATACCCTATGAACCATGAATTGGGGTGATAAATGAAATGACAATCTAAAGGTATGCCGATTGTCGTATATTTCACTGGTTCATAATACCCCTGATAAAAAAAACATTCTGTACAAGAATTTAAGAAATCTCCTCTTTCAATGCCTCTGACAATTGAAATACCACCTGCAATAGAAAAAGATACTGCTTTTACTTGTTTGCGCCAACCGTACAAAATACCAACATCCATGACATTTTCGACCGGAAACTCATCATGCAGAAAAAGAAAATAACCCGCTTCAAAATTATGGAGGTACCGGATTGAAAATTGCTTCTCTGCTCTGATAAATGAAACATCACCTCCAATGGAAATCCCAACATTGCTTCCACCCAATCCGAAATTTATTACAAATGGTTTCGGAATATTTCTTTTACTGTTTCCCATATTTATGTTATTTGGAATATTTCCATCAATAATACTCCGCATCCATTCCAACTCCTTCATAAATATTTTTCTTTCAACAGTACTATCCTCTTTGAAATTTGCTCTTAATATCATTATACTGTCGGATTTTTTAATAAATACTGCGGAAATAAAACTTTTGTCAGGGTAGTACGGGAAAATCCTGTATTGTTTTTTCTCTGCAGAATCGATGACAGCACCCACTTTCGGGCTTATAATAATTGTATCCTGTTTTTGGGCAAATCCGAAAGAGTATGTGAGAATAAAAAGTACGGTAATATTAAGGAAGGCACAAAGAGTTTTCATGCTATTTTCTATTCTCCGTATCAGAATGACTTTAATCATATTCACCGTAAAAGTAATACTAAACCATATATGTAACCAAACGGCATTATGGGGCATTATGTCCGTGTAGTATTAAAAATCGCAAAACGACCTGCCATACAGATTAACTTAGATGGGATTTTGCATTTTTTACCAGAAAAGTGGTTGATTTTGCTAATTTTGCAAAAAATAAGTACCGCTATTGGAGGTTTTAAATAATAATAATGGGTGAAAATAATACACAATCGGAGTTTTTTCAGACGCTGAAAAGTTCCATTCCCGGCAACATATCCCTTGTTGACGAAGTTGCCGAAGCGCTGAATATCAGCAACGACAGCGCTTACCGGAGGATGAGGGGTGAAACGCCTCTTTCCTTAGATGAATTCCGGATCCTTTGCAACCGTTTCAAAGTGACACCTCAATTTCTTAACCCAACGGGTGAAGGCGCTTTTTTCCATTACCGCTACCTTGAACCAACAACGCAATCATTCGGTTTATATCTTCAATCGCTTATGGATGACCTTCAAAAAGTGAACGGTTTTGAACAAAAGAAAATCATTACTGTGGCAAAAGACATTCCCATCTTTCACTTTTTCCAGTTTCCACTGTTCTGCACTTTCAAGATGTTTTTCTGGATGAAATCCATTCTTTCCGTTCGAGAATTAGCCGATAAAAAATTTACTCCTTCCCTTATTGATAACTCATTAATTGACCTTGCAGGCAAAATGGCTGAATTGTACATCAAGATACCGGCTGTTGAAATATGGACCGATGAGACCGTTCATACAGCCGTCAGGCAGGTTGAATATTACTGGGAATCGGGATTCCTGGAGAAGAAAGAGGACGGACTTGCGCTATGCGGGCAGTTACGGGAAATGATTTCACACATCCAAAAGCAGGCCGAAGCGGGTGCGAAATTTTTTTACGGCTTGCAGCCGCGTCAGGAACCGGAAAATTTTAAATTGTTTTACAGCGATTTCATCATAGCCAATAATACCATCCTTGTTGCAGCCGGAAATATGCGCACGGTTTACCTGACTCATCGCACCTTCAATGCATTGGTGACCCGCGACACCCGGTTCTGCACCGAGACGGAGAATTGGATACATAACCTTGAAAAAACATCATATCTCCTCAGCGGCATAGCCGAAAAACAGCGCAACAGATTTTTCAATGACATGCTTGGAAAAGTGGAGATGCTGGAGAAAAAAATAAATTCCTGAAAAAACCTGGATAGGTTTTCAAACTGCATCAATTTGCAAAAAAATTATTTAACTTTGCTTTTTGTTCATTATTAAAATTTGTCTGCTCCGTTCGGATTTAATAACTTTTAACCGATTTACCATGAACTCCAGAAACATATTTACCACAGCAATTATTGTTGCATACTTCTTCTCAGCAACAAATGCACAAGTTAACCTTGATTCCGGTCTTGTCGCGCATTACCCCTTCAACGGAAACGCTAATGACGAAAGCGGGAATAATTATCACGGGACAGTGAATGGTTCGGTAC
This sequence comes from Bacteroidota bacterium, assembly GCA_016193485.1. Lineage (GTDB taxonomy): Bacteria > Bacteroidota > Bacteroidia > JACPRZ01 > JACPRZ01 > JACPRZ01. Next base: position 232,022 of record JACPRZ010000043.1, on the reverse strand, counting down.
TGTCACCCGACAGATTTGGGAACCCAAACACTGCCTATAATTTTGATGGTTCAAACGATTACATTCTCGTTGATTCCATACCACCTGTAAATTTCGGAACCGGAGATTTTACGCTGAGTACATGGTGTAAAGCTGGCCTATCGCAATTAACCTATCCACAAATACTGTCAACAAGGTCGGGTGCCTCTGATGGTTTTATACACGGTTTATTCAGTGATGGACAATTCTTTTTTCAAACAGGCAGCTCGGCAACGGTATTCAGTTCATCCGGGGATATTCGGGATAATCAGTGGCATCATTTAATAACAGTACGTAATACCGGTATTGTTACTGTTTATTTGGATGGTGTACAAGTCGGATCAGGAAACGTATCAACTAATATTTCCTCGCCAAATTCATTATATATGGGTTGGGATATCGGAAATCCTTCCGTAACTTATTTTAACGGGTTAATTGATGATATCAGAATTTACAACCGTGCTTTGAACAGTGCTGAAATTCAAGCGTTGAATAATACGGCACCTCCTTCCGCACCTGTAGCTGGTTTTACCGTCAATGATTCAACAGTGACAGCGGGTGCAGCCGTTCAATTCACCGATCTTTCCACAAACAATCCAACAAGCTGGAACTGGAGTTTCCCCGGTGGAACGCCTTCAAGTTCAACCTCGCAGAACCCTTTAATCACCTACAATACTTACGGTATTTATGATGTAACATTGATTGTTTCGAATGCAAATGGAAGTGACACATTGGTAAAATCAAACCACATAGCGGTTTCTCCCGCATGGGAGGTTTTCAATACTTCAAATTCGGGAATCTCTGATGACAACATCTGGGATATTGAAGTTGATGCACAGGGAAATAAATGGCTGGCTACCGGCTATTACAACGGTGGCAGCTATTACGGAGGCATATCAAAATTTGATGGTGCAACAAACTGGACTATTTATAATTCCGGAAATTCCGGATTAAAAAACAACTATGTGTATACAGAAGCATTTGACAAACTCGGAAATATCTGGTTTGGCCATGATGGCTTTACAGGTGCTGGCGGCATTTCAAAGTTTAATGGTTCTTCCTGGAATACTTACCTTAATGGCATCAGTAATGTTTACGCAGTGGTTGTGGATGATTCGCTGAGCAAATGGATAGGAACGTATAGCGGAGGTCTTTACAAGCTTGATTCTGCAGGAAATCTGACACAGTTTAATACATCCAATTCTTCCATCCCGACCAATTTTGTTCTTTGCGTTATCATTGATAATGCAGGCGCTAAGTGGATTGCCACTTATGGGGGGGGAGTTGCAAAGTTTGACGGAACAACCTGGACTATCTATAATACATCAAACTCCGGTTTACCCAGTGATAATTGTAATAATTTAAATGCCTTGGACTTTGACCAAAACGGGCATTTATGGATAAGCACCATGGGAGGGCTTGCAGAATTTGATGGAAGCAACTGGAATGTGTTCACCACTTCTAATTCCGGGCTGCCATCTAATACGGTTACCTGTATAAGAGTTGCCCCTGATGGTGTAAAATGGATTGGGACCGATATGGGGCTGGCCAGTTTAGACAGTATCAACTGGACCGTTTACAACACTTCAAATTCTTCCATACCAAGTAATGAGGTTTACTCTTTAGCATTTGAACCCGGAATTGTTTGGGTGGGAACTTATGGGGGAGGCCTTGCAAAACTGATGTATCAGTATATTCCGGCTGTGGCTCCTGTTGCAGATTTCATTGCGGATGACACTACTGTCACTGCAGGAACGGCCGTTACATTTACCGATAATTCTTCCGGTGCTCCAACGGCATGGAACTGGAGCTTCCCGGGCGGAACACCGTCCAGTTCAACTGCACAGAATCCTTCAGCCGCATACAATACAACCGGTATTTATGATGTAACATTGATTGTTTCAAATGCAGCAGGTAGCGATACCTTAACTAAAATCAATTATATTACAGTTTCATCTCCCATAATTTATATCAATGCCGGTTTTTCTTCCTCTACTGTTTGTAAAGGCGACAGTACGCAGTTCACCGATTTATCCTCCGGAAATGATACGGTAACCTCATGGAACTGGAATTTCGGAGATACCGCCTCCGGCAGCGCTAATAGTTCAACACTTCAAAATCCAAAACATTTGTTTACAAACTCCGGGGTGTACAATGTTACTCTTATAGCATCTGGAAGCAGTGTAAGTGATACAATTACCAAACAAGTTGTTGTTAACACTCTGCCGCAGGCAAATGGTGGTACCGATAAAACAATCTGCGCAGGAAGCGGTGTTTACCTTTATGCAACGGGGGGGAATGCCTATTCATGGTCGCCTGCAACGGGACTTAATTGTACAACCTGCCAGCAACCATACGCCTCACCATCCGATACAACAAGTTACATAGTTACGGTAACAAACAGCAATCAGTGTACAGCAAAAGACACTGTTGTTGTTAATGTTGCTCCCATCCCATCTCCTTCAATCATCCCCCCCGGTGATACCATCTGCCAGGGAAATACAACAATATTGGATGCCGGCAGCGGATATACCGATTACTCATGGAATACAGGCGAAACAACACAAAGCATAACAGTTGCCCAAGCCGGATGGTACTATGTTTGGGTTACCAACTCAGCAGGTTGCTGGGGACAGTCGCAGTATGTTTATGTCGGAATAAAAAGCAATGTTACCGTAACTGTTGCCCCTTCCGCTACCGTTTGCGAGGGAGAAATAATTACTCTTTCCGCATCTGGCGGATTCATCATGTACCAATGGTCGGACGGTTCAACCGGACAAAATATCAATGTAACTTTAACGGGAACCTATACCGTCACTGCCACTGATGGAATTAACTGCAGCATGGTTTCTTCACCGGTTAATCTTACAGTTAAAGATACGAACATCACTCCGCAAATATTTGTCTATGGCGATACTTCATTCTGCGATGGCGGCTATGTATGGCTTGAAGCGCCAGCAGGGTTTAACACTTACCAGTGGTCAAACAGTATTACCACCCAATGGAATTATATCACATCTTCAGGAGTATTCACCGTTACTGTCACCGATATATGTGGTTCATATTCTTCGCTGCCAATTTCCGTTACTGAATACCCCAAACCAAATCCAACATTGACACAAAGCGGTTCCACAACATTATGCCAGGGACAGAATGTTACACTTACCGCACCTAACGGTTATACATATTATTATTGGCAGCAAACCGGAACATCGTTGCCCTCAATTCTCGTTACTTCTGCAGGAGATTATTTCTGCTGGGTGCAGGATGCAAACGACTGCTGGGGAACAAGCGATACAGTAACTGTTACGGTTGGACCGGATATTTCTATTTCTCCAACCGGGTATTCCACAATTTGTGACGGGAGTTCATTGACAATTACCGCCAATGGAACAAACATAATCAGTTATTTGTGGTCCTCGGGTGAAACAACGCAGAGCATTAATGCAACAACAGCCGGTAATTACAACATAACCGTCACCGATAATAACAGTTGCACCGGCAGCGCTCCCTATTCATTGATTCTTGCAGTTCTTGATACCAATCCTGTTCCTGTTATAAACATGCTTTACAATGATAGTGTGCTCTGCCAGGGTGAAAGCGTTTACTTATATACGACCTGTAATTACATTCAGTACCAGTGGTCAAACGGTGCAAACGGATGCGGGCAATATGTCTACCAGGGAGGGAATAATACCGTTACCGTAAACAATGGCTGCGGCACCGGAACTTCCGCACCTGTGAGTATTACTGTTAACACGTTACCGCTTGTAAGTGCAGGAAGCGATGTGAGTATTTGCGGTGGACAAAGCGCCACATTGAATGCTTCGGGAGGGGTATTATATCAATGGTATCCCTCTTATGGGTTGAGTTGCACCAATTGCCAGAGCCCTTCGGCTTCTCCAGCATATACCACAACTTATACTGTTTACGGCACCGATGCAGCCGGCTGCCAGGGATGGGATAATGTTACTGTCTCTGTTGAACCGTCAAGTGTAAGTTTTTCCGCATATCCCACAGTGCAATACCTGCCCGATGATCCCGGTACAACATATTTCACCTATACGGGAAGCACCGCAAACATTACAAATTACCTATGGGATTTTGGCGATGGGAACCAATCAACTGCTGTGAATCCGGTGCATACCTACATAACCAAAGGATGGTACGATATTGCACTAACCGTTACCAACAACACCGGTTGCAGTACAACAATCACCTATACAGATTACATTCTCATTGAGCAGATTTTCCCTGCAACAACTTTAAATACAGGAACTAATAACACCATAAACAGTGTATCATTTATTTCAGGATATTACGGTTGTGCGGCTATGAGCGATGGAAATATTTTGATTACAAATGATGGGGGGGGAACATGGACAACCGGTTATGTAAATGCAGGTGTTCCGCTGTGGGGTATTTACCTGATTGGCAATGCCGGCTATGTGGTTGGCGATAATGGATTCATCTCAGTTTCTTATGACGGGGGAGTGTCGTGGTCAAATTTTGTAACAGGGGTTTCTTATGCGCTTTACAATGTTTACCTCTCTTCACTGAACTACGGATTTGCAGTTGGAGTCAATGGAACAATCCTGCAATATAACGGTACAAACTGGGCTTCCGTTAACCTTGGCATCACCGTTGATTTGAATGCGGTTTATACATATGGACTTTTCACCTACATCGTTGGCAATAGCGGGCTGATCCTGAAATATGACGGATTTTCATGGGACACGCTCGTAAGCAATGTAACCGTTGACCTCAGTTCAATTTACTTTGGAAACAACCTCACAGGATACGCAGCCGGTGCAGATGGAACAATCATCATGACTTCCGATGGCGGGGTAACCTGGACAACTGTTTTCAGCGGAATTATATCTTCATTCACAACCATTGCATCAATAACTGCCGATTCGGTTATTGCCGTTGGTTCCGATGGCATTGTTTACATGAGCGTTGATGCCGGCTTGAACTGGGGCAGGTATTCTATTGGCGACAACCGCACTTTATACGGTGTTTCAGCAGTAAATGACGGATGGGGAGGGGTGACCGGATACATTGCAGGGGTTGCGGGGGGGGTGTTTAAGTTTGAGAAAACAATTATAACACCGGTTGAAGAAAAGAGTTTAGAGGGGGGCAGCAACCTTGCAGTGAGAATATATCCAAACCCTGCTAATGATAATATCACAATATCAATTTCAAAATACAAAATGCAAAATGTAACATGCAAAATATTTGACATGATGGGACGAGAGGTGAAGAACGTAATCATGAATAACCAATCAATAACAATCGGTTGTGCAGAATTACAGCCCGGAATCTATTTCATTAAAGTAATTTCAGAAGAAGTGGTATCTGTAAGCAGGTTAGTCATTGCCGATTGATACAGGGCAGGCATCTTCCTTCCTTCGTATATTTGCATCTTTTTATTTCATCAATGAACCGGGTTTTGTTTCCCTTCCGCATCTTGTGGCGAATTTACTTCCTCCTGGTTTTTTGCATTCTCCTCATCTTTTTCTATCCGTTTTTATATATCATCTTTCTTCGTGAAGGTCCCTGGCCATCGGCTTTTTTTATCTGCCGGGTAATTGTAAAAAGCATGTTGTTTGCAGCCGGTATCAGGTACAGGATCACCTATGAAGAACCATTGAAGAAAGACCGGGTCCATATCTTCTGTCCCAATCACTCCTCCTACCTTGATATAGTTGTTTGTTACGTTGTCATTCCCTTTTATTTCATTTTTATGGGTAAAAGCGAACTCGGCAAAGTACCGTTCTTTAGTATTTTCTTTAAAAAGATGAACACCCTCGTTGACCGGCAAAGCATCATGGGTTCCCATAAGGCATACATGCTGATCGGAAAAGAAATTGACAAAGGGCATTCGGTCGTCCTTTTTCCCGAGGGGAAAATCCCTAAAAACGCACCGGTCCTGAACCCGTTCAAAAACGGAGCATTCAAACTTGCCGTTGACAAGCAGGCACCCATAGTTCCGGTTACTTTTCTGAACAACTGGAAAATCATTCCTCATAATGAAAATGTGAAAAATCACGGTGGCCCCGGCATATCGCGGATTATCGTGCACAAGGTCATTGAAACCAAAGGCATGACCGAAGAAAATATTGAAGAACTGAAAAGCAGAGTGTATCAGGTGATTTTTAATTCTTTGAAAGACGACTAAATACGTGATGCTTCGTGAAAACTCTCTATTTCCCTTTTAACATTTTTTAAGATTTTGCGATCTGCTTTTTTAAAATATCTTTGCACCCGAAAAATATTGCGAATTGCGAATTTTAAATTGCGGAGTGGAATTTCATTAAATCCGAAATTTTGACAATCCGCAATCCGAAATTTTCTTTATGGATATTATAGTCGAAAACGTAACCAAGAAGTTCGGCCCGCAAAAGGCGGTGGATGATATTTCTTTCTCGGTAAAAACCGGTGAGATCCTCGGTTTTCTCGGACCAAACGGGGCGGGAAAAACCACGATGATGAAGATCATCACCAATTATTTTTCCCCTAATGGCGGCAGGGTAACGGTTGGCGGAATTCCGGTTGCGGATAATCCCAATGAAGTAAAAAAACATATCGGCTACCTTCCTGAAAATAACCCGCTCTACCTTGAAATGCCTGTGCTTGATTACCTTGAATTTTGTGCCGGGCTGCTCGGTGTACCCAAAAATCAGACAGGCGACAGGGTGCGCACAATGGTTCGCATTTGCGGGCTCAATGAAGAAAAGCATAAAAAAATAGGAGAACTCTCAAAAGGATTCCGGCAGCGCGTAGGCCTTGCCCAGGCGATGATCCATAATCCTGAAGTGCTCGTAATGGATGAACCGACCTCAGGTCTGGATCCCAACCAAATCATAGAAATACGGAAACTGATACGCGAACTTGGTAAAGAAAAAACAGTAATCCTAAGCACTCACATATTGCCTGAAGTTGAAGCCACCTGCGATAGGATTCTTATAATCAACAAAGGAAAAATTGTTGCAGACGGTACATCCGATACCCTTCGCAAACAAGCCACAGGTCAGGAAATCCTCCATGTAAAAATTGAAGACGGGGAACCCAATGCGGTTTTTACTGCACTGCAAAACCTTCCGAGCGTGGGTCTGGTTGATTTTACCGATCGCCAACTGAACCGCTTTGAAATTCAAACCCGGCCCGGTATGTCGGCAAAACGCGATATTTTCAAAATGTGCATGGATAAGGGATGGGCGCTTACAGAGATGATACCGTTTGAGACAAAGTTAGAGGATGTGTTCAGGAACCTGACTATGAATTAAAATCAGCGAAATACGAATAAGTACGAATTTACGAATAATGCCTATTAATACCCATGAATGCCTATAAATGCCTATGAATGCCAGTAATTAATATCAAAATGAAATAATAAGAACCCGAAACCTGAATTATGAAACTAATTTGGATAATAACCAAACGGGAATTACAATCCTTTTTTGACTCGCTGATTGCATACGTAATGTTGATCATATTTCTCGGCTTCAGCGGGTTTTTCACATGGCTTTATGGCGCTGATGTATTCCTGGTGGGACAGGCAAGTTTGCAGTCCTTTTTCGGAATTGCTTACTGGACTCTTTTCTTTTTCATCCCTGCAATCACAATGAAACTCATTGCCGAAGAAAAGAAAACCGGGACCATCGAATGGCTGCTCACCAAACCGGTTACCGACAGGCAAATCGTTATCGGGAAATTTCTGGCAACGGTTCTCCTCATCTTTATTGCGCTGATCTTTACCCTTCCCTATATCATCACTCTTTCAAAACTCGGAAACCTTGATCAAGGGGGGGTTTTGGGGGGATATCTTGCTCTTATCCTGATGAGCGGGGCCTATGCCGCAATAGGTATTTTCGCCAGCAGCATTACCAATAACCAGATTGTCGCCTTTCTTCTTGCCCTTTTTATCGGGCTCTTCTTCCATATCATCTTTGATGTGCTCGCCAATAATTTTACGGGTGTCATCGGTGATATTCTCAATTTCCTGAGTTTATCGGTTCATTTTGACGGGGTATCACGGGGAGTAATAGATACAAAAGACATTATTTACTTTTTATCCATTATCGTTGGCGGTCTTTATCTTGCCGAAATGTCGCTGGTAAAACGCAATATTGAAAATTGAATAATGAAAACGCGTAACGCTTATACTACTGCAATTATTCTTGTTCTCGGAATTCTTGTGTTGCTCAATTTTGTTTCGGATGAATTTTTCGTGCGCCTTGATCTCACCGAAGATAACCGCTATACCCTCAGCAAAGCGACTCACGATATCCTGAAAAACCTGGAAGAGCCGGTTACGGTTAAGGCCTATTTTTCCGAAGAACTTCCTCCCGATATAGCCCGTGCAAGACGGGAGTTCAAAGAACTGTTAGTGGAATATTCAAACCTTTCAGGCGGAAATGTGGTGTACGAATTCATAAGTCCGAATGAAGATGAGACAAAAGAAAATGAAGCGATGCAGGAAGGAATTCAGCCGGTTGTGATCAGCGTACGCGAAAAAGACGAGATGAAGCAGCAGAAAGCATACCTCGGTGCGGTCATAAAAAAAGGCGATAAAAAAGAAGTCATACCTTTTGTCCAGCCGGGAGGCGCAGTGGAATACGCTCTTTCAACAAGCATCAAGAAAATATCCGTTTCCGAGAAACCATCTATCGGATTTCTGCAGGGGCATGGCGAGCCGTCAACCGGAATGCTCTTCCAGGCAAATGCCGCCCTGGAGGTTTTGTACGAAGTAGAAGAAATTCAACTGAACGATACGGTACCGATCCCGGAAAAATATAAAACAATCGCCATAATTGCACCGAAAGATTCCTTCCCTTACACTCATCTGCAGCGACTCGATGAATTTCTCGCAAGGGGGGGGAATCTCCTCATAGCCATTAACCGGGTCACTGCAGATTTTCAAAACCTCTACGGCAGCGCTGTAAATACCGGACTGGAATCATGGCTGCCGGGAAAAGGAATTACGGTAGAAGAAAGTTTTATCATTGACACCCGTTGCGGGGCGGTGACCGTACAGCAGCAGCAGGGTTTTTTCAGGTTTGCAACAAATGTAAATTTCCCATTCCTGCCCGTCATTCAGAAATTTGCCGATCACCCGGTGACCAAAGGACTGGAACAGGTGGTATTGCAGTTTGCGAGCCCTCTTGCCTTTTCAGGCGACTCTTCATTGAAGTTTTCGCCCCTTGCTTTCACTTCAGATAAATCGGGATCGCAGAGAGCGCCTCTTTATATGGAAATACAGAAAAGGTGGGTTGAAACCGATTTCCCGGTAAAAAACCTGCCTGTTGCCGCAGTTGTTCAGGGCAGAATGGGTGGCGATAAACAGGCGCGGCTGATTGTGATCTCTGACGGTGATTTTGCAATAAATGGCGAACAAGGCAAAGGCCAGAACCTGCAACCCGATAATGTAAGTTTGCTCGTGAACAGCATTGACTGGCTGTCGGATGACACCGGTCTTATTGACCTGCGCACAAAAGGAATCTCCGCCCGTCCGCTGGAACAGATTGAAGACGGAACAAAAACATTGCTGAAATATACGAATTTCCTTTCACCGATAATATTGATTATTGTTTACGGAATTTTCAGGATGCAAATAAAACGAAACCAGATGGTAAGGAGAATGCAGGAGAAGTACTAGAGGAGGCACTAGCAGTAGCAGTGGCAGTGGAAGTAGCAGGGGGTAGTGGGTAAATAACCGGCATTGATAGGCAAATGATAAATTTCGGATTTTGGATTGTCAAAATTGCGAATTAAAATTGCCCAATTCCAAAATGGAATGGGTAGGCATTGATTGAAATTGATGGAAATTATTCGTAATTCGTATTTTCGTACTCCCGATAGTTATCGGGATCGTTTTTCGTAGATTTATGAAGTTTAATCTCAAAATACTGATCATCGTACTCTCAGTGCTTGTTGGCATTCTGCTATTTGCCAAACTCTACAGGTCTAAGAAAACAGAAAAAACATTCAAAACCGAATTGGTGGAAATTGATACTTCAAAAGTCAAATCAATACTCCTTTACCCGAGATCAGAAAAGCAGAAAGAGATAAAATTTACCAAAAGCGGAACCGGCTGGACGGTGCAGAAGGATAATTTTACCACCGAGGCGGATATAAATTCCGTTGCCAACCTGCTGATGGAATTATCGCGCATCAAACCGGAACGGCTCGCATCCAAATCAAAGGAAAAATGGGTGGAATACCAGTTGAATGATACTCTTGGAACACGGATAAAGGTTGTTGAAGAAGGAGATAAGGTCACCTGCGATCTCGTGATAGGGAAATTAAGTTTCCAGCAAAAGAATCAGTTCCCGGGTAACCAGTTCCAGGGTTTTAACAAAGGGGGGGGGAATGTAAGCGGAACGACATTTGTGCGCAATTACAGTGAAGATGAAGCGTATGCCGTTAATGGTTTTCTTCCTATGACCTTCAACCAGGAATTCAATTCATGGCGCAACAAAAACATCATCCGGTGCACAAAAAATTCCCTGACAAAACTTGCCTTCCGGTATCCTGCCGACAGCAGCTTTACTCTTTCCAACCCCGACAGCGTCTGGAGAATTGACGGTTCACCTGCCGACTCCATGAAAACCGATCAGTACCTCAGCCAGGTTGTAATGCAGACAAGCACCGACTTTATTGATGATTTCAAACCATCCGGCTCACCTCTGATGCAGTTAACCATTGAGGGAAACAATATGACGGCAATAGTAGTCCAGTGCTTCAATGGAAAAACAGAAGATGAACTTATCATAAACTCCAGCCAGAATCCGAAAGTATACTTCAACGCAAAGCCCGGTAATCTTACCGGCCGTATTTTCAAAGGCAAGGGAGAATTTGAGAAAAAGCAGTAGGTAAAATCTTCAGTTACTCAGCACCCCCATAATTTTCTGCCATAAAAACACGAAAACACAAAATTTTAGTAAATATTTTTGTGTTTTTTGGTGCTTTTGTGACCCCGATTGCTATCGGGGTGGCATGAATTTTTGTATTTTCAGATACCCATCTGAGCAGTTACAATCTTCGCTAAATATCTTACCTTTGCGGGAAATATTATTACCATGAAAAATTCCTACCCTGTTTTCCGCAATTTACAAGCAACACTAGGTTCACCGGGCTTGTCTCCGTTATTTCACTGCGTTCTGTCTCTGCTTCTTGCTGCCTTATCCCTTTTCCTCCTCCCCCCCTGGGGGGGACAGAGGGGGGCTGCACAACCTTCCCTCCAGTGGGCTCACAGCGCAGGACGAACCGGGTTGGATTACGGTAATTTTATTGCAACCGATCAGGCAGGCAATGTTTACATAACAGGCCAGTTCCAGGATACGGTGGATTTTAATCCTGATTCGACTGGTACGACTATTCTCAATTCTTCCGGTTTGTTTGATATTTATTTTGCAAAATATGACGCAGGCGGCAACTTTCTCTGGGCAAAAGGAATAGGCAACACAGGTCCTGATGAAAGTTATGCGGTTGCAACTGATGCGTCAGGAAATGTTTACATCACGGGCGCTTTCAGCGGCACTCTCGATTTCGATCCGGATACACCAGCCACCGCCAATTTCACTGCCGCGGGTTCAGCCGATTTCTATTTTGCAAAATATGGCCCTGCCGGGAACTATCTCTGGGCAAAAATTGTTGGCGGGTTGTACCTCGACAGAAGTTATTGCATTGCGATTGACGATGCAGGCAACATTTATTTAACAGGTAATTACCGCGACAGCGTTGACTTTGATCCGGGACCCGGTGTTGCAAAACTTCCTCCTGCCGGCAATGACGATATTTTCATCGCAAAATATGATCCCGATGGAAATTACATGTGGGCAAAGGGTATGGGAGGACTTCAGGGCGACTATGGCCAATATCTCTCCCTTGATGATTCCGGTAATGTTTATGTAACCGGCACTTTCAGTTCAGTTGCAGAATTTGATCCGGGTCCTGATACCGCACTGCTGACCTCCGCAGGCGGAGCCGACATCTTCTTTGCAAAATTCGACAGCAGCGGAAATTATTTGTGGGCTAAAGGAATCGGTTCAACGGGTCCTGACCAATCATATTCAATCGCAGTTGATACCCTGCAAAATGTTTACCTGACCGGTAATTTCCTTTCAACTGCCGACTTCGACCCGGGGTCAGGATCTGCAACCATACTGACCATGGGTGGCAACGACATTTTTTTCGCCAAATACGATCCTGACGGAAATTATCTCTGGGCTAAAGGAATCGGTTCAGCAAGTACGGACGTAGGACGGTCAATTGCTGTAACTCCTGCCGGTGATATATTTCTTTCAGGATATTTTAACGGCACTGCTGATTTTGATCCCGGACCTGGCAGTTTAACCTTATCATATTCCGGGCTCAGCGACATATTTTTGGCACGGTATGATACGGATGGGAACCTGCAATGGGCAAAAAGCATGGGTTCTGCAGGCAGCGAAAGGGGAAATCTGGTTTCTTTAGACAGCGCGGGTTACATTTATCTTACCGGTAACTTTCAGAATAGTGTTGATTTCGACCCTATGGGGGGGGTTACTAATCTTACCTCATTGGGTAATACTGATTTATTCTTCGCAAAATATTTTGATTGCGGAGGATTTGATGATTCAACCTCGCAGACCAATGTAACATGTTTCGGGGACAGCAACGGCATTGCCGCGGTTTACCCGGTATTGGGAGTCCCTCCGTTTTCTTATCAATGGGTTACCGGAGATTCCACTCAAACAGTAAGCGGTCTGACTGCCGGGTATTACATATACGGAATTACCGACAGCGTGGGATGTTTTGTCTACGATACGGTTTTCATCGCACAACCTTCATTGTTCTCAATTTCCGATTCGGTTACCGGTGTCACCTGCAATGGCGGCAGTGACGGTGCAATAAATATTTCAGTATCGGACGGAAGCGGGGTATTTGGTATTCTCTGGTCAACCGGAGACAGTACCGGATATATTTCAGGACTTGCCATGGGTAATTATAGTGTAACCGTTACGGACACTCTCTGCACCGATACCATAATCAGTACCATCAGCGTTAATGAACCTGATACACTCAACGCGGTCTTTGCCATAACTGATGCATTGTGCTTTGGTGACAGCAATGGTACTGTTGACCTGATTTTAACAGGCGGGAGTCCCTACCTGACTTTTTTATGGCCGGATAGTTCAACAACCGAAGATGTGACAGGGTTACCGGCAGGAATTTTTTTCGTAACCATCACGGATACAGTTTGCGCTGATACCGTTGCTCTATCCGATACTATTGGAGAACCGTCTCTTTTATCGCTGACATTTGATTCAGTTAAAAATGTTACCTGCAACGGTGGAACCGATGGTGCTGCTTATATCACCGTTAACGGTGGGACACCAGGTTATACTTATTTGTGGAGTTGCGGTTGTCCTACCGAAGATGTTGAAAACCGTAATGCTGCCGTTTATTCGGTTACTATTACCGATGGAAACGGCTGTACCCTTGCGGATTCGACAACAATTACCGAACCTTTTGTCATATCCGTTTTAATTGATTCTGTTGAGAATGTTATTTGTAATGGCGACAACACCGGGTTTATTCTTATCACTCCAGGGGGGGGTATTGGAAATTTCTCCTTCTCATGGAGTAATCTTGATTCGGTGGAAGATGTAAGCGGGCTTTCGGCAGATGCTTATTCCGTTACGATAACCGACAGTGCTGGTTGCACTGCTGTTTCAACCCCGGTTTTCGTCACCGAATCTGCCATGCTTAATGAAGTGTCAACGGTATTTGATGTGAGTTGCAATGGCATGTCGGATGGCGCTATTGATGTAACGGTAACAGGAGGAAGCGGCAGCAATAAATTTTTATGGAATACAGGGGCGGTTTCCGAAGACATTTACTTGTTGGATTCCGGTACATATTCGGTAACTATAACCGATACTCTTTGTTATGATACGATCTATTTTGCTGCAACAATTACCGAGCCGCCTGCAATTACAATAACCCCTGATACCATAGGCGATGTTGCCTGTAACGGAGACAGCACAGGGTTCATCCTTATTTCAACAGGGGGGGGTGTTGGCGGATTAACCTATTTTTGGAACAACGGGGACAACACAGAAGATATTACAAATCTTGTCGCTGGAACTTACTCAATAACAATCACCGATTCAACTGCCTGTGCTGCTATCGATTCATTTACGGTTACTGAACCACTTTTTTCGGTAATTGCAAATCCGTCAGCAACTAATGTTTCATGCTTCGGACTATGTGACGGGACTGTACAGGCAAGCGCAGGCGGTGGAACCCCTCCTTATACATATATCTGGTCAGGGATTCCGCCATGTATGGCTGCTTCATGCACCGGCTTATGCCCAGGAACATATACAATAACACTTACGGACTCAAATGGGTGCAGTTTTTCGGGAATTACAATAATCAGTGAACCTTCTCTCCTGCAGGTGGATTCTATTACATCTACAAAAGCAAGTTGCGCGGATTCGACTTGTCAGGATGGATCTGCAAGCGTGTATGCAAGCGGGGGAACCGGAACGTTAACCTATGCATGGAGCAATGGTGGTAGTACCAGCATCATCAGCAATTTGACTTCTAATTGGTATTATGTCACGGTCACAGATGGGAATGGTTGCAGCGAAAGCGACAGCGTTTTTGTGGATTTCCTGGTTTTCCAATCCGCAATTTTCATCCCGATAACTATCGGGACGCAATCCGCAATACTTATCTACCCGAATCCGGCAAAAGATTATCTGATTATTCAATTGATAGGAACCGGATCAGACATTGAAGAAATCCTCCTGCTGAATGTCATAGGACAGGAAGTGAAACGAACCCTGACTGGGTTTAACCAACTTTACATTGGCGACCTCCCCGAAGGGATTTACCGGCTACAAATATTTTCTGCAGGAGGTGAGTCAGGAATAAATGTGGTGGTGAGGAAGTGAATTTGTTTCAGGGGTTACTTTATATACGTATTCCTACAATTGTCACATCGTCTGTTTGTTCCCCGCTTCCTTTCCATTCCAACAGTGTTGTTTCAAGAATTTGTTTTTGTTCATCAACCGGTTTTGCAGCAGTTGCTGCAAGTAATTCCCTTAACCTGCCCGACTTGAATTTTTTTCCCTTTTCACCGCCCAACTGGTCTTCAAAGCCATCGGTGATGGCGTACAGCATATCACCAGGATTGAGTGTTGTTTTTTGCAGCGTGAACGGGCTAATCTCCCCTTCGTAAACCCCAACAGGAAAGCGGTCGGGTTTGATTTCCCGCAGTTTTCCATTTCCCACAATGTAAACAGGATTGTTAGCACATGCCAACCTGCATTGAGCATCCGGTACCGTATCAATACTAGTATGGGAGTTATCTTGCCCATTGCCCATTGCAAACTGTAAACTGATTAAAACCGCATCCATGCCGTCTTTTGCTTCTCCCCTTCTGCCTTTCTGTTTTAATGCGGCTATGATCCCGGATCTGACATCCTCAAATATTTTATCAGGTTCCGTAATTCCCTTGTCGTTCACCGCTTCATTGAGGAGTGCCGTGCAAAGCATGCTCATAAAGGCACCAGGTACGCCATGTCCGGTGCAGTCGGCAATACAGAGTAGAACACCCCCCTCTCTTTCAGGAGAGGGGGGAAGGGGGGTGAGGTAATAAAAATCTCCGCTTACAATATCCCTCGGCCGGAACAGAATAAATGATTCAGGAAATAACCGGCTGAACTCCTCATCTGCCGGTAAAACCGCTTTCTGAATATATCCGGCATATTCTATGCTTTCCGTTATATTCAGGTTTTTTTCTTCTATCAGTTTCTTTTGGAATTCCACCTCCTTCTTTTGAGCAGTAATGATGACATTTGCCTTTTGTTTACCCCGGTATGCCAGGTAAATGATCATTGCCAATACTATCATGAGCAGAATACCAACTCCCAGCGCTATCCTTTGAATATTCTGCTGGCGGATAACGGCCTCTTTTTTCTCAATTTCGGCTTTTTGCAACTTTATTTCCTTTTCTTTTTTTTCAGTTTCGTATTTGGTTTGCATTTCTGTGATCTGCCGCGATGTTTGTTCATTCAACATACTATCTTTTATCGCAGAATAGGTTTGATAACAATCCAATGCCCTTCTGAAATTCTTTTGGCGGGCATAGATTTCGGCCCTGATTTTATATGTTTCCTTTTCAAGATCTTTAAAATTTATCTCTTTGGTTATGGAAAGGGACTTTTCAAAAAATTCATGCGCCCGTGAATAGTTTCCCATTAAACCGTATGTCTCGCCAATGTTGTGATAACATGCTGAAGAGCCGAATTTCTCACCTAAATCCGTTAAACCTTCTAATGCTTTACTGTAATATTCAATCGCCTTTTCATACCTGCCCGTGTACTTATAAATTTCACCTGCATTATTAAAACAATGAAGAACTGCATACCTGTCCCCGCTTTTCTCAAAAAGGGGGAAGGCCTCTTCAAAGCACGTTAATGCCTTGTCATATTCTTCAAGTTTCTTTAACAGGTTTCCCTTGTTCATCAGGCACAAACCTACACCTCGGTCGTTGCCGATCAACCTGAAAATAGTGTCGCCCCGGTTAAGATATTCCATGGCACGCGGGTAATTCTCAAGCGATTCATAAATTAATCCGATGTTCATCATTCCCATTGCCACCCCATGTGAATCATTGATTGCTTCTGCATTTTCCAGTGACTTGATGTAGTACTCAAGTGCTCTTCCGTACTGTCCCCAGAATTCATAAATAAGCCCTATGTTCTGATAACTTATGCCAAGATCCTTTTTGTTACCGGATTTTATTTTCTGATTGAGTCCTCTTACATGGTAATAAAGGGCAGTATCGTAATCGCCCTTATAATAAAAAGCATTCCCAATGTTGGTGTAATAAATACCGATTCTGCTGTTATACCCGCAGTTTTGCGCAAGAGTCAGCGCTTTACGCAGGTAAACCAGTGCGGTATCATAAGAACCTGTCTCAATCAACAATGCACCCAAATCATTATTAATATTTGCGCGGTTACTGTCATTACCGGCCAAGGGGTATTTTTTTTTCAGGAATTCAATACGTTCCTGCCATCCGGGATCCTGTCCATAAACATAAACTCCATAAATATGGAAAAATAGTAAAAAAAATAAAAAATAATGTGTTTTCGAAATCCTGAAGAAATTGCCGGAAATAATCAGAATAAAGTTGAAATTCTCATGATTATTTTGTACCATGATGCTTCAGTGGTGTTGTTACAGTTGCACCAAAATATCCTTTTTCCGGGAATTGATAAGAGCAATAATCTCCCTTGCTGATTCTGCGGGACTTTTCAGCAGTCCTTTTTTCTTCCATTCAATAAATTCATGCACGCGGCTGAATTCGGCCGGATTAATTTTTCTGATTTCTTCCTGCATGTCGGTTTCAACAATTCCGGGTGCGATTGAATATATACGGAAGGGATATTTAAAACCGTGCTTTTGTTCTTCCTCAATAACGCGGCTCATCATATCCATTCCCGCTTTTGATATACAATACATGCTCCATGCGTCAATGGGCTGGCGACCGGCACCTGAACTAATGTTAACGATGATTTTATTCCTGCCGGGGTTATCCCTGTATTTTTGAATAAACTTATTAGAAAGCATGAGGGGGGCGGTAAGGTTTACCGTCAGGTTAGTTATGATGTTCTCATCAGTTTGCCTGCCAAGCCGACCGACCGGACCAAGGACAGCGGAATTATTAATCAAAACAATTTTTTTACCGGCACCATTCTTTAAATCCGGGAATACTATTTTTTTAACCGCGTTTACATCAGATAGATCAATGAAGATGTGTCTGTAATTGGAATGTTCAATAGAATTATTTCGGGAAAACCCGGTAACCTTATTATATTTATCCTTCAATAATAATTCTGCAATTGCTTTGCCAATGCCGCGGCTGGTACCGGTGATGAAGTAATGACTGTACATGAAGTGCAGAATAAAATTATACAAAATGTGTTACACAAATTGTGTGTCGCAAAATGTATCGTATTAAAGTATAGCCGGTAATACGGTTGTCTCAACTTCGCCAAAACTAATCTTTATCCCATTTTTTCCGGCATACCCCTTAATGATAACTGTATCACCATCGTCAATAAATTTTCTTTCCAAACCATCAGGTAAAATAAACGGCATAGTTCCATTCCATGTTAATTCAAGCATTGAACCATATGAGTCGGAAGTCGGACCGCTGATTGTGCCGGAAGCGTAAATATCTCCTGCCATAATATTACAGCCGTTAGATGATTGGTGCGCAAGTTGCTGGCATATATTCCAATACATATATTTGAAGTTTGTGTCGCAGATTTTTACTGCTTTACCGCCCTTGGGTTGCAGGTAAACCTCAAGGTTAATATCATAATTATTCATTCCGGCTGACCGGAGATAAGGAAGGGGGGGTGGATTTTGCCCGGGACCATCAACACGAAATGGTTCAAGTGCATCCATAAATACAACCCATGGAGAAACCGATGATGCAAAACTTTTTCCAAGGAAGGGTCCCAGCGGCTGGTATTCCCACTTCTGTATATCCCGTGCCGACCAGTCATTGAACAGCACCATACCCCAGATATATTCTTCCGCTTCTTCAATTAAGATTGTTTGTCCAAGCGGTTTTCCGTTTGTAGTTATGAAAGCCATTTCAAGTTCGAAGTCCAGTGCCATTGTAGGTGCATAAACCGGTGGTTCGTTTTCTGACAATTTTATCTGTCCTTTTGGTCTTTGTATAGGTGTTCCAGAGACGACAATGGACGAAGCGCGCCCATGATACCCTACCGGCAGCCATTTCCAGTTCGGAAGAAGCGGATTTTCCGGATCGCGGAACATGGAGCCGACATTTGTTGCATGCTCCAGAGAGGAATAAAAATCGGTATAGTTTCCCGGCTTTACGGGTAGCAGCATAGTCACATCCTTCAATTTATGAAGCGTTTTTTCCTTCAAATCAATGTTATCTCTCAATTCGGAATTATCGCTTCCGAATAAATCAATGAGGCGGTTTCTTACTTTGCGGCCTGTATCTTTGCCGAGCGAAATAAAATCGTTCAGAGCATCCGCTTCAAAAACATTTTTCTTAATGCCTTCTTTCTTTAAACTGCCCTGGTCGAAAAGAACAGACAAATCAATCACATAGTCGCCAATAGCGACTCCGGCATGTGGAATGGATTTTTTGTGTCTGAAAATGCCAAAAGGAAGGTTGTGTATGGAAAAATCGCTTTTTGAAGATATTTCAAGCCATGATTTCATAGAAAACAAATGGTTCAGGAGTTATAATTAATTCTGCATTCTTTTAGAAATGCGATACGAATATTTTTTGCGCACGGATTTTCTTTTTCTCCCATCCTCTCCGGGTGCCACTGAACTGCAAGGAGCCAGGATTTTCCCCGTGGGTTTTTCCATTCCAGCGCTTCAACCACACCATTTTCTGAAATTGCTGATAGGGTGAATTCTTTGGCAATTTCGTCAGCCGCCTGGTGGTGAGCGCTGTTTACGGTTGATGATGTTACCCCTGCAATATCAAACAGCAAAGTTCCATGACTGATTTTTATTTTATGTAAATTGTCATTTCCGTTAATTTTGGAATGGCCTTCTTTATGGAAGGCAGGCAGATCCGGAATTAAGATGCCGCCAAAATGTACATTAAGTAACTGTAGTCCCCTGCAAATACCAAGTATGGGTTTTCCCTGTTCCAGGAATAAATCAATAATTTTCCTTTCAAATTCATCCCGTTTTTCATCAACATTTATATTGTGCTTCTTTATTTTGATATAAGCGGGTTTGTTATAAAATTTCGGATGAACATCCTTCCCCCCGGTAAGAACTAACCCATCACATTTATCAGGAGGGATGGTTGCTTTTTCCCGGTACGTAAGCAATATGGGTTTTATATTGCTGTCATTGCCTGATATCCAACCGGCATAATTTTCCCATTTTTCGCAATCCGTTATTCCAATAATCAGGTTTTTTTTCACAATTTACGAAATAGGAATCCTGACGGTTACCGTCAAGACGAATATACGAATAATGCCCATCAATGCCTATTAATGCCGGTTATTTGTCCACTGCTACTGCCTACTGCTATTTACTGTCTCCTCCCATTCTTCACTGAACAACAGGTATTGTTTCATCATCTTATTAACTTCTTTTTTAACTGATCGGATGTTTTTATTGTTTTCAGGTTCTTTTAGTATTGAATCAATCATATCTGCAATAACCGGCATTTGTTCCTCTTTCAAGCCCCTGGTAGTAATTGCAGAGGCGCCAAGGCGGATACCGGAGGTCACAAAAGGCGATTTATCGTCAAAAGGCACCATGTTTTTATTCACGGTAATATCCACTTTAATAAGGGCATCTTCGGCTGCTTTACCGCTAAGGTTTTTATTCCGCAAATCAATCAGCATACAGTGATTATCGGTGCCGCCCGAAATAAGATTATATCCTCTTGCAACAAATTCTTTTGCCAATACCTGTGCGTTTGAAATCACCTGCCTTGCATACAGGGTGAATGAATCGCGCAATGCTTCCCCGAATGAAACCGCTTTAGCGGCAATAACATGTTCCAGCGGCCCTCCCTGTGTTCCGGGAAATACCGCAGAATCAAGCAAGGAAGACATCATGCGCACTTCGCCTTTGGGCGTGGTCAATCCCCACGGGTTAGGAAAATCCTTACCCATCAGAACCATACCCCCCCTTGGACCTCTTAGCGTTTTATGTGTTGTGGTAGTAATGATGTGGCAATGCATAAACGGATCATTGAGTAGTTTTTTGGCAATCAACCCGGCCGGGTGCGCAATATCAGCCATCAGGATCGCACCGATACTGTCGGCAATCTGTCGCATGCGTGAATAATCCCAGTCACGGGAATATGCAGATGCACCGGCAATGATAAGTTTAGGTTTTTCTTTCTGAGTAGTTTCATTGAGGTGGTCGTAATTAATCCGGCCTGTTTCCTTTTCCACCCCATAGAATGTTGCCCTGTATAATTTACCTGAAAAATTGACCGGTGAGCCATGCGTCAGATGTCCGCCATGCGAAAGGTTAAAGCCAAGGATGGTATCTCCGGGCTTCAGGCATGCAAGCATCACGGCAGCATTCGCCTGCGCGCCAGAATGCGGCTGTACATTTACCCACTGCGCCCCGAATAGTTCTTTGGCCCTGTCGATGGCCGCCTGTTCAACCATATCAATATATTGACAACCACCGTAATACCTTTTACCCGGTAATCCCTCCGCATATTTATTCGTAAGACATGTTCCCATCGCTTTCATTACCTGGTTACTGACAAAATTTTCGGACGCGATCAGTTCAATTCCCTCCATCTGGCGGTGATTTTCCCTGCGGATATAAGAGAAAATCTGTTTGTCTTTATTCATAAATGGTTTATTAAAACGGGGATAAAAATAGATGTTTTATCCCTAACCACGGTGGGTTCGGGATATTTCCCGTTGACCGGCTTTTCCTGTTGAAAAAAATAATAGAATAAAAATCAAAACCGGTACCGGTGACTGGAGAACTTCAATCAAGGCATGGGTGGGTTTATAAAAGATCCGGTAATATCCCGAAAAAAGACCTGTTAAGACAAGTACCCCGGCAATAAAAATAAAAATGCAATAAAATCCCGCCAGGAAAAATATATATCTTTTTTCACCTGTAATCAGGAACAAAATTAATCCGGACAATGCAAGGAACAAAAGAATAAACAGGGCGGTAAATACCCATTTAAAGGTGTAACTGTTGTCCGTGATGATAAAATTAAAAAAATCTGCAGGGTTATTATGTGTTTTATCAGAGTACTCCGGATTCCCCGTATAACCGGTTTTCGCATTGATGTCCTTAAAAATAAATTCCTTTGTAAAACCGGCACCAATCAGGATAGTGATTAATCCGGTAAGAACTGAATATTTCTGCAGTTTAGTCATTCCGTAACGCAAATATTATCGGATGTCCGGTTTCCGGTAAAGTGAATAGTGTTTTACCCATATATACCAAAGAAAGAAAATATATGCGTACACCAGCAAGGTGAAAGTATAGGTATGGTTGAATTCCATCCAGCCGGGAGCGTACCGGGCAATGATGACCAGCACAACAATACGGATGCAGTTAAGAAAATGAATAGTTATAACTCCGATGGGAATAAAAATAAATTTCGTTATGATTTTTCCGGGAAAAGCGATAATAAACAACGTAAAAAGTACAAACAATTTCAATCCGTTGCATTGTTCCGCCACCCATATAGGGCTACCTCCGTCAGCCGCAATAAAATACCACCCGTACTCCCTGCCCGTCTCAATGTCAAAACCGAGTAATTTCAGGATTCCTGCCGAGATTATTGCGGAATTGGATAATACCGCTTCATCCGGCTGACCAAAAGGATGCAGGTAAAATTCGTATGCGAGATACCAAGAAAGATACAGGAATGAAAAAATAGACAGGAATTTAATCAGCGGTTTATACTTTGGCAGTTCCGTACGAAGCGCAAGAGAGTTGGAAAGGAATCCCACATGCAAAATTATTCTCTGTTTTTCCGGATGGTAAAATCATATATTTTTTTAACCCCGAACATCAACCCTGAAAAAAGCAGGATCAAAATACCATTATCAATCGGAACGCATGCATTTGGCGGCCAGCAAGGAGGATTACCGGGCGGAGGAGGGGGACCACCCGCATAAACCATGCTGCTAACCAATATAAAAAGTAAAAGATAAATGGTGAATGTTTTCATGACCGAAATAATTCGCACAAATGTACGAGGAATATTATTAAAAACCGTGCTAATATAAGAATTTATGCACTATGACATTTTCAGGCGTAACAATCCGTACAAGATATGCCCCTTTTGGTAACACCTCCAGATTGACTTGAGTCCGTGTATTAAATACTTCAACGGAGGAAATACGATAAACTTCCTGCCCTGTAAAGTTCAGAATTTCAATTGAGGCGGTGGTCATGCGGTTTAGTTTGAACATGACCAGTAATTTATCTCCGGCAAGGTATGCGCGGATTAATCCTTGATCTGCCGTACCGACTGAAACAAGATAGTCGGCCACAACCTGCATTGAATAAAAGCCGGTACAATTATTAGAATCAGAAGCCGTAAGAACTACTGTAAAAGCACCTGTGTCAGTGTACGTATGTGACGGATTTGTAAGAGCGCTGGTAGCGCTGTCACCGAAATCCCATAAATAACCTGTCGCACCGGTTGAAGTATTAGTAAAATCAACCTGGCCGTTGATGTTGATAAATACGGTGTCGGTACTAACCAAAAATCCGGCAACAACTTCAGCAGGTTCAGATATTATTTCAGAACCGGACTGCGTGCAGTTATTATTGTCTTCAACGGTAACGGTATAGATTCCGACTGAAAGACCTGAAATGTCTTCGATCGTTGCGCTGTTGGACCAGGTGAAAGTGTAGGCGCCTGTCCCACCGCTGGCAGTCAGATTAATCGCACCATCACCATAGCCAAAACATGTAATGTCGGTTTTTGAAAGTGTAACTGCGATTGAACCCGGCTCTGCAATGGTTTCGGAACCGGTCTGTGTGCAGTTATTATTATCCGCAACAGTAACAGTAAACGTTGCTGCCGCCAGACCTGAAATGTCTTCAGTTGTTGCGCTGTTGGACCAGGTGTAGGTATATGCTCCGGTGCCTCCGTTAACCGTCAGATCAATCGCACCATCACCATAGCCAAAACATGTAATATCGGTTTTTACAAGTGCTTTTACAAGTGCGGCTGTGATTGCGCCCGGCTCTCCAATGGTTTCAGATCCCGATTGCGTGCAATTATTGTTGTCGGCAACCGTAACGGTATAATTTCCAGTTGCAAGACCGGAAATGTCTTCGGTTGTTGCGCTGTTGGACCAGGTGTAGGTGTAGGCCCCTGTTCCTCCGCTGACCGTTAAATCAATTGCCCCATCGCCACTGCCAAAACATGTGATGTCGGTTTTTACAAGTGCGGCTGTGATTGCGCCCGGCTCTCCAATGGTTTCAGATCCCGATTGCGTGCAATTATTGTTGTCGGCAACCGTAACGGTATAATTTCCAGTTGCAAGACCGGAAATGTCTTCGGTCGTTGCGCTGTTGGACCAGGTGTAGGTATATGCGCCTGTACCACCGGTGGCTGTCAGATCAATTGCACCATCACCATACCCGAAGCAGGAAATGTTGCTTTTATTCAGTGCAGCAGTAATTGCAGGAGGTTCGGTAATAGTAACTGGTTGAATGGCTGAACATGAATTAATATCGGTGACCGTAATTGAGTAATTACCGGCAGGTTTTCCGGAAATATCTTCTGTTATTTCACCGCTTGACCATATAAACGACAAAGAGCCAGTGCCTCCTAAAGCGGTAATATCGGCAGATCCGGCAGAATCACCGTTGCAAAGATTGTTTACGGTATTAACGGATGTTGTTATTGCAACGGGTTCAACAATGATATAATAAGGTGAAGCAGTCGTGCAGTTATTATTGTCAGTGACGGTTACCGTAAAGGTATCGGATTGTAGTCCGGCAATATCCTCGGTGGTAGAATTATCGGACCAGAGGAATCCGTAAGGACCGGTGCCACCCGAAAAATTGATATCAATGGAGCCATCACCCGCGCCATTACAGGATATATCTGTAATATTCGCTGATAAGATTGTGAGGGGGGCAGGTTCAGTGATCGTGAATGTGGCAGATTTCATGCAATAGTTTGAGTCGGTGACTTCAAGTGTGTAATTTCCGGGTCCAAGGTTGTTGATGTCTTCCGCATCACTGCCATCAGGCCAGTAAAAAGTATAGGGTGGAATACTTCCCGTTACTGTAACATTCACAGAGCCGTCAAGATTACCGGTGCAGGATACATGATTAATTACCCCGGTAATATTGATGGAATCAGGTTGTAATACGGTCAGTACCCGCTGGAGATCGCAGTTACGCGCATCCGTTACTGTTACGGTGTATGTTCCGGATAATTGATCTGAAATATAATTCAGGGTATCCCCTGTTGACCATTCGTATTCATAGGGGGGGGTTCCTCCGGCAACAAAAATTCCGGCCACACCGTCAGGTGAACCGTAACATGCTGTCGGGTTGACAGAGGTAGAAGCGGTTAACTGAGAGGGTTGAACAATGGTAAATGGCTGGATTATACGGCATCCGGCAGAATCAGATAATGTTACTGAATATGTTCCTTCTGCCAGGCCGGCATTGGCGTTTCCTGTAAATCCATTTGACCAGTTATAGGTATAGGGAATGGTTCCACTGGATGGAGTAATGGTAATACTTCCGGTAGCATTTCCGTAACAGTCAACATCGGTATTCATTGAAGTAAAGTCCAGGGTATTTGTTGTATCGGTAATGGCGAAGTGAGTGGTAGCAGTCCCGCATGAACCATTGTTGGTAACGGTCAGGAAATAAACACCGGCAGATATTTTTCCCAATGTATCGGTTGTTACAGCAGTCATATAACGCACCGTATCACCCCCCTCGTCTTTCCAGAGGTAATCAAACGGGCCGCTTCCGTATCCTTGCGCAATAACGGAGCCCTGGGTACCATTTGTGCAAGACGGGTCAGTAGTAATTGAAGTAATTACATTTCTGACATTAAGGAAAAAACGGGGTGTATAGGTAGTATCTTTCATTGATACGGTATAAGTGGTATCATTCCTCAACAGAAAACTTACACCTGCCTTCGTGTCCTCGAAAATCAGGCATTTGTTGTTAGCAGTGGCTTCAGCAACGTTTGAAAAAATAAGGGAATAAGATTTTGTGGAACCTGCCGGGAATTCTTTCCAGAATCTTAATGGTACGGTAATAGGTCCGACCGAATCGGGGATAAAATTTGTTGAAACATTATTACCACCTACCACTGCCGCCAGATTTTCATAGTAATAGGCATTGGTGAATTTCATGGCATCAAGACCACTATCATAATTCCTTGAAACCGGGATTCCAAGATGATTGTCGGTGAAATAAATCTGAAGCGGAGCATCATAATAACTGCCTTGCTTTAAGGTGATTTTAAAAGGAACCAGTGAGCCGGTATGTTTGTTATTATAGGTATCCGATCCGGTTGCCACTTTATCGTTTTCCTGGAATTCGAGCGCTGCTCCTCCACTGGTGGCTTCCACCCAGAATGCTTCACCTGAAGCCACAAGGGTATCGGCACCGCCAGCCACCATATCTACATAGGATCCGGCACTATTCTGCCTTTTTGCCGTTGCACTGATGTTGCTTGTCCCGCCATTATTATAAGCCCTGCCCCACCGGAACGGACCTGCCCACGGGTTACCCAGCATGTGCCAGCCAGGGTAGGTTCCGGCAGTACGTGTAAGCCCGGATATTGTAAAACCACCTGTCTTAGCGGTACCGGTGAGTGTAAGCGTTTTAGGCATATTGGTACCGATCCCGTCATTTCCGATGTAACAGAAATAACCTGATTGGTCAGCGCTGCTTGTGATGGTGTTGGAAGTATTGGTAGGATACGGTGAAACGGCATTCATATCGGTATATTGCTGGTTGGCTTCATCCCATGCAACAACCGATTGGAAATTACTTCCCGGATCATCTGTTCCGGTAAAGCCGCTCATATAAAATTCCAGGTTCCAATCCTCAAATATTGCATCGGTCTCCGGAGATGCAAGCATATACCAGCCCGGGTTTTGTTCGCTGATATATCGCTGTGCGATGATAACACCGGAAATGGGGGGGCTGTCAGGCGTGCCATCCGAAAGGTCATCTATGGCTGCGGTTCCCGAACTGGCTGATAGCAATGTGAGGTTACCGCCCGTTGCAAGTTGTCCGTCCTGAATATCCAGTACACGGGTAATGCTGGAACCGGTTGCTGTAACCGGTGTCGCCACACCCGAATTGTTTACCGTAATATCATAAAATGTAGGTGAACCCATGATGGATTGAGCGGTTGAACCGTCAAAAATAAATTTGCCTGTATTTGCATTAAAAACACTATTGTTGGAAAAATCACCCGCAAGGTTTACGGTAAAAGTGCTTGCGTTGAAAGTCGAGTTATTGGTAAAGCCGCCATTAATTTCAATATTCCTGTCAAGAGTAGTTGCGCTTCCTATAGTCAGGTTGTTCATAATATTGGTCGGCCAACTGGCAAAACCGGTGGAAGCGCCATTGATGATATAGTTAGCGGCATCATTAATAGTTCGCGTTCCGCCAGAAACAATGGTTGAATTCACGCCACTTGCATTGGAGGTGTTCAAGGTTGCACCTGATGACAGGGTAAAACTGGTACCGCTTACAGTTGTAATAATCTTGGTTCCTGTAACGAGGATGCCATCGGTTGAGACAGTGAAATCGGTTGCGCCATTAGTGGTGCTTTGGAGAATATTTGTGGTTGAGCCCGAAAAATCAACCGTGCTGTTTGCATTGACATAAAAATTAATATTGCCATAGAAAGTACCCGTGTGGGCTATATTCAAATTTTGAGTACCCGCATTGGCAAAGTATATGTTGCCGGTTCCTCCTGAACTGGACTCGAACACTCTCTGGGAGTTGTTAGCAGTAACGGTAATGTTACCCGAAATATTCAACGTTGCGGTACCGATTCCTCGAGTGAAAACCAATTGTGTGTTAGCAGAATGGTTAAGATTCCCCGTGAGATTTACAACCGGAGAACCACCGCCATCCCGGCAGAAATGTAAGGTCATTGCTGAACTGCCACCGGTAATATTTAAATTGCCGGATATGTTTACCGTTGGGCTTCCTGTTCTGGTGAAGCAAAGTTGGTCTCCATCCGTTGAAGCCGTTTGAAAATTCAGATCACCTCCAATATTAATTGTGGGAGAAGTGGTCTGTGCCAGGTACAATATCTGGCTTGAGCCGGAATTTTTGAATGAAAAATTACCGTTAATTGCTGCCAGCGCTCCTGCCAGATTTATAGTACTGCTCTGGGAAGCGCAGTTCCATGTAAAATTCTGAAAGGTCTGTCCGAGTCCTCCGGGAACAGTTGCGGTGGTACCGGTTACTTCACATTCGGATCCGGCATTCCAGGAAAGCGATGGTATCGTGCCACCGGTTACATCCGCATGTTGATATTTACCGGTTGAATTGACGTTTACGGTTCCTACTGTTGAAAAGGATCCACCGGCATAATTTGCAAATACGCCACTCGTATTGATATCGATAGTTCCACCGGTATTATCAATGGATGCATAATTATTAAAAGTGCTTGTATTCTGAATAGTGAAAGTACCCGAATTGCTGAAAGTAGTACCACCGCTGTTATTAAAGGTTGTTGTGTTATTCAAAGTAGTGGTTCCTGAATTTGTGAATACGGCATTATTGTCAAATGTTGCGCTTGAAGCCACTGCTATTGTGCCGTTATTGATGACTTCTCCGCTGTTAAGAAAATCCTGCGATGCGTGATTGGCAACGGTCATGGTAATACTACCGTTTATTGTCAACTGCGCGGACCCCTCAACTTCCATTTGGTCAACGGAAAGTGAAGAGTTAAAAGTTACGGTATCACCGGCACGGATATAAATTTCTTCACGCGATGAAGTCGGGTAGGTGCCGGCAGGTAACCACGAACCTCCATCCCAACGTTCCCATATAGAAGCATCGGTCCAATTGCCTTTGGCGGGAGTACCGCTTCCACCGGTTGTCTGGAAAGCATTAACGGCTTGGCCGGAAGCGTCCAACACGGGTAGGCAAAGACCAAGGTAAAGTAAAAGAGGCAGGGTAAAGGTAATTTTTTTCATAAGAATAAAAAATTTATCATGGTTATGTGGACAATAGGTATAACTTCGCAAAAATAGGTATTAAATATTCCTTAATTTTAACAGATTGGGAAAATTTCTTACATTTGCATTAAATTTACAAATTACGAATCCCGATGGCTATCGGGACGAATATACGAAAATTAATAATATGACCGTTAGGTTAAGGTTTACAGCATATTCATTAAACTTTAAAAAATAATTTTTACAATGTTGTCGATGACCCGAAAACCGAAATCAATTATCACAACCGAGGATATTAAAGGACTGTGGCGCATCTTCCTTAAAAACTGGTATTTCTTCCTGGTATTCCCAGCCGCTATGTGGGCGGTGGGTTATATCTACAA
This sequence comes from Bacteroidota bacterium, assembly GCA_016193485.1. GTDB lineage: Bacteria > Bacteroidota > Bacteroidia > JACPRZ01 > JACPRZ01 > JACPRZ01. Next base: position 202,900 of record JACPRZ010000043.1, on the reverse strand, counting down.
AGGTAAACTCACCGAGATCTACGAAGCAAAGACGCAGATACTGCTTAAATCGTTTGAAACATACCGCTACCAGGAACCGCTGTACCGGTCGTTGGGTTATTACGAAGCGTACCAGGATGTGGTCAACCAGATGAGGGTAATTAAATCGGCTAACCTGTTGTCCGCCACCATTACGAAACTTAACCTGGACGTTTCTTATTACATTATCGGTCGCCTGAAAACACAGGAAATTTACAGGTATCTACCTTTCAGTGTTAATGCGGTTATCTATTCTCCGGCATTTTATGAAAACGAATTTCATCTGAAAATAGTTGACACCCTCAGGTATGAAATAGTATATGAAAAAAAGGGAGTGACTGTTAAAAGAGCAGGTGTTTTCGGATCCCCTCTGGTAAGCAGTGATTATAATCTTCATATTGACAAAAATCCCAATTACATCACACGGGATAATATTGAAAATCTCGGACAGATTAATTACATGTTTAAATGCCATGATCATTCTTTTCTCATTAACAAATTTCAATCCGGACTTGACGTATCCAATTCGGAATGGTCGGCCATCATGGAAATAACCCTCAAAGATGAAATCCCGGACCGGGCGGTTGCCTTTTTAGATACTCTGTCCAAAGAGTACATTGATTATACGATACTATCTCAAATCCAGATCAATGAAAATACAATACTATATATTGACCGTCAAATGGAAGAGGTGGTCATGATCCTCAACGATATTGAAAAAGAACTGGATCTGTATAAAAATGAACGCGCCATCCTCGACCTTACGCGCGAAGAGAATGAATATTTCACCAAACTCATTGAACATGAATCGGCAGACCGGAAAATGCACTTGCAACTTCAGACGCTTGAGGCGCTTGAAAAATACCTGACCACTGAAGAGAGTGAAAACCTGCTTCCCCCGTCACTTTATATCCTGGAAGGAGATGATTACCTTAAAAAAACACTTAATGAGCTTTACACACTTCACATTATTAAAAACGGTATAAGTTTCGATGTGCCCGAAAAGAATTTAACCAACCTTGAAATCAACAATAAGATACAATTGTTGAAGGATGACCTGCTTGAGTATATGGAAAACACAAAAACTGCGATAAATAACAAACGGAAAGCCCTCCAGGAGCAGATTGCCTATTATGAATCCTTATTGCGCGGCCTACCCCGCACACAACGCCAGATGGTGGACTTCAAAAGAAAACTGGATGTAAATGAAAAACTCTATTCCTACCTTCTTGAACGAAGGGCGAATACCATAATAGCCAGGGCAGGAATTATTCCCGAAACCAAAGTCATTGAATCGCCTTATGTAACCGGAACCGTTGAACCCAACTACGAACGGATAACGATTTCATTCGTTGCTGCCGGTTTTATTCTGTCGCTGATCCTTACTTTTTTCAGGTATCTTTTCTTTGACACCGTTGAATCGGCTGAGGAATTGAAAAACATTACACGGCTTCCCATCCTGGGCGATGTGCCTCATTTTAAGGATGCCGGGAATAAATACCTGATTGTCGATGCAAACCCGCGCGCACTGATATCGGAATCATACCGCCTTATACGAACCAATCTTGAATTTTTTGCTGCCGACCAGAAATCAAAAGTAGTATTGATCACGTCTCATAACCCGAATGAGGGCAAGACCTTCTGCGTAATAAATCTCGGAATAATACTCGCCAAAGCAAACAAAAAAACCATTATCCTTGAAATGGATCTGCATAAACCGAAGATGAACGGAATTTTTAATTTATCTGCAGAAACAGGCATAAGCCAGTATCTTACAGGAAGATCATCCTACAGGGATGTGATTCTTCAATCCGGTATCGACAATCTTGATGTAATTCCTGTCGGGACCATACCTCCAAATCCTTCAGAATTGATTTTATCATCCCTTATTCCCTCACTTATTGCAAATTTAAAAAACGATTATGATTATATTATATTTGATACCCCGCCTATTGGAATGATTACCGACTCTCAGATCCTGATGCGGTTCAGCGACATCAATGTTTTTATAATTAACGCAAGAAAGACCAACAAAAATGATATTACAGCCACACATATGTTCCAGGAAGAAAATAAATTCGGTAATATTTCCTTTATTTTAAATAACGTTAAAGTATCCAAATCACGGTATTATTACCGCTATTACAGGTATAACTACAGTTACAATTATGGTTATGGCCCGGGTGCCGCACTACCTGAAAACGGAACAGAACAGGAAAAAGTAAAACAAAATAAAAAATAACAGGAAAAACCTGCGGTGTTATTGGAGATTTGTTTTTTGATGCTTTGAGTTTTCAACGGTTCCCTTCATGTTCTTTTTTCGCCCCGAATCGTATCGCATAACCTAACCGAGAGATCAAAAAAAACAGTACGCGCATTTACATTCCTGTCAATATGATTGTGTGCTTTTTCCATTTCTTCAGCCATTGCCCGGAGTATCCATGTATTGTTGCCTTTCAGAATGGCAGATGATAGTTTGGTAATAAATTCGGTTTCATCGGGCCCGGTCCTGTTTATTTTTCCGTTACATGCAACGAAAACTAATGCCTCCCTCAGAATTGTGCTGCCGTAAAATAAAAAATTTTTTTGTTTTTCCCTTCCCATCAGAGAAATCTCGTCAAGCCATGCATACATTGCCAGAATATCGTACTGGTAAGCATTCTGAAGAAGTTTACGGAAAGAGAGGAGGAACTGATTTTCTGACGCATCGGATTCCATCATCGTCCCGAGCCGTAACATATTTCCGTCAGCATACCGTACGCATTTCAGCGCCTCAACCCGATCCATGGTGCCTTTTTCTACAGCATAATCCATCAGTGAATTATCATCAATTCTCGGTATTTTAACAAGAGAAGTCCGGGACAGGATGGTCTTCAATATGCTTTCATAGTTATGAGTTACCAGCAGGAAAAACGTTTTTTCAGGGGGTTCCTCGATAATTTTCAATAGTTTGGTGGCGGCTGACGGATGCAACTTTTCCGGCATCCAGATAATAACCGATTTATATTCCGCCTCATAGGGTTTTAATAACAGGGTTTTTACAATCTCACTGCTTTCATGCACGGTGATTATGCCCTGCTTATTCTCAACTCCTATATATGCCAGCCATGATATGAGATTAATATAGGGATTTTTTTTTACAATTTCTCTCCACCGGTTCAGGTATTTTGAGCAGGTGGGATCATCGGGAACTTCTTTTGAGGTTGCAACCGGAAAAACAAAATGAATGTCGGGGTGGATTAGTTTGGCTGATTTAATACACGCAAAACACACTCCGCATGAATCGTCAGGCCCGGGATTTTCACAATAGATGAATTGAATATATGCCAACACCAAAGCCAGGTTACCGCATCCTTCAGGACCATAAAATAACTGGGCATGGCTGACCCTGCCGGTTTTAACGGATTGTATCAGCCGGTTTTTTACTTTTTGCTGTCCGGCAACGTCTTTAAAACGCATGGCCTGTTTGTGAGTTGCCAAATATAGCGACAATAACATTCAGTCCCCCTGCACGGAATAACCTACCTTTGTACCCTATGAAAAAAAGTATTCTTGTACTTGTTGCCATCCCGGTCACCATTGCGGCTGTTCACCTTGCCGTTAAAATTTCAAACCACGAATACCTGTACAGGGGAATTTCTGAGACCTATCTGAAAGGCAGAACGGGACCTGCCATTGACGAGTATTCCATCTTTCCATACAGGGTAGTAAAAAAAAGAACTCCTCAGCCACTACCGCAAGGACATGACTACAACAGGATTGAATTTCCAGGGAAAATAAGCGGATTTTTCAATGAATACGGGACAATCGGTTTTCTTGTTCTCAGGAATGATTCACTTCGCTATGAACATTACTGGGATAATTTCGGTCCTGCTTCGCATACCAACTCCTTTTCAATGGCTAAGACCATTGTGAGCATTCTAACAGGGATAGCGCTGGCTGAAAATAAAATAAAAAGCGTAGACCAACAAGTGGGAGATTTTTTGCCGGAATTTAATACCGGTGAAAAATCAAAAATAACGATACGGCATCTTTTGACAATGAGCACAGGCCTTGATTTCGATGAAAGTTATGTAAGCCCGTTCGCTTACCCGGCAAAAGCATATTACGGAACCGATCTGAAATCTCTTACATTCCGGTACAAAGTTGCCCGGGAACCCGGAAAAATTTTTGAGTACCTGAGCGGTAATACCCAAATTCTCGGATTTGTGCTTGAAAAAGCCACCGGGATGAAGATCAGCACCTATGCAACCGAAAAATTATGGGAACCCCTCGGCTCGGAACAGGATGCCTTCTGGAGTCTGGATCAGGAGCAGGGTGATGAAAAAGCATTCTGTTGTTTTAATTCCAACCTGCGTGATTTTGCACGTATCGGCCAGTTATATCTTCATGAGGGAAATTGGAACGGGCAGCAGATTGTTTCCCCCGATTATGTACGGCAATCGGTTGAGCCGGAACCGCTCCTTGAAAAAGACGGCACCCCGAATCACCGGTACGGGTTTTCGTGGTGGTTGCTTCATTACCGGCAACAGAATATTTTTTATGCCCAGGGAATCAACGGACAATATATTATAGTTTTCCCCGAAAAAAAAATGGTAGTGGTACGGCTTGGCAAAAAAAGAATTCTTAAAAGAATAAACGGTCACCATGAAGATCTGTATTCCTACATTGACGCGGTCATTGACGGGTTTTAACTTGTGAAGATGTCAGGATTAAAAGATATAAGGAAACAAAGAAAGCATGACAATTATGAATAAACTTTCCGCCTTCCTTTTTTTCTTCTTTACATCTTGACATCACTGCGAACTCAATCAGCATTAGTTTATATTGATGATAATGGTCTTTCCTCCGCTCTTTTTATCTTTTACTTTTACATCAATATCGAATTCCTTCAGCAAACTGTCAATTTCCAATTCTTTCATCGTTTGCCGGATCACCTTTTCGGTCTTTTTCACAGCGGCATCAATTTCTTTTTCCAGGTCATCATTATCAAAAATATTTTTGAAATCAATAACAACCTGGTCTGTACCGGAAGAGTCATCCCCGCTTATGGCAATCACCCTGGTTTTGCTGACTATGGCTTTATCTGTTCCCGACTGCGCCATGACCATATAGTCATCCCCGCATTTTTTTATGTATTTATCTACCGTATCGCCTTCAAGGATTTCCACCTTTTTCCTGCCATTCTCAATAGTTGTGACTGTCATCTTTTTTTCATCCTCGTCAATATTGATCACTACGCTCTTTGTTTTTGATTTTTCTTTTCCGGAATCATCTTTTTTCGGTCCTGTCTGGGCAAAAAATGCATACGAAGCAGCCATTATTACCGCGGCTGAAATAACGAGTATAAAAACCGGTTTTCGGGATAATTTTGCAGAGACGCTTCGGTCTCTGTCAAGACATTTATCGTCTTTGATTTTCATGGTAAAAGGGGTTATGCATGAATAAAAAATGTGATTTTAATAATTCAAAAATAATGTTCCAAATAATAAAGCGATGTTACGACAGGTTAACAAGTGTTAAAAACTGTTAACCTTACCGGGCGTTCCGGATTCTCTGGTAATTTTGTATATCAGACGTCAGGGAATATGAACCGCCAGACACTTAATTTAATTATCATTTTAATAACTATATCCCTGCTGGGATTAATCGGTTTTCAGATTTCCTGGATTTTTGATGCTTACTCCCTTAAGCAGGGACTTTTTGACCGGAGCATCCACGATGCGATGAGCAATGTGGCTGACATTATTGAGAAGAGGGAAGCCATGATATCTTTAGTGCAGAATGTTGCAAGCGACAACCGGAAATCTGCGGATTCATCCAACAAAAAAATATCCCGGCACCAACCAGATAAACAGGACAATCAACCGGTTCACCGCAACCAAACCTCCGGGGGGAAATCATCTGCTGTAAAAAGGACTATTAAGAATTCATCGGGAGATGATCAGATACGCATTTCAATCAATTCATCATCAGTTCAGAATTCTCTCGATAATATTTCTTCTTTACTCCGGGAAATGAAATTTTCGGTGAATACCGGTGACAGTTCAGATAGCAATACAGGGAAATCAATTATTGATATTAATATAAGCGGAAAGAATCTTGAATATCTGCTTCAAACAATGCAATATTCACCTGATACGTTGCACAGCGCACGGAAGAAACTTGTAGAAAAAAAATCACAGATGGTCCGTGACGTTGTGGAAGAACTCATAACCGTATCAGAACAAAAATCCATCCACGAGCGGGTTGACTGGATTAAACTGGATACCCTGATAAAAATAGCGCTGACCGATAAGAATATCAAACTGCCTTTCTATTTTGGCGTTTTCAATGAAGAAGAAAAATGTTACGAATATTGCGAGGCCGATGAGGATTCGGTACACCTTTCAGGCAATCCATATTCAATACGGCTTTTCCCAACCAGCATTATTGAATCACCTTTTGTGCTGAGAGTTGCTTTTCCCGGAAAGAAGACCTATTTGCTTAGTACCCTGTTCGGGATGGTGTCTGCTTCCGCTATCTTCATTCTGATCATCGGGGGTTTGTTCTTTTATACTGTTCATACGATAATCAGGCAGAAAAAATTTGCCGCTATCAGGGATGATTTCATCAATAATGTAACCCATGAACTGAAAACACCGGTATCTATTATATCGCTCGCCACGGAAGCCCTTTCCGAACAGAAAATCAAGGAGGACCCCGACCGACATCATAAATATATAGGGATTATACATGATGAGAATATCCGGCTGGGAAAATTGATTGAAACCGTTCTGCAGAGTTCCCTTACCGAACACGGGGAATTTAAACTTAAATTCAGCGAGTATGACCTGCACTCAATCATCAGGTCGGCAGTAGAAAAAATCATGATCTATGTCGAGGCGAGAAACGGAACCATTATAAAGGCGCTTAATGCGGAGCGCACTGCAGTATATGCCGATGAAATGCACCTTTCCAATGTAGTATATAATCTGCTGGATAACGCCAACAAATATTCAAAAGAAAAACCCGAAATAGAAGTTCATACCATGAACAGGGACGGACAGGTAATTTTATCGGTATCCGATAAAGGAATAGGGATAGACCGGGATAACCAGCGAAAAATATTTGATAAATTTTACCGCGTTCCCACCGGCAATGTCCATGATGTAAAAGGTTTCGGACTTGGGTTGAACTATGTAAAAACCATTGTGGAATTACACAAAGGAAAAATTGATGTAACCAGCGAAACGGGTAAAGGGAGTACCTTTACTATTAATTTACCCTGCCTGTGAAAATTCTCGTAGCCGAAGATGATGCCAACCTCGGTTTCCTGTTAGTGGAAAACCTTACTTCAAGGGGTTATGAAGCTACTCTTTGCCGCAACGGTAAAGAGGGACTTGAAAAGTTTTCTGCTGAAAAATTTGATTTCTGCATTCTTGATATTATGATGCCCGTTATGGACGGTCTCACGCTCGCAAAAGAAATCCGGAAGTTAAATAAATCTGTCCCCATTCTTTTTCTCACCGCTAAAAATTTGCAGGAAGATAAACTGTCGGGGTTCCGCCTCGGTGGGGACGATTACATGACAAAACCGTTCAGTATGGAAGAATTGCATCTCCGCATCCATGCCATCATGCGCAGGGTGTACGGCAGTACCGGGAAAACGCATGAGGACTCGGTTTTCCGTTTCGGCAATACTGAATTTGACAGCAGGAGGCAGGTCCTTACCATAGGAAAGAAAATTTTTGAACTGACCTCCAAGGAGAGCGAATTACTGAAACTTCTCTGCCTTTCACTGAACCAGGTAGTGGACCGACCGTATGCACTGAAATTAATATGGGGGGATGACAGTTACTTCAATGCACGGAGTATGGACGTTTATGTTACCAAATTGCGCAAATACCTTAAAAACGATCCTTCAGCAGAAATTTTAAATATTCACGGGGTGGGATTCAAACTGGTAGTAAAATAAACCACAATAAGTTCCTGATCTGCCTCCGGCATGGTATACTGATGCTGAATGATTTTGCAAATTATTCAGAGTGTCTTCAGGCGGCCACCGTCAACCGGCAGGTTGATTCCGGAAATATAAGAAGCCGAAGGAGAGGCGAGAAAGGCAACCGCCATTGCAATATCTTCCGGTTCGGCAAAGCGGCCCAACGGAATTTCAAGGGTAGCATCATGCTTTACTTTTTCAAAGGGAATACCTGTTTTTTTAGAAATCCGTTCAAGTATCTCAATCATCCGGTTGGTATTGGTGGCACCGGGCAAAATGTTGTTAACCGTTATACCAAACTGTCCCAATTCAAAAGAGAGGGTTTTCGCCCAATTAGCCATTGCCGCGCGGATGGTATTGGAAACACCAAGGTCTTTTATGGGTTGTTTTACCGAAGTGGAAATGATGTTGATGATTCGTCCATAACCGCTTTTTTTCATACCTTCAATCAATGCCTGTGTAATAATTTGCCCTGAAATAATATGCTTGTTGAATGCATCAAGGTATTCTTCAGTGGTCGCATCGATTGCCTGGCCTGCAGGAGGTCCGCTTGTGTTATTAACCAATATATTTACCGGTGGATTATTACTTAAATAAGCAGGGATTTTTTCTTTTATTTCAGCAGGTTTACCCATATCTGAAACCAGGATACTATGCTTCTGGGTATCACTGGATTTTAACTTTCCCAGCACTTCATTCATCCCCTGTTCACTACGTGAAACAAGTGTAACTGAGGCTCCTAATGAAGCAAGTTCTATCGCAATAGCACGGCCGATACCCTGCGAACTACCGCAAACAAGGGCGTGCCTTCCGGAAAGATCAACATTCATTTTGGTAATTTATCCTCCTTCTTTCGGTTTCTGTCCGCCAGGTTTGGAAATTGATTGCCGCATATCGGTATCGGCTTCAATATTTTTCATGCGGTAGTAATCCATGATGCCGAGATTGCCGCTGCGGAATGCTTCTGCCATTGCCTTGGGTACTTCGGCTTCGGCTTCAATTACTTTAGCCCTCATTTCCTGCGCTTTTGCCTTCATCTCCTGTTCGTAGGCCACCGCCATAGCCCTTCGCTCTTCGGCTTTTGCCTGGGCGATATTTTTATCGGCATTGGCCTGGTCCATCTGCAGCATGGCACCGATGTTTTTCCCAACATCCACATCGGCAATATCAATGGAAAGAATTTCAAATGCGGTTCCCGAATCCAGTCCTTTTGAAAGAACGAGTTTCGATATGGAATCGGGATTTTCAAGAACATGTTTATGCGAGTTGGCCGATCCGATCGCGCTGACAATGCCCTCCCCTACCCTCGCCAGCACTGTTTCTTCACCAGCACCGCCAACGAGCCGTTTGATGTTTGTACGAACCGTAACCCGGGCTTTTCCGATAAGTTGTATTCCGTCTTTTGCCACCGCGGCAACGGGGGGGGTATCGAGTACTTTCGGAATGACCGACATCTGCACTGCATCATACACGTTTCTTCCGGCAAGGTTGATGGCGGATGCTGATTTAAAATTCAGTTCAATATTCGCTTTTTCTGCTGAAATAAGCGCATTGACCACCTGCTGAACATCACCCCCGGCAAGATAGTGCGCCTCCAGATCGTTTCGCGTAAGATTCAGACCTGCCTTTGTGGATGCAATCAGCCCGTTTACGATAGTGGAAGGCGGAACTTTTCTCCACCTCATCAGCACCAGTTGAATAAGAGAGATACGAACACCCGATAAAAGAGCCGTGAACCACAAGCCGATCGGGATAAAATAAAGCAGTATCCAGAGCCCTATCAGGGCTGCTACCGCAATCGCCACTAAAATACCCAGTTGTGCCATAAAATTGTTAATTAAGTTATGATAATAAAAACTTTAATTGTTTTTTTTCCGGTACACCATTATTTATGGAATAATCCGCTTCAAAGGATTTAATTCTTCTCCTTCCTATTTCAATATATTCTTTATTAATATCAATGCCGACAAATTTTCTACCCAAATTTTTTGCCGCTACGAGAGTTGTTCCACTTCCGGCAAAAGGGTCAAGAACAATTGCTTCATTGGAATAAGTCGTTAATCTGATGATATATTCGCATAAACTTAATGGTTTGACGGTCCTGTGAAAATTAAAATCCCCTTTTTCCTTTTTATCAGGTTTTGAGATTAAAAAACATTTGTCAACTACCTCATTGATTGAATCTGTTGAAATCACATTAGATGGATACATCTCCTTACCGATCTTCACATGAGTATTCAATAAACCGACATTATATTTCCTGAAATTCTCCAGAAAAGTCCCCTCTGCTTCTTTTTGCGCCATTACAATCGGCTCAAAGCATGATTTTATTTGAGGGGTCTTCCACCCGTGCAACTGTTTTTTCAGATTGTCTCTGCTTTTTTCATTTTCATTCAATCTGTCAATAAAATGATTCAAACTCATTGCCTTCGGCTGATTCTGCGTATAAAGCCAAATAAAACCATCTCTAATTAAAAATCCGGCATCATCCATTGCAGATACCATCCGGTGATATAATCTCGGACTTGAAAAAGAGAAGAAAAAACCACCGGGTTTCAAAACCCGTAAAATCTCTTTAGAAATTTTATAATACCAGTCGTAAAAATTTTTCCCTTGTTCCCTGTCAAACCTCATTCCTGCAGGCAATGACTTAATAACATGATGATATTTTGTGCTGGCTACTTTCTTTTCATCCCAGCGGTTATCCATTTTATCTAAAAAGTAAGGAGGATCCGTTAATACTAAATCTATACTATTCTCAGCAAGAGTTGGCAGGGCTTTTAATGCGTCTTCATTAATTATTTTATTTAAATAAGTTTCACTCATTACAGGATTATTGCACTTTTAATTGTTTGATTTGTATTTCGGATTAATGCAATACGAATTTTTTCCTGATATTGTTCTGCCCGTCACTGATATTCAGCAGGTAAATGCCCGGTTCAGCACCGCTCATATCAATTGTAACGGGCGAAGATCGCAAAATACCTGACATCGCTGCCGGATTGTCGAAATTTTCCACTGATGAAAAAACAATCTCCCCTAATATATTTATCACTTCAAATATTACTCTGCCATGAAAGAGTGTCTTGCCTGAAATTTCAATAACAAGAGGGCCGTAAGTCGGGTTTGGCCGAATGATTATCTCTCCAGGTTTGATTTCAAATATACCTGTAAATCCAATGGTTCCGGAAATGACCTGAGTCAGATTACAGGTAGAATCGGTAACGGTAACATAATACAACCCAGCGGTAAGTCCGCTTGCGGATGAGGATACCTGTGAATTTGCATCACTCCAGAGGTAGTAATAATTTCCTGAACCTCCGGATATATCCGCGCTGATGGTCCCGTCACTGCAGGTACCGCAGGATGCATTGGTTGAAGTTACTGTACCGGTAAGCGGCTGGGCATCATTAAGTGTAACATAGGACGATACGGAATTATTCAATGAATCGGTAATGGTTACCTGGTACTGGCCTGCGCACAATCCCGTTGCGGTGGGGGTAGTTTGATTCGCCAAATCATTCCATTGATAAGCAAAGGGAGGTGTTCCTGCAGGGGGGGTAGCCATGATGCTTCCATCACAGTACCCTGGACACGATGGAAGAATATTCTGAAAAATTATGGAAGGCGGTAATTTTTCCCATACCTGGATATCATCAACTGCGGCTTCAACAATGCTGCCCCCGTCATACTGAAGTCCCTGCCCGGGAAATAAACTGTCGGAAGCGTAAAACCGCAATTTTACCGAAGCAGTCGGAGTGATGAAGTCCTGAACCCTGAAAACAAACCACCGCCACGAATTATCGGCTGCATAGGTATTTTCCACATCTACCCAGTTTGTTCCATCTCCTGAAATTCGCACTACCCATCTGTCATTACCCGGATTTGCGCCTCCGGGCGGATCATTAATAAACCACCGGTAATAGGATATTACCGGATCTAGATATGTTGTAAGATTTAACGAAGGAGATTCCAGCGTGGTTACTCCATTATCGGTGTCATAGGCGCCAATACCTGATCCGGTACGGTTATCCGTAACCGCACAAAACAATCCACCCGGAGTATGCTGATCCTCGGGCTGGACCTCCACTGCAGGAGTTGCGGAATTATCATATGTTCCGGCAGGGTCGTCAATAGTCCACATCCCGGTTATGGCATTATCTCCCGGCAATCCGACCGTCCAGGTTCCGAGAGAATTCACATCAAAATCATCCGTCTTTTTTAGTTTATATCCCACAATAATAAAATACGGAAGGTTAGGTTTTGATGCGGCAGCCGCACCGGAAGGAATGACGGATGAGAGATTCCCGCAGATATTATCCATAACTCCAAGATAGTAAGAAATAATGGTTCCCTCCTGCTGTGGCGGTATTTGTCCGCTGTAATTATTTCCACCGGTATTGGTCATTATCATGGTATTCCATACCGGGTTATTATTTACACGGTAATTTAATCCTACTCCGAAAAGATATTGTGAACTACCGCTCAGTACCGCATTGACCACCATGGGGCTGTTTGCCTGCACGGTATCAACGGGAGTATGGGAAATGGTTGCATTAGAGACAAGAGAAATGCCATGGCGCCCGAAAGCGTCACAAATGTCCTGTCCGTCAGGAGTGCCGTTGGAGAGATCAGCATCATCATCATTATAGAGCAATGCTTCCAAGAGAACATCGCGGTAGAGAATTCCTTCCTGCCCATCGGCCTGGGAAAGAGTGGCGGAATGAGTTCCGATAAAAATATCCATCATTTTTTCCATTGAATCGAGATTCATGTTAAGATCCCACCATGATCCGGCAATGATCTCCCCATCGGCATGAGATTCTCCCTGTAGATCTTCGGGATATACAGCCGGATCGGCATCGTATCTCCTGATAAAAGATCCGACAGTATTGCCATATCCCTGGGACAGAACGGGATTCCTCGTAAGAGAAAAAGCCCAGACATCGGCATACCCCTCACCAAGGGCGCTGTTACCGAAATTACCTCCCAGGTAAGAATAAAATTCATAATTGATCCCATGTCCGTATTCATGGTAAACCACATCGGAGAAAAGAGAAAGAGCAAGGCAGGTGCTGCTTTCGGCATAAAAATTAAGTGAGAAACCCGAATAAAAAGCGTTACAACTGTCGGTTGTAATATCCACTCTCACTTCCATCGGAAAATCCATATTTGTAAAACCGGCCGGTGTCCAGTTCTTCATATGTTTGTGGATGGCGTTGGCATTGTAGTAAGCAGCAATTTCCGTTACATAGGCCGATGTGTTAAAATTCACACTGTTGGTTCCCGGGTTCAGTGTCGCATTGAAATTTGAAACGGTTGAAGATGTGTTTCGGTACACTTCCGCAAAAGAGCCCTGAAGAGAAAAATTACCTGAAACAGGTGAAGATCCGGTCAACGATAAAAATCCGTTCTCATCGGTAAAATAATCAGTGGAAGCGACCGTAACCTGCAGATTGGGTAACCCTCTTGTTGCAGTGTCGGGAAAAAAAGCATTGTCTGTTACAAGCCCACGTACGGTGACGTCAACAGTTGAATGAACCTGGTTCTGCCGGTACCATACTTTCCCGGTATGAGCATCAACAAGTGTGTAATATTTTCCAGGAATTTTTCCTGATGTTTCAACCCAAACTTCATAAACAAGATGAAACGAATAACCGCTATTTGTTTCAACGGGTAAGATTTGCATTCCGTTATCAACGGTTGCATTCACAACGTTATCTTTCAAGCCGGCAGAAGCCAGCGGGTTCATATCCTCTGCAGAAAATGCAGGGTTAAGGTCAACGTTAATGTTCCGGTAAAATTCAAGCCCGAACATGACAACGCCATCTGCCGGTGTAAGCCGGAAAGTAACATTTGAAAATAGTACTTTAAGACCCTGGTATGTCTGATAATAATTGATACAGGTATATTTTTTATTTGAGTTTTCATTTTGCATTACAAGATCAGACAATGGAACGGAAAATTCAGACAATTCATTAGCGATAAAATATTCAACCCGGTCTCGGGTATCCGTACCGGGAGCAGGAATTGATAGACCATACGCCCTGCGCGGTAAACCGGCTGTTTCATTGAATTCGGCATTCCATGACTTATTGCGGCTGTAAAACGCCTGCCATTCCGGTTGCCTGTACCAGTAATTTTGCTTTTCGGCAACTGGGACTTTCCGTGTGTTTTTGATAAAAGTAATATCTCCGTTGGACTTCATCACCAAAGCGGAAGGATCGTTCTGTTCCGCATAGGAAGCCGCAATAACAGAAAAAACAACCAGTGAAATAATAATATTGGTTTTCATCGGAAAATGATTACAGTGATTAAAAAAAAAGATTATAGAGATTACTGACTACCGATAACTCCCGCTTTACGGGATGGTGCCTTAACATTTTCATCCCTCTTTGTGTTTGTATGTTCGCAATCATGTATGTTTCATATATATTATTTAAGGATTATTCTTAAAACGGAATAAAAATGTACATTCAATGATATGGAAAAGAAGGTATAGGGTATAAGGAAATGCACCCTATTCCCTATTCCTCTATACCTTATACCTTCAAGAACCAAAATGTATAATTTATCCCATTCGCAGTATAGTTCAAAGATACGGATTTTTCATAATACCATTTTCAGGGGAGCAATCCAGAATATAATTTGATTATTATTGCAAAAATATTTTTCCCGGACATTCACTGATTCCTGATTCGTTTGGCATGCAACATCTGAACTTCTTTCTTATTTTTTTTCTCTCATTTACACTCCTGACTTCCCCGGCAACAAGTCAGATTATGGATAATTCCTTCCTTATTGAAGAAGCGTATAACCAGGAGAAGGGGGTGGTGCAGCATATTAATTTGTTTGATTTTAATATGAATGATTCATGGTCTTACAATCTCACCCAGGAATGGCCTTTAAAAGGACAGTCGCACCAATTTTCTTTTACCCTGCCCTTAACTTCCTTTACTGATAAACTTTATGAAATTGATGAATTGCTCTTAAATTACCGGTATCAGGTTGTGAAAACCGGAAATATTTCAATTACACCAAGATTGACTGTTATCACACCCTGGGGTTACAGGATAATATCAAGGAGAATTGAGATGATGAACAGTGGTTTCCAGGTAAACATTCCCGTCAGTATATCATTTTCCAAAAGGTTTGTTTCTCATTTTAATTTCGGAATATACCGGCACAATTCAAGATTCGATAAGTCACTTATGGTACAAATGATGACAGCAACTTCAGGTTGCAGTTTTATTTGGATGGTTAATAATAATTTTAATTTTTTGATTGAGTTTATTGCAGATAAGCATAGATGGGAAACCGGAGGCGACAGATCCCGCATTTTATACGGAAAATCGTGGGTAATAAATCCAGGGTTCAGGGGCGCTATTGATTTTGAAAATGGCCTGCAGATCGTTCCGGGATTATCAATACCGGTTCATATTCTGGATAAACCGATACTGTACAGCGTTTTATTTTACCTTTCGTTTGAGCATCCGTATTAATTTCTTGCTAATTTTTTCCTTACTTTGCATGGATGATTTTTCAGACACCTTTGGCTGAAGCCCTCAGACCCCGGACTCTGGATGAATTCACCGGGCAGCATCACCTTGTAGGTACCGGGGCGGTTTTGCGCACCGCCATTGAATCGGGTAATATTCCTTCATTGATTTTCTGGGGTCCTCCCGGTACCGGTAAAACAACCCTTGCGCGAATAATTGCCGACCGCCTCAACCGGTCATTTTACACACTAAGCGCAGTTGATTCGGGAGTCAGGGATGTACGGGCGGTAATCAACCGCGCCAAAGAAGAATCCGCCAGAGGCGAGACCTCGCCTGAGATCGGGAAAGGCAATGCTATTCTTTTCATTGATGAAATTCACCGTTTCAGCAAAGCGCAGCAGGATTCACTGCTTGGTGCCGTGGAACAGGGAATAATTACGCTGATAGGTGCAACCACCGAAAATCCTTCCTTTGAAGTCATCTCTCCGCTTTTATCCCGCTGCCAGGTTTACATTTTATCGCCATTGGATAAAGATGAATTACTGGAAATAACCTCGCGGACGTGCCGATATCTTCAATCGCAGAAAGGTATTTCAGTAACGGTCGCAGAAAACGAAGTGCTCCTGCGCCTGTCGGGCGGTGATGCGCGCAAACTGCTGAACCTGGTTGAACTTTTTGTTTCAACGGGTACCGCTCCCTTTGTGGTTACCAACAGGGAACTGATGGAGAAAGCGCAGCAGAAACTTGCGCTTTACGATAAAGGCGGTGAGCAGCATTACGATATTATTTCGGCATTCATCAAGTCCATACGCGGAAGCGATCCGAATGGAGCCGTTTACTGGCTGGCGCGGATGATAGAGGGGGGGGAAGACCCGGAATTCATCGCCCGCAGGATGCTCATCCTCGCCTCTGAAGATATCGGTAACGCTAATCCTACCGCCCTGGTTCTTGCCAACAATTGTTTCCAGGCGGTACACGTTATCGGGTATCCCGAATGTGACCTCATCCTTTCACAGACAGCCATTTACCTCGCTTTATCGGTAAAAAGCAACTCTTCATACTTAGCCATACTAAAAGCAAAAAAAGCCGTCAGGGAAAGCGGTGACCTGCCGGTTCCGCTCCACCTGAGAAATGCACCTACACGGCTGATGAAAGAATTGGGTTACGGTAAGAACTACCAATATGCACATGATTATGATTTGAATTTTTCAGGGCAGGAATATCTGCCCGATAAAATCACCGGGACAACATTTTACGAACCTGGAAAAAATAAAAGGGAGAATGAACTCCGCGACTGGCTGAAAAAACTCTGGAAAGAAAAATACGGGTATTGAAAAATGAAGGAGAAGGAAGATTCCGGTTGTTTATACTACTCTTCTTTCCTGGAGAGTAACGTACTGCCAGGTCAGTCCGATGGCAAGGCCACCGCATGATTGCTCAATTACCTGCCATGCGGCATCAATGGCGATAAACTTTATGGTCGGGGCGGCAATGAAAGATACGCCAATTACAAATGAAATCAAGTAGACAAGTATCCCCATCAGGCATCCGAAAAACAAACCTTTCAGAAGCGGTTTTTTCTCAAGATAGGGTACCTGATACAAAAGTGTCAGAATAAAACCTATTCCAAAATATACTATTGAGAAAAGAATGATAAAGAGTGTCCTGGAATATGCCAGTTGGTCAAAATCGTTCAGAATAAGACCATGCCATGAATATGAAAGGACAAACATGGCGATTAAGGAAGCAAGCCAGCAATAGAAAAATTTATGGTAAAACATACTGTATTGAAAAGCAATTCAATAAAAGTGTGCAAATGTAAACAATTTAATTATCAGACGGTTGGAGAATAAAATGGGTTGGATGATAACTGTTGAGGGGTGTATATCAAATCTCACAACTGTTATGGGGAATGTAGAGACGAGACCGGGTCTCGTCTCTACTTGCCATAGTGAGTTTTGGGATACATCCCTGTTGAGGGAAAAAATCTGACCATTGTCATTTTTCGTAACTTTGCGTAATAAGTGATTTATTCCGGAAAAGCGCATGAGCGGGCAAATTGAATCTGCGGTGGCGTTATCAAAGGAAATTTCTTTTGACGAATTCAGGAAGGTAGTTCTTAACGACTACCGGGTTGCCGTTGAAAGCCGTGAGGCGAGTATCCTGGGCAGGAAGGAAGTGCTTACCGGTAAAGCCAAATTCGGGATTTTCGGTGACGGCAAAGAAGTAGCCCAGATAGCCAGACCCTGATGTTTGCACTCGGACTTGTTTCGCTTCGCGAATTTTTCGCCCAGTTATATGCCCATACCGATGTTTCTGCAGACCCTTCTTCTGCCGGCAGGCAAATGAACTGCCACTTTGCTACCCGGTTGCTTAATGAAGATGGATCCTGGAAAGAACAATCCCTGATGCTCAATTCTTCCTCGGACATTTCACCCACCGGGTGCCAGATGGGCAGGATGCTGGGGCTCGCCTATGCATCAAAATTTTACAAAGAGAATCCGGCATTGCAATCGGAAAAATATTCCGCCTTTTCACAAAAGGGAAATGAAGTGGTTTTCGGAACAATTGGAGACGCAAGCACTGCAGAAGGGATTTTCTTTGAAGCGGTCAATGCCGCGGCTGTCTTGCAGATTCCGCTCGTTTTATCGGTATGGGATGACGGGTACGGAATTTCGGTTCCCAAAAAGTACCAGACCGCAAAAGAGAGTATTTCAAAAGCGCTTGCCGGTTTTCAGGTATCTAAAAATGCTCCGGGCATTGAAATAATGCATGTGAAAGGGTGGGATTACAAATCATTATGCACAACCTACGAGGAGGCAGTAATCCTGTCACGGGAAAAACATGTTCCGGTTCTGGTGCATGTAGATGAAATGACCCAACCGCAGGGACATTCCACATCGGGTTCGCATGAACGGTATAAACCAAAAGAGCGCCTTGCATGGGAAAAGGAATATGACTGTATTGCCCAAATGCGGCTCTGGATCACGTCAACAGCCATCGCCAGCGGAGATGAACTCGACAATATTGAAAAAGAGGCCAAGAATAATGTTGCCGCTGCCCGTCTGGAAGCATGGAATGCCCGGAATGTACCAATACAATATGATCTAAAAGAAGCGATCGTGTATTTAACTGCGACAGCCAAAAACAGCCGGTTCAGAAACGACCTTGAAAATATTTGTAAGGATTTGTCGGTATTGGATGATCCCTCTTATGCCGAAATTCATACGGCTGTGGCTAAAGCCCTGCGCCTATTAAGGCAGGAAACCGGAACCGAAAAAGATGAATTGAAATCCTGGTTCGGAAAATTTTTATCCGATAAAACAGAAAGATACAGTTCCCATCTTTACAGTGTTTCGGAATTTTCTCCTCTGAAGGTGAACGTTGTACCACCTCTTTATACGCCTGATGCTAAGCAGGCGGACGGCAGACAGATATTGCGGGACAATTTTGACGCTTTGCTGGCAAAGGATCCCCGGATACTTATTTTCGGTGAAGATGTGGGACACCTGGGGGGGGTTAACGGGATGCAGAAAAAATATGGCGACCTGCGCGTATTTGACACCGGCATCCGCGAAGCAACCATTGTCGGACAGGGAATCGGGCTTGCCCTGCGCGGGTTGCGCCCCATTGCCGAGATACAATACCTTGATTACCTTTTATATGCACTGCAGATCATCAGCGATGACCTCTCGACCCTTCATTACCGCACGCGAGGAGGCCAGAAAGCGCCTCTTATTATTGGCACCCGCGGCCACCGCCTTGAAGGTATATGGCACTCCGGTTCCCCGATGGCCGGCATCATTCATTTGTGCCGTGGCGTATTTGTGTGCGTACCGCGCAATATGACTAAAGCGGCAGGTTTTTATAATACGCTTCTGCAATCTGATAATCCGGCTATACTTATCGAACCCCTGAATGCATACCGGTTAAAAGAAAAAAGTCCGTCAAACTTCGGGGAATTCACAGAGCCGCTGGGAATTCCTGAAATAATCCGGGAAGGCAATGATGTAACCGTTGTTACGTATGGACCGCTTTGCCGTTTATCGCTTGAGGCGGCAAATCAACTGGAAAAACTCGGTATTTCAATTGAAATAATTGATGTGCAGACCCTGCTGCCTTTTGATCGGAATCACCATATAAGCGCATCGCTGCAAAAAACCAACCGTATTCTCTTTATTGACGAGGATGTGCCGGGAGGAACAACCGCTTATATGATGCAGAAAGTGCTGGAAGAACAAAACGGCTTCGCATATCTTGATTGCCCCCCCCGCACCCTGGCGGCAAAAGAACACAGGCCCGCCTACGGCAGCGATGGCGATTTTTACTCAAAGCCCAATACGGATGATATTATTGATGCCGTTTACGATCTCATGCATGATTCCAACCCGAAAAAGTTCCCACCGCTTTAAGAATACAAGAAGTCAAGAAATGCAATCCATCATTATTCTTTACTTCTTTTTAATCTTTAATCTTTTCCGCGATAGGCGGATCAGGTTTGACTGAGCATCTTACCATCTTTACATCTTTAAATCTTCACATCTTTACTTCTTTACTTCTTGTCACTTATGCGCCTGGCCTGAAGTGTGATTCCATGAAGATCTTCCGGTGATCGGGTTCGTTCATCAGTTCAGCAGGCGACAGTTCATCAAACCTCTTCATATAGGCGCGAACAACCTGCCAACCCAGCCACTTACCGATTCCCCCCGGTGATGCCTGCGGCATTCCCGGTGTGAAGGGGCCTTCATTCAGATACTTGTTGTTTTCTGAATAATCAGTTGAATAGAATAATTGTTTATCAATAAAAAAGGACCAGACGGGTACAATGTTGCCTCTGCACCATTCGACCTGTTTTGCGCTGTACCCGGCAATAAGTGAATCGTGCGCTTCAGGAAAAAGGATTTCCAGCAAATACAATATTTTTCCGTGATGAATCATGGAATAAATCAGTTCCTGTTTTGAAATACCGGGAGCAAATTCAGCCGTAAGCCAGCCGCGGAGGCAATCCGCAGATATTGCGTTTTTATTCATGTTCCAGCGCCTGTAAAGCGGAAAGCCCAGCATGGTGTAATAATTGTAATCCGCTCCCATGTACATATCCAGGCCGATGCCTGTTAAACTGTCACCGGTGACAATGGAATAATTAAACCCGGATATAAAAGCGGTGACTTCAGGAACCGTTTTATCCGGGAAAAAATATTTATACCGCTTGAAAGCGGCAGTCAGTTCGTTTTCCGGCAACGATAAATCCTGAAAATTTTGTTTGCAATCGTTATATACACTCTGAATATCATAGTCCGATACAAAATCCCTCAAAGCAGATACCGTTGCAGCGCCTTCAGCGGGTCCTATATTGATTATCTGCCCTGTGAATAATTCAAGGAAGCGGTGGTGATTTTTATTTAAAGAGGAAAAATGAAGTGGAATAGTGTCCGGAGACATTGTGAACAAATCAAGGTCAAACCGTCTGATAGTTACCTTTACACCGATATGATCCGTATTAATTTCATGTTTTGGGTGCGTACAACCCGCAGGAAAAAAAATGGCACAGGTCACTATATGGAAAAAAAACAATATTTTAGCCGTCTGATTTTGCATGATTATTTCAGGAAGGCAAAATTACTGATTGTATTTAATACGAATATACGAATGAATACCAATGATACGAATCCTTCCAGATTTCGCGCTAAATAATTTAAAAATTAAATTTCATTTATGAAAAAAACAGTAATGGTTATTACCGGACTGCTGGCGTATACGATCAGCCCGGTCGTTTCGCAGAAGGTCAGCTTCGGCCTTCAGGGCAATCTGCTTATATCCTGGATGAAAAGCGATGACCAGAACCTGAATGCTGAAGGCATGAGAGGCGGGTACGGTTATGGCCTGATTCTCGATTATAATTTTGCCGAGAATTACGGATTGTCAACGGGATTGAATATGAAGAGCAATGCAGGGAGCAAAATCATTTATGAGGACAAAAATTTCAAAAGTGATTCGGGTTACAGCGCTTTCGAATTCGGGGGTACCATAATACCGCTCAATACACAAATCGCCTATAAAATACAATACGTTGAAATACCGCTTTCGCTGAAACTGAAAACCAATGAAATCGGGTATTTGACCTATTTCGGCCAATTTGGTTTTACTCCGCAGATATTATGGAAAGCACGCGGTGGAGCGACCCAGACCGATGTTGACATCACCGATGAAGTCAGGCGCATAGGGATTGCCCTGAATATCGGGGCCGGTTTGCATTATTCACTCGGTGGAAAAACCTACATCCTCGCAGGAATTGTATATGATAACGGGCTGATTGATGTAACGGATAAATATACGCGGTATAAAAATTACGAAACCCTGAGACCCGTTTCGGAAACAATAAAAGATAAAGTCAACCTGAATTCCCTGTCACTGCGGTTAGGAGTGATGTTTTAGCGCCTTTATGAATAAAAGTGCGGTTATCCATTACATTGTCAACTGGCTGTCGGGGTATTGCAGGAAACAGAGGATGAAAGGTTTTGTGGTTGGTGTTTCCGGAGGCATAGATTCCGCTCTCACTTCAACGCTGTGCGCAAAGACCGGTTTAAAAACAACTGTTCTTAATCTCCCTATCTACCAGTCAAAATCCGAAACGGACCGGGCAGGGGAACATATCGCCTGGCTCCGGGAAAAATTTACCAATGTCATATCGCATAAAGTTGATCTCACCGGAATTTTTCAAACCGTTTGCCATACTTTACCCAAAGACGTACAGGACGGATTGACGATGGCTAATACCCGCGCGCGATTGCGCATGCTCACACTTTATGCTTTTGCCGGCTCCAACCGGATGCTCGTAGCAGGCACAGGGAACAAAGTGGAGGACTTCGGAGTGGGATTTTTTACCAAGTATGGAGACGGTGGAGTTGACATCAGCCCGGTTGCCGGGTTAATGAAATCGCAGGTTTATTCCCTTGCCGCTGAACTCGGAATTCCTGAATCCATACTGAAAGCGACTCCAACAGACGGACTTTGGTTCGACAGCCGCAGCGATGAAAGCCAGATAGGGGCGTCTTATGATGACCTGGAATGGGCTATGGAACACATAAATTCAAAGTCCAAAAAGCAAAATTCAAAAATAACCAAACGACAGAGGGAAGTCATTAAAATTTTCAAAGAACATCACAAAAAAAACAGGCACAAAATGATACCAATACCGGTATGTAAAATACCCGGAAAGTTGATGGGGAAATGAAAATGAGTGTAATAGGTTTTTAAACTTTTATCCAAAGATATTGTTAGTTGTCCTTTTACTCACCCCCTGCCCCCTCTCTACAAATAGAGAGGGGGAATTAAATCGGGAAAGTCAATATCCAAGGACGGGGTAATTTTATCCCTCTCTTGGAGGGGGCGCCCCGATGAACATCGGGGCGGGGGAGGAAAAATTATCACACACATATAAAAATCCGCTGAATCCCATGCCGCACAGAATACTCATAGTTGATGACCACCGGATAATGATTGATGGTATTATGTCGTTGCTGAAAAACGAAAAAAGGTTTACCGTGTGCGGGACGGCTCATGACGGAACGGATGCGCTGAAGGAGATTGAAAAAATAAAACCCGACATTCTTCTTGCCGATATCAGCATGCCCGGCATGGACGGCATTACTCTCACGCGCGAAGTCAGAAAATCATATCCGACAATAAAAGTCATCATTCTTACGATGTACAATGACAAAGGCATAGCCCGTGAAATCCTCGATGCCGGGGCTCACGGTTTTATCCTGAAAAATTGCGGCAAGGATGAACTTTTATCGGCTTTAGAGGAGGTTATGAGCGGCCGCAATTATTATGTACCGGAAGTTATGGATAATATGATTGATGCTTTAAAGCAGCCAGGGACAAATAAAAACAGCAATAAAAAAGAGAGTGCGATTACCCCGCGTGAGATAGAGATTTTGAAACTCATTGCCGCTGAATATACTTCCTGCGAAATTGCGGATAAACTTTACCTGAGCGAACGCACCGTTGAAACCCACCGCAAAAACCTGCTGCGCAAAACCAACTCAAAAAATATTGTGGGACTGATACGGTATGCGTATGAACAGAAGATTATAAATTGAAGTGAATTCACCCTCCTGTAAATTTCTCCCTGATTTCCTACCTTTGCACTTCCTTTTCAACCATGCACGAACACAAATTTCTCTCTTCCATCGCCACTCCGGCTGATTTGCGCAAATTACCGGAGAGCGATCTTCCTTTTCTTTGCCGTGAACTGCGCGATTTTATCGTATCAATGGTCTCAAAGCATGGCGGCCATTTTGGCGCAAGTATGGGCGTAATTGAACTTACCGTTGCCATTCATTTTGTTTTTAACACACCCAATGACCTGCTCGTGTGGGATGTGGGTCACCAGGCATACGGACATAAAATTCTCACAGGGCGGAAAGATGCTTTTATTACCAACCGCAAGTACAAAGGCATAAGCGGTTTTCCGCGCAGGGACGAGAGCGAATATGATACGTTCGGGGTGGGACATTCATCCACTTCAATTTCTGCTGCGCTCGGTATGGCTGTGGCTTCACGGCTGAATAATCTATCTGACCGGCAGACGATAGCGGTTATCGGTGATGGAGCCCTTACAGCCGGGCTTGCCTTTGAGGGATTGAACAATGCAGGCGTTTCAAATACGAACCTGCTCGTTATCCTGAATGATAATTGCATGTCCATTGACCCTAATGTCGGTGCAATGAAGGAGTATCTTACCGATATCACCACCTCACCTGCTTACAACAGGATGAGAGGAGAAGTATGGAATCTTCTCGGAAAATTTAACCGGTTCGGGCCTGCAGCAAGAGAAATTGCCCGGAAAATTGAAGGAACCATAAAACATTCCCTTATCCAGCAGAGCAACCTGTTCGAATCGCTGCGGTTCCGCTATTTCGGCCCAACTGACGGGCATGATGTTATTCACCTCGTTCATATTCTCAGGGATCTGAAAAATATTCCGGGACCCAAAGTATTGCATTGTCTCACCGTAAAAGGCAAAGGATATGAGCCGGCCGAAAAAGGCGATAAAACATTCTGGCACTCCCCGGGACTGTTTGCAAAAGAAACCGGTGAACTTATTAAACCAAAAATCAATCTCCCGCAGCCGCCAAAATACCAGGATGTATTCGGCAAAACCCTGCTGGAACTCGCCCGGCTGAATCCGAAAATTGTCGGAATCACTCCGGCAATGCCTACCGGGTGCTCAATGGATGTTATGCTGCGCGCAATCCCTGAACGTACGTTTGATGTTGGGATTGCCGAACAACATGCCGTAACATTTTCGGCAGGATTGGCCACGCAGGGAATTATCCCCTTCTGTAACATTTATTCCACCTTCATGCAGCGTGCCTACGACCAGGTGATACATGATGTTTGTATTCAGAACCTGAAGGTTATTTTCTGCCTTGACAGGGCCGGTGTTGCAGGATCGGATGGCGCAACTCATCATGGAAATTTTGACCTGGCGTATATGCGCTGTCTTCCCAATATGATCGTCTCCTCTCCTATGAACGAAGAAGAATTGCGCAACCTTATGTACACCGCCCAACTGGATGAGATAGAACAACCCTTTTGCATCCGTTATCCGCGCGGCAGCGGGGTGATGACTGACTGGGAGAAACCGTTCAGGAGAATTGAAGTGGGGAAAGGCAGAAAAATCCGTGACGGCAGGGATATTGCCATCCTTACCATAGGCCACATCGGTAACTACGCGGTACAGGCATGTGCAAAACTTGAAGGTGACGGGATTTCAGCAGCGCATTTTGATATGAGGTTTGTAAAGCCGCTGGATTCCGGACTGCTGCATGAAATTTTCAGAAAATTTGATCACATACTGACGGTAGAGGACGGATGCCTTATGGGCGGTTTCGGCAGCGCAGCGCTGGAATTCATGGCGGAGAATAATTATCATTCTGTTGTAAAGCGTCTCGGTATTCCGGACCGCGTCATTCATCATGGCGAACAGAGTGAACTTCAACGCGAGTGCGGGTATGACCCGGATGGAATTTATGCTGCTGTAAAGGAGTTACTCACGGGGAAAGATACCTCTAAAATGCAAGAAAATGCAAAAGCGTTGGTATAAGGTATAGGGTATAAGGAAATGTAACCTATTCCATATTAGAAATACCCTTGAATTTATCTTTTGGGACTTGGGGTTTGGAACTTGGGACTTCGAATTTTTACTTCACCAGCGTCACTCTCCCCATATACCTGTGCTTTTCTTCAAACACATCGGTGATTTTTACAATCCAAACATAGACATCCTGCTGCGCAGGTTTTTTACCGTTATTAACTCTGCCGTCCCAGCCGGTGTTCATATTATCGGTGTAGTAGATATTATCGCCCCAGCGGTCAAATATCCATAATTCAAATTTTGCTATCCCTATGCCTTTTGTGAAGTAAATGTCGTTAATGCCGTCTTCATTGGGAGTGAATGCGCGCGGAGCAAAAAAGGTATATTCGGGAAGAATGCGTATTCTATCAATAGCCGTATCGGTGCAACCGAAAACATTTTCAACTATCTGCATAATAATAAAATTGCCGGTATCGGTATATTCGTGCGTGGCAGTACATTCATAAGATGAAGTTCCGTCACCGAAAAGAAGGAGGCAGGAAAGAGCGCCCGATGATTTATCGGTAAAGTTAATGTACGGATTGAAATATGAAATCTCTTTCGGTTCGGCAGTAAACCCGGCAACAGGCAGCGGCCGCACGGTAACAGGCGCTGATGCAATCATGGACTGGAACCCCTTGCATTGTTCAAGTTCTATTGTGAGGGTTACATTGTAAATGCCTTCAGGAGAGAAAATGTGAACGGGATTTTTTGAAGTATCGGCTTTCCCGTCACCGAAATCCCATAAATACGACAAAGCGCTCTGCGCAATGGATTCATCGGTAAAATAAACGGTCAACGGATTACATCCCTCTTTTTCAGATAAAGTAAACCCGGCAACAGGCACGGTATAAATCTGTACCGTATCGGTATCGTTACTTGTACAGCCGTTATCGGTGATAAGAAGGGTAACAACATGTTCGCCTTCGGTAATAAACTGAACTGAGGAAGGATTCTCAAAAGGAGAGAATGAGGGATTTGAATTGGGGCCGAAATTCCAGTTAAACGTTGCACCGGTTCCGAATACACCGGCAGCGGTAAAATCAAAACTGTTTCCGTACAGGCATTGACCCGGCTGATGCGGAATGGCAGCGCGGATATCCGGATAAACTTCAATGAGAACAGAATCTTTTGATGTGCATCCGTTCAATTCCGTTGTTACAAAATATTCGTACGGAAGTTTGATGTTTGAATCATTTGACAACGTCAATAGCGGCTGTGATGAATCAGGATTCATAATACCGGTTTGAGGGTACCACGAATACGTATATCCGGATGCCGGAAGATCGCCAATGCGGATAGTATCAAATGAACAGATAACCCTGTCGGGTCCTGCTGCAGAAACCGGCACGGGCTGAACGGAGATTATCTTCTGAAAAGTGTCGGAACATCCGTTATTGGTAAACGAAACCAGGTTGACGATGTATTGTCCTGTATCCGGAAAAATGTACCAGGGATGCTGTTCGTTTGAAGATGCTTCACTTCCAAAACTCCACGACCAGAAAATTACAGAACCGGATGCCAGTGTTGTCGTATTGGTGAAAAAAGTTGTATCGCCTTTGCAAGGCGTTGTGGCAGTAAAACTATTATATGGCAGCGGGTAAATTACGATGTTCCGGGTTATAAATTTTGTGCAATATTTTGTATTGGTCACGGTAAGTTTTACGGAATAAGTTCCTCCGGTAAGGTATGTGTGTGCCGGGTCTTGCAGTGAAGATGAGAATCCGTCACCGAAAAGCCAATTCCACGAAATAATATTTCCGTAGAGAGTGGTTGATGAATCCGTGAACTGTATTGGTTTTCCGGCACACTCGGAATAAAAACCGAAATCAGGAACAAGTCCCGGAAATACGCGTACGGTTGCATAAGCGGTATCGGCACAGGGCCAGCCGGGATTGGCCATCATCGTTACATAATATATACCGGTATCAGGATAAGTATGAGTTGGAGTGGCTGATGTTGAGGTTGTTCCGTCACCGAAATTCCAATAGTAGTATGTTGCATCCTGGCTCTGGTTTTGAAAATTCACGGTGTAGTCATCGCACTCCGTTACATAATTGGGCATTGCCGCCACAACCTGGGAACCGCATTCCACGATATTGAACTGGAAATCGCGTTTATGTTCTCCTATCAATTGTCCGTTACGGTATTCTTTAACGCAAACCGCTACAACATATTGGCCAGTGGTTGTAGGTATCCCGCTGAGTTTGCCTGTAACTGGGTCAACCGCAAGAGGGGGGCTGGCATCAATCGGGTAACCGGATGAATAGGGTGAAATATAGGATACAAAGTTGTAGGGAGGCGGCATGGGGGGGGTAGGCATCGGGTCAAACTGGTCGGCACCGAGGTATGGGGTACAGAGGTCGTAAACAAGCGAATCGCCATCAGGGTCGGTTGCCGAATGGTCAAAGCGCAGTGAATCGCCTACGCAAATTGCGATAGGAGGAAATACATTGAAATAGGGAGAGGAGTTACACAATGTTGCGGGATCTGGAATATGTTCCATGTAGGTGGAGCCGGTGCCACCGGGATCAAGAAGGTTTACTATGGTATTATTCCTGCAGCATCGCTGGTAAACCACATTATAATCAGAACCGGGAGGCAGGTAAACAACCGTATCAATTTCAATTCCCCAGACAATAACATCAGGGGGCGCTACAAGACACGGGTTGTTAATGATCGGAGGAACATTGATTGAATCGGTAATATCAAAAGTGATCTGTTTGTAAAGGTTTCCGTTTCCGTAAAAAATATAGAAAGATGAAGGATGGTCAAAAATATAGCAGGTAGGACAGCCGTCCCGGTATAATTTAAAAGTAATACGGTAATTATTGCCTCCGAGACATTGGTAAAAGAGTTCGCCTCCTACGATGTGGGTACCCCGTGAAAAAACTGGTAAAAACAAGGCAACTAAAAAATAAATAAAAACCTTTTTCATAAAACAGTCAAATATACGAAATTTATTTGTTCGGGACAGGTACTCTTTACCGGTTATCCGCGCTGATTCTCATTTTTTCCTACATTGCACTAAAATAGAAGATAAGAGAACATGAAAATACTTCTTATTTCTCCCACCATAGATGCCGAAAAACGGACAAACAAAGGATTGATGATGCCCCAACTTGCCCTCTACATTCTTGAAGGATTAACCCCCCCCTGGCATGAAGTTAAAATTGTTGAAGAAGAAGCGGAAAATATCAACCTTGATGAACCCTGTGACCTTGTGGGTATAAGTTGCATGACCGCCAATGCCCCCCGGGCGTATGAATTGTCACGGGAGTTCCGGAACAGGGGGAAAACGGTCGTACTCGGTGGCGTGCACCCTTCCATTCTTCCCGATGAAGCCCTGCTTAATTCTGATTGCGTGGTGACAGGCGAAGCGGAAGGAGTATGGGAAGAAGTGCTGCGCGATTTCCAGAATAAACGGCTGAAAAGAAACTATCATAATCCGTTACCTGACTTGGGCAAATACGTTCCAAAGGATTTCAGAAAGATCATCAAAAAAAGATTGTTCAACCTGATACCCATCATTACCACCCGCGGATGCCCCTACAATTGTGATTTTTGCTGCGTCACCAACCTTTTCGGAAAAAATATCCGGCATATCCCCATTGAAAATGTTGTGCGTGACATCCGGGAATCCGGGTCTAAAAACTTCATGTTTCTTGATGATAATATTATCGGGCATCCCAAGTATGCAAAAGAACTTTTCAAAGCGCTGAAGCCGTTAAAGATAAAATGGGTCGGACAATCCTCCGTTTCGCTGCTGGTAAGGGATACGGAACTTATGCGCCTCGCTGCAGATAGCGGCTGCGTGGGACTTTTTTTCGGACTGGAAAGCGTATCGGTCGATCAGTTAAAGACCATGCACAAAGCCATTAAAGAAATTGAAAAATTAGAAGATGGTTTGAAAAAAATCAAAAAGATGGGAATCCTGATCCATGCCTCCATGGTTTTCGGGTTTGACAATGACACATTGGATGTATTCAGAGAAACGGTTTCTTTTTTAATAAAAAACAAAGTAAGCACCGCATCCTTTAATATTTTAACTCCGTATCCCGGGACAAAAACTCATGATGATCTTAAAAATGCCAATCGACTTCTGACAACTGACTGGAAGTATTACGATCACAACACAGTGGTTTTCCATCCGGAAAAAATGACTCCTTATGAACTTCAGGCGGGTAAAACCAATGCAAAAAAAAAGTTTTACAGCCGTACATCAATTGCAAAACGGCTATTCGGAAATTTATACAGCCCTTTCATTTACTTGCTCACCAACTACGGGCACCGTAAACAGGTAAAAGTGGAAAAGAAAAGAATAGCCCGGCTCAAAACAGAACTGTTCAGCGGTAACGGGCATGAAAAGGGAATGTGTGGATTGTCTATGCCCAATGGTAATGGAAATGGTACAGCCGTAGGTGCACATTTGGACGTGAAACCGTCCTTTATGGATTAATCTCTTCTTTCGGTAATTCACTCACT
Source organism: Bacteroidota bacterium (assembly GCA_016193485.1). Taxonomy (GTDB): domain Bacteria; phylum Bacteroidota; class Bacteroidia; order JACPRZ01; family JACPRZ01; genus JACPRZ01. The sequence continues at coordinate 172,773 of JACPRZ010000043.1, read as the reverse complement.
CCCCGGATTCCCCCTTCACCGGCAGTTGATATACTGACAGAATTTGATTTTGCAATGCTGACGCTTGCTGGTCAGCATCCTGATATTCATCATCAGGAGTTTGCAAAATCAAATTCATCAGTATATGCTGATCTGAATGATTTGCAAAATCATTCAGCATCAGTATACATGCCATTTTGCAAATTCCCGGTTTTTGCGTACATTTGTGTCGTGATAAACAATTTTTACCCCCGGTGCATCATGCGTAATTAATATTGTCTTGGCTATACCGGAAAATATCCTGATGCGGACAGCGCTCTTGTTTCTGCACTTTTTTTTCTGCAGCATTTATTTTTTATTTTCACAAACCACCTACACATGGACTGGCGCTATTGACAATGTATGGTCAACTGCCGGTAACTGGTCTCCTGCCGGCCCCCCCCCTAATTCAAATTTATCCATCGTATTATTCAATACCGGAACTACTTTTACTGTTACCGGGGTAACCACTCAAACAATCCGGTCTTTAACCATTACAGGCAGCAGTAATATTACTTTGACGGGAGCGGTAGGAGCATTAACATTGTCAATCAATGGACCTACCTTAACCAATAATTTTGTAATAGATGCCGGTTCTACACTTCAACTTACATCAGCCGGTACAACTTTGACTCTGAATTTTCTTACAACCGCAAGCCAGAGAGGACAAATAGACGGCACTTTACGATTAAATACAAAAGGTTTATTGAATACATCAAGCATCGGAACTACTCTGGTCACAGTTGGAAGCGGTGGAACTATAATCAATAATTATCAAACAGGTGGTGGTATTCCTATTGTTAGTTCAACAGCAACACTTTCATTTGCCAGCGGTTCAAATTACAATCATATAACAACGATACAAGTATCGGTACCCACTGCCACCTATAATGTTAATTCAACCGCCAGTTTTACTGCGGGCACTTCAAACATTAACAATATGACGCAGACTTTTGGAAATGTTACCGTAAATTCCGCAGGCACTCTTACTCTAAGTGGAGGCAGCCCAACCATTGCGGGAGTTTTTACATTGACTGCGGGAGTTTTTGCAGTCGGAGCAAACTCGCTTACTTTAAGCGGAACCATGGCATCCACCGGAACAGGAACCATCACAGCAAGCGGTGCGATAACCATTGGCGGCAGCGGGGGAGATTACGGAACGCTTCGTTTTACTGCTGCTCCAACGCTGACTTCATTTACAATGAACAGAGCAAGTGCCGGTACAGTAGGAATCACCCAAGCGCTGACCGTTGGCGCAGCAGGAACACTGAATCTTACTAATGGTGTAATCAATAGCGGTGGAAATTTAATTTCTGTAACCAACGGAGCCGCTGCCTCAGTTACTAATACCGGAGGCACGGCATCCTATGTGAATGGCGCTTTGCAACGCACTATGGCTGCCAACCTGAGTGCAGTCACTATTATATTTCCTATAGGGAAAACCGCTTGCCAGAAAGTTACATTTAACGGTCTTTCTACCACAAGTTCTGCGAGTACAGTGGTTGTAAGGGCGGAGGCATTTGATGCAAACAGCGGAGGCACTTATGATCCAAGCCTGACCGCCATCAATACGGATAATTACTGGAGCGCCACCATCATTTCAAATCCAACAAGTCTTGCTACTCCAGGAACCATAAGTTTAACAGATGCTTCTCCTGTGCCGGATGCAACTACTGCTGTTGCTAATTCAAGCACACTTGCAGGACAATATTTTTCTTTGGGAGGCAGCACCGCTGCACCCACAGTAACTTCAACACTTGCCGTGCCCCTAACACTTGGTTATTTTGTTTTAGGAACTAAGAATGCAGCCGCTTTGTGTGGAACATACAGTGTGGGTCCAACCGGAAATTTTCTGACGATAACAGAAGCAGTGAATTCATTAAATATAAGACCTGTTAGTTGTAATGTGATATTTGAATTACAAACAACATATACAGGTGCAGGAGAAAGATATCCAATCAATGTTTTCTATTCAGGAACTTCATCTGCAACAGCAACCTTTCGTCCGGTTACTGGAGCAGGAACACTTACTACTTCCGGTGATCCCGGGTCTGGTTTTCCATTGATTAATTTTAATGGTGCTGACTATATAACTTTTGATGGAAGAGCCGGAGGTGCGGGAACTACCGTTATCTGGATTATCCGAAATACACGGACAGCTTCATTTGTTGGACCGGCAATTCAGTTTACAAGCGGTGCTACGTATGATGTGTTGCAGTATGTTCGGATAGAGAGTCAGAATTCCACAAGCACCAGCGGCACTATTTATATAAGCAGTTATCCCACATGGTCTGTCGGAAATAATAATCTTACCATTCAGAATTGTGATGTCACAAAATATACCAGCGGTGCAACAACTCATATAAATGCGATATATGCTTACGGACAAACAGCAAATCCGAATAGTTATATCAGCATCTTAAATAACAACATCCACAGTTTTACACCAGGGCTTACTGCTGAAGCAACGGGAGTTACTGTAACCGGAACCGGAATAAATACTAATTATGGTGATAACTGGACTATAACAGGAAATAGTTTTTATCTTGATTGTGCAGAACAGCAATTGTATCGCTATACTGTAATAAATTTTATTCCCGGTTTAGGTTCGGGCGGAAATATTATTTCAACTAATTATATCGGAGGAGGCGCTCCCTTATGCGGAGGTGCCACATGGACCAGCGCTGTTGGCGGTGCAGGAAATACGATTCAGACCTTTGAAGGTATTTATGTTTGGGCAGGCTCTACCACTATTTCTGGCAACACTATTCAGAATATCAGTTTAACTGCTACGGCAGGAACTTCTTTTGGCGCAATTCATCTTGCCGATTGCAGCGCTTCAGCCAGTTATTCCATTACAAACAATTTAATCGGAAGTGCCTCTACTTGCAACAGCATTCAAAACGCAGGGCAATGGAAAACGGTTGGAATATGGGTTGATAATAGTTGCGGAACTATTTCTCTTACCAATAATACTTTGGCAAATATTACTGCAACGAATGCTGTTAATACTGCCGCTACTGTTACCGGAATATATTCTGATTGCGGCTCTAATACTATCACAGGAAATACTATCTACCACCTAACAGCAACCACAGCCACCAGTGTAAGTCAGTTATATATTGCGCATGATGGTAATGTTGTGGGGATTGCAAACAATAGCATCTATAGTGGTACCACCCAGAATATTTCAAACAATACTATTTACAATCTTAAAAGTGTTTATTCAGGCGCAAGTGCAAACAAGTTTTATGGAATATTCACTGCTATAGGTGAACCCGGTCAGTTGCACACTTACAATGCAAATCTGATCTTTGGGTTTGACGCAGCAAACGGGAGCAGCAATGCCAGGATTATTGGGATTGGCGCTGTAGGTTCTAGCTGGACATCTGCCGTTACCTCCATATTCAGCAACAATATAATTTCTCTTGGCTATCGAACAGATGGTTCCTCTATAACTTCAGGTGCTGAAATTACCGGCATCCTTGATAATACTTCGGGTTATACCAGTGGAGTTAATACCACTTATATGAATTACTATTACAATAGCATTTACATTGGAGGAACAGGCGTTACAGGCACAACCAATAATACCTACGCATTCAGACGCAACAATACGAACGCCAGTCCAAAAAATACGGAGGATATTCGGGATAACATCTTTGCTAACGGCAGGTCGAACAGTACAGGAACTAAAATCCATTATTCAATTTTTCTGGATAACACCAGCACTGTTGCAAGCAATTACAATGATGGATGGGGAAATGGAACCGGTTATAAATTCGGTAATGCAACTGCAGTAGATTATACTGCGCTTGCCAATTGGCAATCAGGGGTTAGTCTGGATGCACAGAGTATAAGCGCTGACCCTCTTTTTTATAACGCCTCCGGTGTTCCCGATTTGCATATACAAAGTGGAAGCCCTGCTATAAACGCAGGAACGGCTGTCAGTGTTACAACTGACTTCGATGGCGTTATCCGCTCCGGGGCAGTGGATATTGGTGCCGATGACTATTCAGCAAGCTATACGTATGTTACTATGGGAGTAAGCGGTTGCGGAGCTGCGGAAACCATGCCTATCGAACTATTATTTTTTAGTGGAAATAGGCAAGAGAAAAAAGCATTTCTGTATTGGACAACCGCCTCTGAAACCAACAATGATTATTTTACTGTTGAAAGAGCAGCCCCCTCCCAACATCCCCCATCAGGGGAGGGGATGAATTGGACTGTTATCGGAACGGTAGAAGGCGCAGGTAATTCTTCTGCCACTTTGAATTATGAATTTGTGGATGCTGAACTGCCACTGTCTACTGCCACTGCTACTTTCTACTACCGCCTTAAACAAACCGATTATGACGGAAGGTACACCTATTCAAATATCATAGCATTATCTGAAAAATCCGGTAATGTTTTTTCCGTTGCCTTATCACAAAACCCGGTTTATGAAAATCTTGAACTTATCGTCATGGCAAATGATTTATCAGAATGTTCAGTCCGGTTAATTGATATCAGCGGGAAAGTGACGATAAATAAGAAGTATCTTATCGTTGAAGGGATAAATTTCTTACAAATGGATTTACCGGGGGCAATCAGCGGAACTTATTTCCTGGCAATAATACCTGGGAGTAAAACTGGTGAACCATACTTAATAAGGAAAATCGTGAAATTGCAGCAGGGTTTTTAATTATTACAGGAAAGCAACCCGGTTGTAACGAATTACCCGCTCCCCGGATCCCCCCCTCACCGGCTACCGATTGCTATCGGCATCGCCATCTTCTCAGCTTCAAGCGTTACAAAACCATACCGATAGCCATCGGTATCGGTTACTTTTCCGGGAAGAAGATAAATTCCGCTTCTGCGGAAAGGAATACCGTTGTACTGACTGAATTTATGAAAGCAAGAAATAATAGGAAAATGTCTAATTTAGCACTGTAGGAAAAATGGGGTACTTACGCTTACGGTTTAAGGGGGCGGTTTGCTAAACCGTTAGGTCGAGCAACTGGCGCAATGGTTCAAATCCATTACTCTCCGCAATGGAGGCACGCAACTGACAGCGCTTATTGGTCCTGAAAACCATGAAGTCGGCTATCGCTGACGTGCAGGTTGGATTCCTGCTGCCTCCGCAAAAATTTGCGGATATGGTGGAACGCAAGACACAGTCGTCTTAGAAACTACCGCCTGCAAGGGCGTGGGGGTTGAAATCCCTCTATCCGCACTACCGAAAGCCCCAAATTCAACAATAGTCAATTTATTTTCCTCCATTGACTGTTGTTTCCAAATTAAGGAAATAATCGTGTGTCTGCCGCTTAATATCTTCAGGAACTTTAATCTGATTTAAAATACCTGGAGGTATTTGAGTAGATGTCCGGTTATTATCAATGAATGTTCCGGTTGTCACTTTTGCCATTGCGATCCAGTTAAAAGTAACAGGGCTTTGATTGATGGTGCTGTTGGTAACTTTAAAACCGCTTGGGGTGACATCAGAAATGTAAAGCGATGCGTTTGCGCCAGATGGCGTAACAGTCACAACCGGCAAATTATTTTGCGATGATATTTTTTTAGTAAAATCCTCGGAAAAAGAAACCACTACCTCATTTCCGTTCATTTGTGCGACTCCAAAATCACTTGTTGCTGATGTTGTTCCAATCGCGAGGCGTTCTTTCATTTCTATTATTTCCTTTCGGTTTTGTTTTACTCCGGCTATTCCAAGAGCGGCAAGGGCATAAACATCAATACCGGTGAAAGCATTATCCTGGATATAATCAGGTGATTCATCAAGAATAACTCCCAAATGAAAGTTTGGCCGGTATTTTGTTTCGTTTCCTTTTTCCACAAAGTCGGTTTCAAATTTATATTTATAGAATGATGGTTGAATGTTGTCAATATCATCCATAACCCGGGAATATAATTCCGTGTTTAAGGGAGTAATGTTTCTTTTTAATTCCCTTCTTGAAGGATCAACAAAGTTATTTGAATAAACATAATATAAATAATTGGCTGCTGTTCCCACATATCCATAATTGGCACCTCCTGCATGCATTGCAGGATCACATCCGAAATACCATCCGATATTAAACCGGTAATTACTTCCGCAGCCACCCCAGTCCCCCACGTATGCAATTCCTTTTACGTCCAATGTAGAATTGGCATCCGGAGAACCATTTTTTATCTGTACTCTCCCATTATCAAAATAAGTTGCAGTGGTACCATCCCCGTAAATGTATAAAGGTCTGGAATTGTAATTCCTGATCCATGTTCCATCCTGCATATACCAACCTCCCCCCCATGTTCCGTTATACCATCCGGCATTACCATAAGATCTGTGCCATGAACCATCCGCATCAATTACCTGGTTGCCGTCAACCTGAAAACCTCCGTCAGCCCGTATTACCTGGTCGCAATAGACATTCTTGCTGCAATAAGAACGTATCCAGGTGCCGTCACTCATATACCATCCTCCACAGTATGATTCGCTATACCATCCGGCATTACCGCTGGTTCTGAGCCAGCCGCCATCGGCATAAATGTCACCGGCAACATGTAGTTTATATGAATTGGTGGTTGTGCCAATACCCACATTGCCATTATCATAAATAACACTGTTGCCGAGCGTATTGCCATTAGGAGTCCATTTGGGTATGTAGTTGAGTGTTCCCGATCCGGCCACCCCGTTGGCAGTAGTCAGAATCTGCGACCATGCTTGTGCAGCGTTGTTGTTTGTTTTCCTGAAATAAAGGTTTTGATCAAAAAAACTACCGGCAAACTGCATAGCGTAATTGTTTGCATTATTACTGTGACGAACATCTAATAAATGCCACCAACTTGCGGCTCCACCGGGCCAATTAGCAGCAGGCGCAGGAGCGGAGGTTTGAAAAAATCCGGATTGAGAACCCATCAGCCCCGCATCGGCTCTGGATTCTGTTCTGGAACGATAGGAACCCGCTGTTCCGTCACCATACCCCAGGGAACCGTTGACTTCCAGATTATAGGCGGCTTTTACCGATTGACCGATGCCCACCGTTCCGGCAGTGGGTTGTATTAATGTGCCGCTTAAACCATAAGCGCTTCCGCCATCAATGGTAATACCTGTTTCCCAACCAAGTTTTAATTGCTGGTAATTAGGTCCGCTCCAAGCGCCTGCTGTCCGGTAAATTCCGTACGACAGCGGAGAGGGATTATACCATGTTATACCATCTGCGCCATTGGACCCGTCATTCAGATCGTTAAATCCGAGTTTTGCTCCGGGGCTTGTGGTGCTGATTCCGACATAGCCGTTAGAATTTAAGATAGTGACCCGTGTTGTACCGGATGTCTGGAGTGACAGGTTTTCATCGTAACTTCCTATATTCCCGCTGTCAAAGGTGCCGCCCGTGTTGAAGTAAAAGCGGGAGCGGTCGGTTACGAAATGTGACCAACTTGCATTTTGCGGACCAACATCAACATAACCGGAATTTGTCCGTAATCTAATGGCATTACCGGCTCCCTCAAGTATGTTCGTATTTGCATCTACTATATTAATTACTCCTGCGGCAGGTAAAGTTGCGCCACCGACACACAACCCGTTTTGAATTCCAACGCCCTGACCGTCCATATAAATTCCGCTCGTATGTACATCACCCGCACCATCATCATCATTAATACGAAGCCACTCATCTCTTGAAGAAATAATTATTCCATTACCCCCTCTGATTGTACCTGTCACGCTGGTTCCTCCATTTACTTGCAAAGGCGCCCCGGGTGCAGAAGTTCCGATTCCGACTTCTCCGGTGCTTAAAATGCGCACACGTTCGCTGTTATTAGTTCTTATGATAAACGGCTGTGCATTTGTAGAACCGATAAATTCAGTGCCGCCAAGTGAATTTCCTGCCAACGTCCAGTCGCTGCTCTGGCTGCCGCTGAAGAGACGAACCCAGGAGGAGCCGTCATAGTAATAAAAACCGGTAGGAACATCAGTAATCTGATAGACCACTAAGCCGGTGGGGGGGGTAAGGATGGCTCCGCGTTGTGCTGCCGTCATCCGGGGAATAAGTATACCGCTTGTGGTTGATGCCACATCAAGCATCGCCTTGGAATCGGGCGGATTGCCGGTGGCGTTGATGGCTACATTCTGTGCCGCTACGTACTGCAGCAGCATGAATGATAATGCTAAGGTGAGAAGGGTTTTCATGGTGCATGAGAATTTATATCACAACATTTAGAATACTATCAGTTAATAAGAAGTGCCTTCCCGGCACGGATAAAGAAATATGCCAAACTCACAAAGATACAAAATTTTAATATCCAAATGAATAGCGCCATCCTTGAGGGTGCACGTACACCCATCCTTGATGTCAAAATGATTCACTTTTCTTTTTATGCGGAATTTCTCCGGCTTTCTTAAAATATTCTCCGGCCTTTCCTGTATTGTTAATTTTCAGATAAACTTTACCTATATGGTTGCATAAATCCCTGTTTCCCGGCTCTTTTTCAAACGCTTTAATAAAATAGTTCAATGCATTCAGGGTATCATGTTTTGCGGTGTAAACATTGCCTGCATTTACATAATACATTGCACTGAATTCCGGAATATTAGCCGCTGCCTGTAAATTTATTTCAATGGCTTTGTCATATTGCAGGGAAGACAAGTACAATGGAAATATTCTGTCATAGGCAGGTTTATGATCGGGTTGCAGATTCAGGGCTTTTTCAAAGCAGATAATTGCACTGTCCCTGATTCCGCGCATCTCATACGAATAGGCAAGATTATAATGCGCTTCCGCATAATCAGGATCCAACGATACCGCTCTGCTAAAATAATGCGAAGCGGTTTTATAATCACCCAGAAAGGTAAAGTAAATACTTCCGAGATTATTGTTTGAAATAATATAACCGGGATAAATTTCCAACGCTTTTTTATAGTGATATATCGCTTCATTTATTAAATTTTCTTTTTGTTTTCCATCCTTGATTGTAAATAAACCGGGGTAGATGGTATTGCCGATCAATGAATGCGCTTTTGCCGATTTATCAAGATGTTTTATGTCGTGGCGGTAAAGGGTAAGATGGTCATGCCAGTCGGGATTACGGGTAATTGTTTTAACAGAATATAACCCGATAATAACTGTTGTAAGTAATATGAATAATGAGTTTTTACCCGATTGAGGACGCCTGCCTGCCGGTAGGCAGGGACCCGCTTTTATCTGGGAGGTTTGGGGTTGAAACGGGACATTAAACAGTTTTAGAATTAAAAAAGCTACCGCTATGCAAAATCCAAGTGAAGCCACATAAGTGAATCTGTCTGCAATTATTCCGACAGCCGGGATCGGAATATTGGAAAACGGGAAAATGGCGAAGAGATAAAACAGGATGGCAAAAGAAAGAATATGTTTTTTTTGAAAATATTTCACGGCAATACCGAATAGTGCCGAATAAAACAGGAGTGAAATCCATACTTTCGGATGATTCCAACCGGCCACCGGCACATGGTCAAATCCATAGTAAAAGGAGAGGGGATGCGGAAAAACAAGCAACTCAATATAACGCCAGATGGTGTATAATCCGGCCGGAATCCGTTTCAGGAAATCGGGTTCAAATAGTAATGGATTTTCATAATAATAATATGTGCGGATCGGATCTTCCGAAAGCATGGTCCGCTTGAAAATAATAAACCCGGCATACGCAATACAGGATAAAGAACCGATAACAAGAATGCGCTTGAACGATATCTGTTTGAAAAAACAGAGTATTAACGGTATAAGTGCAATAAAAATTACAGCCCCTCTTTTTGAAAGTGTTGCAATAAAAAGGGAAATGATTCCGGCCGCCAGAAAACAGATTTTACCCCGGTCAACATATTTAAGAATAAAAAACAATGATATCAAACTGAAGAACAGCGAAAGAAGTTCATCCCGGCTTTTTAAATTATTTACGGCTTCGGTATGCAGCGGATGCGCGGTAAAAAGGAGAACGGTAATAAATGGAAAAATAATATAATAACCCGGAAGAAGTTGAACCAACAGGTAAAAAATAAGCAGACAGGTAAATGCATATATCAGCACATTTATGAAATGGCTTATGTGAGGGTTTTTTCCGAACAGTTCGTATTCAACCGCAAAAGTGAGCAGGACAACCGGCCGGTATTCGTAGCGTGATTTCAGGTCAATGGAATGGTGGGTGGTAAAAATTGCCGGTATTCCACGTATTCCTTTTTGCACTCTCGCATTATTTAATACTACCATCTCATCATCAAGGGCATATTTGTTCCTGATGCTGTTGCCATACAGCAGAAAGGCGAAGATAAATATGCAGAAACCCAATGAAAAATAAGAACCCTTATAAAACTTGTTTTCTTTAGCCATACATTTGCATTGAAAATGAAACCGGTAAAATTCCAAAATATTCCGATACATTTTATAGTCGGTTCTGCCAGGTCGGGAACAACTTTATTAAGTATTATGTTAAATCAACATTCAGGTATATTATCCACTACCGAAAATGATTTCCTTTTGTATTACTTAAAAGATTTTTTCAATGCAGATTTATCCGACAAAAATATTAAAGAAAAACTGATTTCGGGTTTACTTAAAAGAAAGAATAAAGTTACTACTATATGGCGTCTTGACCGGAATATGATTGAATCAGGTGAAACTTTTTCAGATTATTTCCATTCCTATACGGATTTTTGCAAGTGGTGTTACCTGGTTTACGGGAAAAAATATTTTGGGAAATATCAACCTTTAATGATAGTGGATAAAAATCCGGTTTATACCTTACACATAAAAACTCTGATAACGCACTTTCCCGATTCAAAATTTATTGCATTAGTCCGGGATTACCGGGATGTGATCAGTTCGCAAAAACGTTTTTTCGGCTTATTTAAATTGATGCCAATGTACGGTTACTCATGGAAACTCAATAATGAATTGATTTACGAATGCAGCAAAAAATACCAGGATAAAATAATGGTTGTAAAATATGAAGACCTGGTTAAAACACCCGGAATGGCAATAAAAGCCATCTGCGGTTTTCTGAATACCGAATATGAGCCGGGGATGCTGGAATACCATAAAAACCTTGCTCCTTTCATAGAACAGATCAGTAAAATCTTTTCAGCGGCTCAAAAAAAAGGCATGCAGGAAATGTTCGGTTTGATCGGGCAGCCGGTAACCGAAGAACGAATCGGTGCCGGTATGCGGGTCCTTTCAAAATCGCAAATCAGAATTGCTGATTTTATTGCCGGGAGAACCGGTTGCAAATTCGGTTATCTCCCTAAGTACAATTTTAATTTTTTTGAAAAAATATTATTGCATATTCTGACATTCCCGGTCACGGTCATATCGGCAATTCAAATCAATTTTTTCAATTACCATTATTATTATCTTCCGGTCAGGGTGAGAAAAATTGCTGAATTTCTCAATATTCCTTTAATAATTAAACGTATATTGTCATCCTATAAAAACAGAGCATAACCTCCGGATAAATGTACTTCATGTGGTAAGTATTTGAGATAGGTTTCCTTTAAAATAAAGTTACTATTCACCTCACCCCTGCCCCTCTCCTAAAAATAGGAGAGGGGTGAGTTCCCCCTTCTCTTGTTTTAAGAGAAGGGGGTAGGGGGATGAGTTAATAAGGGTGAATAGTAACAAAATAAACGTAAAGCCCGGTAAACATTATTTGTGCATAAGTAAGTTAATTGTTTGCAACGGGTAATTTTCATAATACACCATTTTGGGAACATAATAAATTGATTTCGTATTACTGCTAATTCTATATCCCGGTGCAAAAAAGTATAAATTATACCTTCTGAAAAAATAGGAACTTAAATCCAGAATATATTTATTATTTTCTTTCATTAAAATAGTTTTAACAGTATCCGCCCTGTTAACCGCCAGGTTTATTTTTCTCCCTAATTCGCTTTCTGTGTATTCTATCATGCTTATATCGTTATGTTTAACAATTGCTTCTATTCCAAAATTTTTAATGATTTTTGATTTATTTTCAGCAGAGGTAATATAATAGTATTTTTTTACTTCGGTTACCTCCTCATGAAATTCAAGGCAAATGCCGGGGCAGTTTCTATCTTCCTTTAGTAATTTTATTTCATCCGGAAACCCTAATGCAAATTCTGTTGTTCTAAAATGGATGTATTTATTAATTATTATCTCATTATTTTTAAGGTAACATTTTAACCCAAGGGTTAATCCCTGGTGGATAAAATCATACCTTTTTGAAGGCATCCAGTTAGTAAAGATAAGCCCTCTGTGCTTTTCATTTATGCCAAATTCACTTAAAATATTTTCGGATGGTCTTTCAAAAAAAGAAAAATATAACTTAACCGAAACAATGTCTGTTTCATTATAATTAACTCCAAAATAGTTGATAAATAAGTCATGGGCAGAACCCTCGTTTAATATCAACCTGACATTTTCATTAACTTTTGAAGAATAAAAAATTGTATCAAATTGATCTGCAAATTTCATAGTAGAACAAATTAGACACCTGGTTTTATAAGCGCTTCCAATGAATCCAAATAATTTACTTTATTTTCCTTTAAAGTTTCGTAGGTTTTTATAGCGTAAGAAAGTGATTTATTAAGATACTTTCCTAATTTATAACGGTAAATTTCATTAAGCGGGTATGTGTTATTTGTATTTTCAGCATTACAAATACTTTCAATGGCAAGATATCCGGATATTATGGCATTATCAACTCCATGACCAAACATTTTATCGCAAAGGCCAGCGGCATCCCCGGTCAAAATAATATTCCGTTGCGCTAATTTAGAAAAATCAATATTATATGGAATGAACCCTGTGGATAATCCTTTTTTTGGTATGGAATGGTTAAAATACTTTTCCATAAAATAATTATGCTTTTTATAAATATTCTGAAAGCTTTTCTCAGCTAAGTAAATTCCAGTATTAAAAGTATTGTCGTCCATTGTATATAGTTACCCCCAAAAATATGAATGTTTACTACAAATTTTACTTAAAACCAAAATTCAATAAAAAGGCACTCAAAATACATGACCTATGTCATAAAGTTATTAATAAGTTTGTTTTATTATTGTATAATTATGAATCCTAAGATTAAAAATACAGTGGCAGTAAATAAACTCTATAAAATGCCATTTAGCGGGAAAAATATTCCTCATGCCGTAATTGAAGTAAATCAAAAATGCAATATCTCCTGTAAAGCATGTTACAAAGACCAATCTGACTATACAAAACCTCTGGAAATCATCAAAAATGAAATTGATTTTATTATAACAAAGAGAAATTTACATTTGATAACACTTGCTGGCGGAGAACCCACTTTACACCCGGAATTATCAGAAGTCATTAAATATATTTCAAATAAAGGGATTTTGGTTGATGTATTAAGTAACGGTTTTGCATTAACTGATAAAAAGCTTGCCGAGTATAAAAAATCAAAAATAAATAAGATTTTTCTTCATATTGATGAGCACCAAAAAAGACCGGATTTGAAAGAAAATTTCGACAGAAAGGATCTGATAGAATTACGCACAAATATATCAAACAAGATTATTAAAAACGGAATACGGTGTGCACTTGAAATAACTTTGTATAAAAGCGATTTGGCGAATTTTAGCGAATTTATTTCTTGCTTCTTTAACAATAAAATGCATCAATCATTATTGGTTACCTGCTGTACGGATTTTGAATTAATTGCAAACAATATCCCGAAATCCTCAATCCTGCCTAACCGGCTTGTACCTACAATTTTAGACAATGAAGTTGTTTTGAATGAAGAAGTTATTGCATATTTAAATCATCAGTTTAATTTATTACCATATGGTTATATCCCATCAACTAAAAATATATCCGAGAAAAGATGGATATTTTATTTAACATTTGTTATCCAATTAAAAAATTGCAAAACAAAACTATTGCATACGAATATTGATTTTAAACATATTGCAAAAGTTGGAAATCAGTTGCATATAAAAAAAACGGGAAAGTATCCTTTTGATATTATCTGGAACAAGAAAAAAATATTTTACAAGTGTTTGTTGTATGCATTGTTCAGTTTAAATCCTTTAACAATAATGAAGACAATATTATTTCTGTCCAACTTGTTAAAACCAGGTTCTACACTGAATTTTAAAACGATGATCTTTCAGCAAGGGCCAAATGTTACTTATGATGGCGAAATTGAATATTGTTTAAATTGTCCTGACGTAACAATAAAAGATAATAAACTTATTCCTGTGTGTTTGGCAGATGTGCTTAAGTAATATTTATACTTGTGAATAAATACCCCAGGGGTAGAACGTCAGGATATTTTTAAAGCATGATGTTCATTTGTTCAAGATTCAACGGACTTTTTACCCCGGTTAATCTCGGTAATTCAGTATCACCAGAAAAGATGGTTGCGGCTTTACGGAGTTTTTCGGTTTTTTCAATGTACGCATCTTTAGTGAGCACATAGAGCTGATTCTTCTTTTTTTCCTGATAAGGGACCAAAACATAGCCAAGTATTTTATTGTAACGGATGGAAGGCAAATTATCTTTTAAAATTTTTATGAATGATTTATCGGTTATTTTTAACTGAAAAAAAATAAAATTCAGCAGGCACAGTGAAGCCAACACCGGAACAGGAGTGTTCCAGTAATTTTTTTCATGAATAAAAATACCTCCTTCGCCCCATTTTTCATCCAAGCGGATATTTTTAATGTTGATAACTCCGATTTTTTCATTCCGATACGAGATGAGCAAATAATAATTCAGCGGATTATTTACACGTTCAAACCACTTTTTTTGCATTGATTTCGTAATATACCTCCGGTAAGCCATTGTGCTTCTGACGTGCGGTGCATTTCTCATGTTTCTCACCAATTCAATATCATCGGATGTAATTCTTGAAAGGGTTATTCCGTACTGTTCCAGTTTCATATTTTTTTATCAATATTGAATGGCGGCATTTTTGTAACGGAGCGAACGACAATGCCAAGGTATTCTCCCAAAATACCGATGCTGAACATAATTAACCCGGTGGAAAATAAGATGCCCACAATAATAGAAGTGTACCCGAGGGGAACGTTGAAAAAGAGTTTTTTAATGATAATTCTCATTCCCAGCAATAAATTTATTACAGCCACAATCAAGCCGAGATTAGTAATTACTCTCAGGGGAATAACAGTGGATATGACAATTAATTTTCTTGTAAGCGCGGATAATTTAGCCAGGGTGTAACCCGAACTTTTCTTTTTTCCTGAAAAAGAAGATTGAACATTTACATAATCAATATTGGAAGTGTACCACATGCAAAATTCATCAATAAAAACAAAATTCCCCGTATTGTTCTTAATGTTTTCAACAAGAGATTTTTTTAAAAGCCGGAAACCTGATCCTTTCCCCCTGTACCTCCCCTCCAGTAAGGATGCACGTTTGTAGGTGGCGGTAAGCAGCCCGCGAAGCGAAATGTGTGAAAAATTATCATTGATGCCATAAGTCAGATCGGCATTATTCTCTTTTTGCTTTTCAATGAGAAGAGGAATATCTTCCGGCAGCATCTCAAGGTCATCATCAATGGTAATAATAAAATCACCGGTGCAATGGTAAAACCCGCACATAGTGGCGTTATGCTGTCCGAAATTTCTGGAGAGTTTTATTCCGGTAACCAAATCGCTGTTTTCTTCCTTGATTTTCTCAATTACCTTCCAACTGTCATCATAACTTCCGTCATCCACAAAAATTATTTCGGTTTTTTCATAATTTTTGCATATGGTCAGTAACCGATGGAAAAGTTCAGGCAAAAATTTTCCGCCATTATAAACGGGAATGATAATGGAATACGCTGCGGGTTTCATCTGCCAAGTAATAATCCTCCGTCAAGATTGATTATGGTGCCGGTAATCCAACCGGAAGCATCCGAAAGTAAAAAAACAACGGCATTGGCAACATCAGCCGGTTTGCCAAACCCGAGCGGGTATTTTTTTTCGTATTCCTCCATTTTTTCGTCTCCGTAACCGGTTCTCATCTCTTCATATACTGCGGTCCTTACCAATCCCGGTGAAATGCAATTCACCCTTATTTTTTGCGGGGCCAATTCAAAAGCCAATGTCTTACAATAGGATTCGGTTGCCGCTTTTGAAGCAATGTATGCTGTTCCCCCGAAATAAGGCAGTTGAGTGGATACGGATGATACAAAGATAATGGAAGAAGCATTTTTGATTTTCCCTTTGCTCAAAAGAGATCCGGTCAGTAAAACAGACGCGAAATAATTTATTTTAAAAACTTCCTGCAAATGCTTTTCCCTGATGAATTTTACCGGCATCGGACTGGTTATTCCGGCACAATGAACAATCCCGTCAAATTCCGGAAGATGCCCGGTAAGTTCAACGATATTTTTTTCTTCCGATAAATCGGCAACAAACTGCAGGTTATTTTTCCCTTTAAGCCGCTGAAATGTCTCATCCAGGCGGTTCTTATTTCTCCCCGTCACCGTTACCACGGCACCAAGGTTACCGGCCAGAATAGCCGTTTCCCTTCCAATACCGGACGATGCACCGGTTATCAAAATATTTTTTCCGGTTAAATCAATCATCAGCCGGCATTAATTATTTCAGGACAAACAATATGATTTGTATTCAACGATACATTTCCCCATGATAATCCAACGCCAAAACCGCTCAAAAACAGCGAGAGATTATTTTCTCTTGCCTTCTGACCCAGTTCAGTAACTACAGTAAGAGGAATAGATGCAGAACTTGTATTTCCGAATTTTTGAATTGAATACGGAACTTTATTTTTTTCAATACCGAGTTTTTTACGAATGGTTTCATTCATCAGTTTATTTGCCTGGTGAAGGATAAAATAATCAAAATCTCCGATAGTTCTGTTTTCAAAGGCCAAAAGTTCTCTGACAGAACGGGGAACTTCACCGATGGAAAAATTAAAAATGTCAATCCCTTTTAGCGCCAGATGCAAGGGAGTCCGCGAATTTCCATTTTCAAAAGTGCGGTAAACAAACGATGAATCCTGCGAAATCCGGTTTCTCATTCCGCCATCGGGGATCATGATGGATTCAAACCCTGAACCATCGCTGAAAAGATTAAAACTCCATTTCCCGGAATCAGAACTATTTTCAATGGCTGTTGCAGTGCCGGCATCGCCAAATAAAGGAAATACGCTTTTATCTTCGTACGAAGTGTTAACGGTGGAAATATCTCCTGCCAGCAGCAATGCTTTTTTAATTCCGGCAGCCCGCAAAATACTTGCAGCCACTGATAACCCGTAGATATATCCCGAACAACCAAGACCAATATCAAATGCCATGCAATTCCTGCTTAGCCGTAATTTATCCTGAGCAATGGTGCCGTTACCGGGCAGGTAATAATCTTTTGATTGAGTGATAAAAACCAACAGTTCAATTTCATTCCTGTTCCATCCCAATTCAGTAATAAGTTTTTCGGCTGCTGTTACGCATAAATCAAGCGTTGTCATTCCCTTTCCGGTTACTCTTCGGCTTTCAACTCCTACCGTTTTAATAAAGAGATTCTTTTCATTTTCGCTCATCCTGTCGTAATTTTTCGTATACCTGATTTCAGAAGGAACACAGGCGGATATTCCAGAAATTTTTGCACCGGGTATTGAAAAAACCGCCATTCAGGATTTTTTTTGTGCCTACTCAGTAGAAAAAAAATGCAGCCACTGATTGCACGGATTATTTTTTATAATACTAATCTTTTCCATTCTAAAAAATCTTTCCCGAAATTTACGATTAATCCGACTTTTAGTTTGGAAGCAGCAAGATAATTTAGGGTTCGCATTATTTTGTGAGTTTCCACTTTGAATAACAATTCAGACATATATCTATTTTGTTTTTAATCTGTCCCGATAGATATCGGGATCAGTGGCAAGTTTTCAGTCATTAATATGTTGCTGGGTTACTTTTTTTTTACCGATTAAATCAAATAATTCTTTTATGGTGGAAACAGAACGCATATGTTCACCATTGAGCGAGATGCCATATTCAGTATCAATGAGGGCGATGATGATAAGCGCGTGCATGGAACTCCAATCCTTCATCTCACGGAAATTAGTTCCCGGGTTAAGCGAACCCGGGGAAATTTCTTCAAATTCCGCTTCAATTTTTTTAATAAAATCATTGATGTCCGACATCTGAATTACAATTGTATTACCGTTCCTGCCCATGAATATCCGATTCCGAAACCGGCAAGAAGGATTTTATCGCCCGTTTTCGCTTTTCCTTCCTTAATCGCTTCCTTCAGGGCGATCGGTATTGTTGCCGAAACGGTATTCCCTACATTTTCAAGATAAACAAAAAAATTTTCTTTCGGAATTTTTAATTTTTTCCTGAGGATTTCCAATAAAAATCCGCTTGCCTGGTGAAATATGAATAAATCAATATCATCCTGTTGCAGATTGTTTTTTTCCAGCACCTGTTTTACCATGGTCGGAACCACTTTAACCGCGAAGATAAATATTTCAGCACCATTCATTTCCATTGTTCCGTTTAACATTCCCCCGGCATCCGAATTTTTTTCAAGATATTCCATAGTTACCGGTTCCCGTCTTCCTGAATTTCTGACTATGAGGTTTTTCGCACCCCTGCCATCTGTTCCAAAAACAAAATCACCTATTGAGGAATTATTTTTTGAAATGGAAAAAAGGGTACAGGCAGCTCCATCACCGAAAATTGCCCTTAACTCATGATTTTCCGGACGAATAACCGTTGTGGGAATATCTGAGGTAAGCAGTAAAACATTTTTTGCGAGGTTACTTTCTATTAATGATTTCGCTATGGCGGTTCCATAAACAAAGCCGGTACAACCATAAGGAATGTCCATTGCACCGCAATGGTTCGGCAATCCGATTCTATCTTGTAAAATGCAGGCGGAAGAGGGCCCATTATAATCTGATCCATGGGTGCAAAAAAGTAAAAAATCAATCTCTTTTTTTTTTATTGGATGTTCATCAAAAAATTTAATGGCGCTTAGATATGCCAGATCAGAACCAATGATGCCGTGTGGAGTGATATGCCTTTTCCTAATCCCTGTCGCCCTGAAAATTTCAACTTCAGTTAATTGAGGAAAAATCCTCACTAAATCAGCATTGGTAAGAACTTCTTCAGGCAGGTAATAACTTATGGCTTTGATGTAAGCGCCCATATTGGGATTGGAAGGTTGCAAAAATAAACTTAAATCAATCGCTTTTTTTAAAACAAAATTACTGCCTGTTAATTACCACTTCATCGTAGGATGTGCCGCAGCCGTTGGTGGCTCCCCACCGGAAAGTAACAGAGGTAGAAGGATTGGTAACTGTTACCGTAGTTGTCGGATTTGACGGAGTAGTGATGGTACCGGTTCCATTCAATACAGTCCAGGTTCCTGTGCCGGTTGCAGCCATTGTAACGGGATTTGCACAGATATACTGGTCTTCGCCTGCATCAACAGAGGTGGGGGGGGTGGTATTTACAGTTATTGCCAATGCAGCGGAGGTTGGTCCGTTGCCGCAAGCGCTGGTACCATATACTGTTAAATTGCCTGAAGTGGCCGTGGCGGAAAAATCGGCAGCAATAGGATTTACATTGCCGGATGTATTGGTGAATCCGGTTCCGGAATACGACCATGTATAACTCGTTGCTCCGGCAATAGTTACCGAATAAGAAACTCCGGTTTGATAAATACAAACACCTTGCAAACCGCTAATTACACTTGGAGTTCCAGGCAGGGAGTTGGTCGCCTGACTGGCAGAGGGCGGAGAAGTAGTGCGGTATTTTATATTTGCCCCTGTGCAATTATACTCAAACACTTTGAAATAATAAGTTGTACCGCTTGCAAGATTGGTAAGCGTAAAACCTGAGCCGGTGCCGTCATAAACAACATATTCACCTGCTGCAATTGTACCTCCCGTGCCAAAGGAAGAATTTTCGGCATAATCAGTACCGTCAACCGGATTTCCGGCAACCGCTGCTCCTGCTTTGGCAACCACTATTCTTCTGCCTCCGTTTCCGTTTGTCCAACTTACATTCATTTGCGTGCATTGTACACTTGGAAAAGTAATGGAAGTTGCAGAAGTGGTTGGAGCCACGCAACCAAGAACATTAATGGTATAATCCTCCACTTCGCCCCAAACAGCCGAACCGCAGGAAGAAGAAGATTCATCATTATAGTGGATTCTAACCCTCATTCTTGTATTACCCGCTGTTGCAGTTCCGGGAGGTGTTATGGTGGCGGTATAGGGACCATAGCCGGGAGTACCCGTAACACTGATTGTTTCACCGGCATCTGCAAAATCACCATCCTGGTTCCAGTCAACCCAGATGCCGCATTGATCATCTGCATAACCATTCCCATTTGTAACAGTTATTGAATATCCTGTTCCAATATTCATTGCGGTAGATTGTCCTGTATAGTCGCCATATCCCTGTGGAGTAGTGGTACAGGCAGTGCTGTTATTGATGCTTCCAACCGTTACATTACCAATGTATTCATCGCAGGTAGCGCCATCAGCAGCGCAATAACAACTACCCCCGACAGTTGTGTATGAAAAGGAAACACGGGCGCCTCCACCATTTTCATAGTATTCAAAAACAAGATTGGTAGAACCATTCAAAATAACACAAGGATTATTTGAGTACGTAGTATAACCATGGTCTGACCATCCATCAATAATCCATGTGCTACCTCCATCTACGCTCAACCTTACTCCATCATCACCACCGATAGTGAAAACATAATTGTTTGCAGGGAAATTATAATTCATTTTAAATCGAATCGTGAAATTATCAGTATAAGGACCGCCACAAATGTTTCCTCCAGCCGCTACATCTGCCGGGTTCCTGTCAAAAGTAGTTGCCTGGGTAACATATCCCTTATAGTTACCAGGTGTAAAATCCGGAGAACCGGACCATGTATAAACATATCCTATCCATGTACCTGCTCCGTAAGTAGTTTGGTTACCGGGAGGAACGGTGGCTGCACTACCGGTTAATTCTGTTAAATTGTAACAAGTACCGGCCGTGGCATATTCATAAATAGCAAAATAATAGGTATTGAGACAACTAAGCGCAGTGAGATTTACCGAAGTGCCTGTACCGTTATACACGCAAAATCCACCGCCTACTGCTGCTCCTGAACCATAAGCGGCATTGGCTGCGTAGGAAGTACCGCTTGTAGGGTCGGTGGGTGCGCTACCTGCTTTGGCTATTACCATTACATTATTGCCATTGCCCCTTGTCCAGCCAACGGTCATAGTAGTTTGAGCAATGGAACTTGAGGTAAAGGAGGTTGCCTGGGTGGTGGGCGGGGTGCAGGAGGAAATACAGGAAATAGATGCCGCCCATCCGGTAGAATTAACCGAAGCATCGGATCTAAAAACAAGAGTTAAAGCGCCTGTGGCATGGGTGGAAGTTACGGTGCCTGGCGACCCGGTGCCGCGCCATGAGCCCGCAGGACAAGTGGTGGCATTGCTTCCGACACCTAATCCTGATGAAATAAGGGGTGAGCCGGTATTTGGTCCGTCATATATCATCAGTCCGTCATAATTATTTTCGGTATCAAAAACAGTAAAGAAGAGCGATACTTTGCTTCCGGAAGTGGAGGGATAAAAAGTAGTTGTTGAAACAGTAATATTATCGGCATAATTTCCCGCCCCCGGTCCTCCCGGGTCGTAATAATTACCGGAGCATTGGTAATAGGTAGCAGTACCGCCATCTCCGGGATGATTTACATCATTACCGTTATTGGCTGTTTGAGTACTGCCGGTTAATTCAGTCATATAATAACAAGTGCCTGCTGTGTTATATTCATACAGGGCAAAATAGTACATTGTATTTGCCGTGAGTCCGGTGAGGTTTACAGAAGTTCCCGTTCCATTATATACACAAAACCCTCCTCCAACGGCTGTTCCGGAACCATAATTGGCATTAGCAGTATAGGATGTTCCGTTTGTAGGGTCGGTGGGTGCGCTGCCGGCACGGGCTATTACCATTATATTGTTTCCATTGCCTCTTGTCCAGCCAATAGTCATAGTGGTGTTGGCAAGGTTACTTGAAGTGTATGCGGATGCCTGTGTGGTGGGGGGGGTGCAGGCGGTTGCAACTGTGATAGTATAATCTTCGGTTTCGCCATAGCTATACAGTTCGCATGACGTAGCATATCCGCTATATTTTTCTATAACTCTCATTCTTGTTGCGCCAACTGTTGCGCCTGCGGGTACCAGTATTGTATTG
Organism: Bacteroidota bacterium; assembly: GCA_016193485.1. Taxonomy (GTDB): domain Bacteria; phylum Bacteroidota; class Bacteroidia; order JACPRZ01; family JACPRZ01; genus JACPRZ01. Next base: position 150,555 of record JACPRZ010000043.1, on the reverse strand, counting down.
ACTATTGTTCCTGCGCCTGTTCTTGAGCCAATGTCGTAAGATTCATTCGCGTCAATAAAGTCGCCATCTTGGTTCCAGTCAATATAAACCCTTATATATTCACTCCATGAACCTGAAGACCCGACAGTTCCTGTAAAATTATAAGTGCTGCCGGGGTTCACTGTGTACGGACCCAGTCCTGTAAAATTAGTGTATCCGGATGCCGGAGGTCCTCCGCTGTTATTATCCAGTGCCGGACTTGTATTCATTTGTACTCGTGCAAGCCATTCATCGGTCCAAGTACCACCGTTTGAAGCGCAATAACATGGCGTTCCGGTAGTGAAATTCCAAACAGAAGCGCCTGTGGCATCTCCGCAGGCATTGGTAGGCACAATTTTCCAATAATAAAGTGTGTTGGAATTTAATGAGGCAGGCGTATAGGTTAATACTGCTCCCAGATTTGTGCCATTTACAATATTTGTTGGCGGATTATCTGTTCCGAAATAAAGTTTATAACCCGTTGGAGAACCCGATGCGGCAGTCCAATTCAAAGAGGTGATTGGGTTTGCAGAGCATTGATTGGTGGCTCCGTTGGAAGGCGATGATATTCCGGCTGTGCCGGGAATTGAATTTACTGTGATTGCATAATTGGCTGATGCTGTTCCGTTGCCGCAGGCATTGATTCCATAAACGGTGAGGTTGCCGGAGGTAGCAGCACCGGAAAAATTAGCAGTGATGGAATTTGTAGCACAACCAGACGCACAAGAGTACCCTGCGCCAGAGTATGCCCATCCATAACTTGTGGCGCCCCCGACTGCTCCTACGGAATAAGCCACACCACTTGCTCCCTGGCAAACAGTGGCAGTTCCTGAAATTGCCCCTGCTGCTGAAGGAAGGGCTGATGTGGCAGCATTGCCGGCTAACTCGGTAAGATTATAACACGTGCCGGCAGTGGCATATTCGTAGATATTGTAATAATAGGTAGTACCCGCAGTTAATGCAGTAATGGCAACCGAAGTGCCTGTACTATTATACACGCAAAATCCTCCTCCTACGGCTGTTCCTGAACCATAAGCGGCATTGGCAGTGTAGGAAGTTCCGTTTGCAGGGTCGGTGGGAGCGCTGCCAATTATCTGAACCACCATTTACAGCAGTCCATCCGTTGGCTGCAAAAGTGGTTCCGGTTTCAAATCCCCCATCACCCGTAGGGGAAAGTGAAGTAGTAGGATTACAATAAGTCAGTGAGATATTATCAACAGCAGGGTCGGCATATGGTGATGCTCCGTCATTTTTAAAAGTAAAAACCAAACGAACTGTTGTGCCTGCCAGTGCGGTGAGGTCAACTTGTGGCATTGCTGTATAACCAGCATAGGTTGTGGCTGTATTAGTAAACAAGTTTGTGTATCCGGCTCCAGGGACAGTACCGGCTACAGGTGTATTGCCTGTAGTAGTTCTATAAACATAGAAATAATCATAAGTGTTATCTATGGTGGGATATTTCAGGTAATAATTAAGATATACATAATTTGCACCTGCAGGAATGGCTATATCACGGTAATAATGCACCACAGTAGCCGCACCTGAAGCAGTATATGTTGTGGAATTTAGATGCACGTGCCCCACCCTGAACGCCTGCCGCACCACCAACCTGCCAATTATCTGAACCACCATTTACAGCAGTCCATCCGTTGGCTGCAAAAGTGGTTCCGGTTTCAAATCCCCCATCGCCAGTCGGAGAAATTAGGTAAGTTTGTGCCATGATGAAATTGCTGCACAACCCTGCTGCGGTTAGTAAAATGATAGTTATGTATGGTATCCGTTTCATTTAATCCTGTCTCACTATTCTCTGAATAAAATTGGTTGTTCCGTTATTTACATTCACTACGTACACCCCGTTATTCAGGAAACTTAAGTCAACCTCCCTGCTGTTAAAGCCCTCAATAGGTAAAAATTTTTCTTTAATCACATAATTACCCAGCACGTCAAATAATACAATTGTCACATCGGTGAGTTTCTTCCCTGAACTAAAGAGGATGTAAATATTGTCTTTGGCCGGGTTAGGTATTATGTTAATGACCTTGAATTCATTTTCCGAATTGCAATCGGCAGGTACGGCATCAAAGTACTCATGGGTACCGTCAAAGTCGGTTTGTTTAAGGCGATAATAGAAAGCCCCTCCATTACCCTCCCTATCGGGGAGGGGATCGGTAAATTCATATTTGCGAATCGTAGAACTATTGCCTGCTCCCTTAACTGTTCCGATAACAGTCCAATTCATCCCCTCCCCTGATGGGGGAAGTTGGGAGGGGGCTGCTCTTTCAATTGTAAAATAATCGTTATTGATTTCACTGGCGGTTATCCATGATAATTCAATTCCCCTGCTCGTGCATACGGCATTAAAGAATAACAGGGATATAGGAAATACCGCATCGTGCCTGCCAATGCCAAACTGCGAAAAGCCGTTCATTCCGGTTCGTGTTACGGTAATGATTCCTCCGCCAACCGAACTGCCGCCATAAGTTCCCGACAGGGTCCAGTTGCCTGGGCAAAACGGGTCCCTTTTTACAATGGTGTGGGTAAATCCGCCTGCATTAGAATATATTCTGCCATACAAAGTCATATCATAATTGGCAACTCCTCCGCTTGCCAATACCGTCCATAATCCTCCGTTTGTGCCACCCCCTGCATCGACAATACCGGGAACGGTAGTAATAAAAGATGCACCGCCTTCGGATAGGGCACTTAGTCCCGTGCCCAGTGCGTTTGATGGTTTCTCAAAATAGACGGTTGCGCTTGTAATGGTGGTGCCTGCCGTAAAATTAATATTCATCAACTCGTAACCGCTGGAAGTCCCAACAGGAAAATCATAAGATTTTGGAAATCCTCCCGTAATAGCCCTTTGTAGGCGACCTGCAACATAAGAAGATGTTCCGAATCCGGTAACTGCGCCAACAGCGCTGTTTTTAACATTTACCGTCCGGGTGTTTGTGGAAGTTAAAATCCCATTTGTTAAAGTTAAAATGTATGCGGTTCCAATATCCATATCCTTATTACCTGCACCATCCACTACTCTGACTCCCGCTGCATTGTTGATAACAACATTAGGTAAATCACCCGTGCCGGTAGATGTTTTTATATAAAATTGTTTTGTCGTACCGTTAAAAGTGATTGTCGGCACACCACCTGAAATAGTTATTATTCCAAAGTGTCCGAATGAACCGCAGATGCTCAATGCGCCTCCAATGAATTCCAGTTTTCCGTTTGGTTCTAATTTTAAACTGTCGGTGGTCACGCTGCTGCTGATAACAGGCCAGTCATTCGGACCGGGAACCGTGGTTTGGTCAGGAATAATTACACCAACGGCATCAGCGCAACCCGGAGTGCAACCTGCCCAATTAAGAGTATTTGTCCAGTTGGGAGTAGCAGCAGGGGCATTTCCTGTCCACTTTATTTTTCCATCCCAGGCATTAATGGTTACTGTTTTCGTGGCTCGCGTTACTGTGGTACAAGTGGGAGAACCTGATGTGTTATATGCAGCAACATAAACGGTATAGGAACCGATTTGATTATCTGTTATTGCCGGAGTGAAGACCGGACCAACATCTAATGAATTGCCTCCGACAAGGGCATCAAACCATTCGTAATCGGTAGCGTTGGCAGCAGAGGCGGTCATGGAAACGCTGGTAACCCCGCAAAAACCGGGTGGATCGGCAACAACCGTTGGAGTGGGTGGAGTTGGCTCTACATTCACAGTTGCCGATACTGTTTGCGGTGTGATGCAATTGCCGGATACCGTAGCATAATAAGTTACTGTACCATCCGTAACGCCAGGAGAAGCAGCAGGGTCAACAACCACTGATGAACCGCAATTATTGCATACATACCCGGAAGGAGAGGAACTCCAGTTTACCGTACCTCCCGAACCAACCGGATTAATTGCCAATGTAGCCGTACTGCCGCTGCAGATATTAGTGGTGCTGCTCGGGGGGGTTACAATAACAGTAGTGCCGACACCTGTAGCCGCATTGATTTTGTAATTACAAACATCGCCTGCAAAGCCGTCAAACATAATATAGTAAATCTGACCAACAGTCAGAGCAGAGGTGTTGGTAACAGTATAAGTTCCGTTTAATCCGAAATTAGGACCATTGATGCCATTTAGAAATACAGACATAGCAGTCCATCCCGCAGAACCCGAACAATTTCCGCCATTCATGGCAAGTATTTGCGCCTGAAGCCCTCCACCGTTAAAACCGGCTGGACCGCCACAACAATTATATTGATATTCCCCGGCACCACCATCATCCAAATAACAATCAGATACCGTAATTGTAATGGATGCATTCACATCAGATGCCTCAAATTGCAGCCATGAATTATTTTCAATGGTTGTTCCTCCCGTACCATAGGGTCCTCCGCTCCATCCTTCAAGACCTCCATTATCAATTGTATAACCTGCGCTGGTGGTGCCTTCAAAACCATTTAAATCACAAACAAAAAGAGGTGCAGGACAACCGTCATTGAGTGGCGCTGAAACACATATTTTAAATGTTCCGGCTCCATTATCTGTTGAAGCGGAAGATACTTTGAAATAGGTGGTCGCCCCTACCGATAATCCGGATAAATTCAGTACGGAATGGTAATTACAATCCCCATTAACATTGCAAAAATCATTATTGCAGGAAAGTAATGTAAAATTAGTAAGGGTGCCACAGGCCCCTCCATTCCATGAGAAAGCGGCCACAGTGGGGTTTGTAATATTCCCGGTAAGACCTTTTACATTTATGCTGACTTTTCCACCGGTTGGAACAACAAACTTAAACCACATGTGTCTCCTGAATCCATTAGCCCTTTCGCTGCATCCTGCAGGTAGCGCGCCTGAGCCGGTGGGCATAGAAGAATTATCATAAGTTCCATAAGTGCAGGCAGAGGTTACTGCCGGTAATGCAACTGCATTGCAAAGGTCGTCACCTCCAACGGGAGCGCTCGCCACATTGCAAATAGTAAAAGAACCATTGCTGCCATAAAAAGTTCCATTATGGCTTATTCTCACATAATAAGTATTGCCGATGGTCAATCCGGTCACTACCATTGTTTCGGTACCATCTATCCCTGCATTATCCTGGCATTGTTCAGAGAGAATAGAACCGCAGGCGCCAGATAACACCTGAATCTGCACATTCATTGCAGAATTTGGGTCAACCGTAAGAGTATGGGTATAATTAATAGCCACAAAACTGTACCATACATCGTCATCAATGCTATAGCCGGAACAAGGAGTACCCGTAGAGGATTGTGTTGCAAAAGTTGTGGTAGAAGAACCTCCAAAAACAACACAACCGGGATTAGTTGGAAGAGCCAGAGCGCCTGCACAATTATCATTGGCAGGAGGAGAACCGCCCATCACACAAATATCAAAACTTCCTCCATCGGTTCTATTCGCATACCATGAGCCATAGTGATAAACTCTGACATAATAAGTGGTACTGCCTGTTAATCCGCTAACAAAAAAATCTTCAGTCCCACCGGCACCAACTGCATTCTGGCAGGCAATGCTGACAAAGGCGCCACATGTTCCGGAAAATACCTGAACTACAGGGTCAAACTCTAAATCGGCTCCGCCACTTCCGGTTGGGTCTACCACAATTCTTTCATAAGTAACTCCTGCACCTGTGGTAAATTTATACCAAACATCATCATCGGCAGTACCCACACATGCGGGAATGCCTGCAGAAGTAGTCGCCCAGGCAGTTGTTCCGGCTGTAGGCGAGCAAGTAGCGTTTTGTGTAAGAGTAACTGATGTAGCAACTCCGCAAACATCATTGGCAGGAGGCGCTCCATTGAAAACACACGCGGTAAAAGAGCCGTCTGTTCCGCTGCCGGAACCATAACTGAAAACACGGATATAATAAGTAGTGCTTCCGCTTAATCCGGTTAATGTTACTGATTCACCCTGGCCTCCGGCATAGGCGTCAACACATGCCTGAACTGCCTGAGAGCCACAAGCGCCTGATAATGCCTGGAAAGCAGGATCAAAACCGGAACTTGCAGGATCAACATATAAAAATGCGTAACTGCTTCCGGCTGCAGTAGTGTACCTGAACCAAACATCGTCATCAGTGCTTCCGCAAGTAGAGGCAGGGCCCGAAGAAGGTGTTGCGCCAGTAGTAGAACCGGAATAAGGAGTGCAAACAGCAGGATAAACTGTTAATGTAGTGGCGGGGGTATTGCAATTATCCGCCTGCGCCAATACAAAACGGGGCAAAAATGTGCTGAGAACAGATAAACAAAAAAGTAAATATCGCCTCATAATACCTTGTTACTTATTTTTTATGCTACCGGCTTTTTGCGGCATTGGCCTGCCGTTAATACAACCGATACAGCCACCCTTTTCCCGTTTAGCAATGTACTTCTGAACTTCAACAGGCATTTCACTTTTGGGTAACAGAATTACTTTTACTCCGTATTCGGAAAATTCAATAACGGCTTTTTCCGTTTCTTTTCGTTGCGGTTCATATTTATAGGGGTCGAAATTTGCGATGAACTCATTTATAATCTTCTGGTCGCACACGGTTCCGGGGATAAGTTCAAACAGGAACGATTTATTAAAATAGTAATCAATATGGTTCAGGTTACCGGGATTTTTTAACCGGATATTATTAAGTTTTTCGGGCGAAACATATTTTGCAACAACCGGGCTTTTAAAAATATCACATTCCCTTACGGATACGTCAATAAAAACTTCCTGGCGGGAGGCAGAACCTGTTTTTTCTTCTTTTTGAACTCCGGATTTTTTACTGTTTTCAGGGAATGGATAATCACCGGCTGTTCTTTTTTCCATTTGAAGATATTTTACGCTTTCAGGTTTAATGACATCTTTTGTGGTTGAGGTATTAATACTTTCAACGCTTCTTTCCTGGGCAAAAATAATCTGACCCGTATAAAATAAAACAAATACCATAAAAATCCGAACAGAATTTTTCATTGGAAATATCGGGGTTGAAGGATTGTGATACAAAAAGATCTTAATTGTGTGCGACCGGAATAAAAATCTTTTTCTTTAAAATCAAGGTTCGTGATTATTTCAGTGTGCTATTAAAAAAATCCAGAATTATCATCGTGGCAAATATAACAATATTTATTAAAATGACAACCCTTTTAAATTTAGTGCTGACGAAATAAGCACCAACCTCTGGTTATACGGTTATTATTGCCAAATGTTTCATTTATATGCTTTTTGCGGATTGCAGGACACTTTTTACATGGTAAAAGACAGAATAATACCGGCAGTGATGTTTTCAATACTGATGGTGTTTGACCCCGATAGATATCGGGATGCCAAAAGCAATTTGCCGGATAATGGGCTGATCCGTATACTTGCCAGCATGGCCGCTGTGGACAAATCAAAGTCCGTTACGTATTAAATGAAGAGGAGACCATCCTGGAGGAATCTGCAAACTTTGCACGGGAGGCAGTTACAAATTTTTAGTTTGTCCATTTCAAGTTTGCCTTTAGGCAAATGAATGTCCGCTTACTGTAGAACCATAAATAAATGGGGAATCTTTCATGTTTTATACCATTTGGTATTATACGCAATGGTATAAACTTATTCAATTCAGCAGATATTTCCTGAAACCGGAGTTGGTTTGGCGTGCTTAATTATTGCGCGCACCGGTATCAAACCCCGTATCCGCATGTTCACTTTGAAACGATTCACTCAAATAAATGATGTGCTTCATTGTATACTTGCGGATTCGGGGTCAAATAGCGCCCGGTACTTTTTTTCGCCTATTTCTATATGTTGTTTTATTTTGCCCATGGGATGTTTGTTTTTCCTTTTCTTTTCCTGTTATGCGAGGTAAGTGATTATGAGTGTTCACGTGGCGTCAGGTGCCTGCCTGTCCGGCAGGCACCCAACATCACGAAAATTATAGTGAGCACCAAAATTCTGCACAGCGGGACTTTCTCTTTTTTACGCAACTTCTTTTTTTACGCTTTTCAGCAAGTTGTTCAGTACTTTTTCGGCATTAAAAATGTCAATGAGATATATTTGGCTGTTTTTTACTTCAACAGTAAATCCATCCCCCTGATAAACCTTATCAGGCAGCCCTTTAATATCATCTCTGTAAAAAAGGATGCTGCCGGTTTCGCTGTCAACACGCTTTTTAAATGTTCCGTATTTAAGTTTTAAATCCATCTTTTATTTTTTTGCCTGTTGTTTATTGTTCTTCGGTCTGTTCTGTACACCGTTACTATCATTTGCGCTTTATTGTTATAAACTACTGCAAAAAGTATTTCCTGCAGTTCAATTATTTTTATGTGCGACTCCTCCTTTGTATCGTAAAATTCATAAATCTGCTTGTTGCATTTGCTGATAACTTCATCCTCATTTATATTGTATATTTCAAGTTTGTTTTTTGCATGATCAGATAGTTTCATTGTGTTTACTTCTTTTTCTGCCGCTGCTGCTTATTTTTTTATTGTCTCCTGTGTACGGTTTTTTATTATTAAACTCTTCTTTTCGTTGAGGAACGATTTATTTTCTTTTTTTTTATTTTGTTGGATTATCCTTTGTAACCTTTTTTTCTCCGAGTTCACGCATAAGTGTAAGATAATCTACAAATCCTTCAGGCATAGGTGTAGGTTTCCAATTTTTCTTTTTGTCTTCCTGAAATTTTACATTTTCATAATAATCTACTGGAGGAGGAGGCGCATACTGTGAATACTTTCGAGTATCACCGGAACCCCAGACCGGATCATTACCAAATCGGTGGTCTTGAAAATTAAGCCGTTTAGCCATTATTCTGTATGAAAAACTGATGTTTGATGTTCCGTTGTTTTTTTCTCTCACAATAAAACCATCTTTGCCGGGAATCACTATTAAGCCATTTGACTCCCCTTCTTCCTGAACAAATATATGCATAGGATGTGTATCGTCTATAAATACAGTTTCTAAAAATAATTCATCTAATTTAACTTCAATATAACCATTTGTTAATTTAGCCCTTCCTACATCTTCAAACCAAATTTCAGTGCTCTCCATACAATAAAGAAGCTGATTTCCTTTGCTTGTACCAACGCTGGCAGTTTTAGTTCCATTAGCAATAACATGGTTCCCGTTATAATATCCACTATAATTTGCATTATTTGCTCTCCATCCCACTACTCCAAAATCAAAATTTCCTGCAACAATACCCCCACCAAATCCAATACCATAAGCACCTATACCATAAGAGGTGCCGGCATAAATTCCTAAAACTCCCATATGGGCATTACCTGATGCTGTAGTATGATTTCCCAAAACCCCAGTTCCATTGTTAGTAGCAGCAGGTGTGGACATTACCCCAACAACTCCTGCACGCGTGTTAGCCGTATTGGTTCCATTGTAGTTGCCTAAAGCTCCTGCTCCAACTCCGGTTCCACTATACACACCTTGAATAGCGGAAAAATTGGTCGCCCCTCCGAGAACTTCACCCCAAGTACCAGAACCATTTTGGTCAGTATATCCATTTACGGCAAATGGAAGTGCTGCAGTACCTCTACCAGAAAGCAAATCTCCCGCATATGGAGAAGCAACAGCTCCAATAATTACTTCTCCATCAGCAGATTGTATTCTCATTTTTTCAGTATTATTAGTTCTGAATGCAAGTGCAACAGCATCGGTAGTTCCAACGAAGTTTGTGGCAACAGCCGTTCCTGCATTGCCTAATATTCCCCAGTTATTCCCTCCACCCGGTACAGCGCCAAAGGTTGGCGCTGCGCCTCCGTTTGATATTAATACCTGTCCTGCCGTACCTACCGCAGTTGAAGCATGCTGTGTTCCGTTGGAATATATTACAGAGCCAATTGCACCGATGGTTCCGATATTTGTTCCTCCACGGCTTATGGCAACATATTGCTCCGCTCCGACAGTAGTTGCTCCTGTCCAATAAGTATTATAATTAGCCGTTCCACCGCTGAGCAGCCCTCCTGTTGCCCATGTAGGAGCGGCTGCTCCATTGCTCTGCAGAAATTGTCCGGCAGTACCCACAGGCGTAATCTGCATTTGCGATGCATTGCTCCAAATCATACCTCCGTTTACTGCAGTTAAGTTTGCATTCGTTCCACCATTGGCAAAGGGCAAAACACCTGTAACATCTGCTGTTAAACTTACTGCGCCAAAAGTTGGCGCTCCGGCTGCATTGCCGTGCAATAGAGTTGTGGTTGTACCGGCAGCAGTAGAACCGAGTGTGCTGGTGGTAGCCCAATAAGGAACACCATATTGCGTACCTGTGGTACCAGTAATTGCAGAAGCGCCATCGCCTCTGAGAATACCTAGGGGAATTGCAGTAAGGCCCGTACCACCATTGCCAACGGGCAAAGTTCCTGTAACTTCTGTTGTTAAACTTATTGCGCCCCCGGTGCTTGATAGAGTTCCTGTTCCGCCAGTAGTGCGCACAATGCCGTTAGTGGTGTATGCATTAAATTGCACTGTTCCGGTAGAGAGAAAAGTAACCCTGTCGGCAGTATTGTACAGCCGCAGGTTGGAAGAGGATGCGGGAATATATAATTTCCAGTCAGCGCTTGCAGTCGGAGTAAGGAAGCGAAGCGCTAATTCCTGCGCGCCATTGGTGTGCTCTAATAGCAACGTGTTATCAGTTGCCTGGTTGCTTTTAACATGCAGGAGTTCTGTAGGTGCGGTGCCATCGGTATTCACTCCAACATTCTGCGCCCTTGCGGTGAGAGCGCAAAGAACAACTGCGCATGAAAATAATATTTTTTTCATGGGTTTGGGGATATTTTGTTTATCTGTATGAAAACTTTTTTGGTTGCTTCTGATTTTCGTTTGCTCTTGTCTGTGGTTTATTTTACAGGTTTAAAAACTATTTTTTTTGTCTTTTGTTTAAATTCAATATCAAAATAATCAAAAACAACATCTCTGCCTATTATCATATCATCTATATCATCGGTTTGTATCCATGCAACCGGTATTTTGAGCGTATGTCCGTCAATGGTGCAATCAACCATTTTCAATATGTATTCAACTGTTCCCCCAATTCCAAAGGCAGTTAAAACGGCATCGTCTGTTTGTTTGATAAAACCGAGTTGCTTTCCGGCTTCTTTGCTGATCAATGAGGAATCAGCGCCACTGTCTATTAAGAAAAATCCTTTTATTATATTTTTATTATTGCGGAGTTGAGCAGGATAAACAGGGCGCCAGTTATTGGTAACCGCACTTTTAAAATAAATGGGGATAAATCTTAAAACACCAGAATATAAAGGAACATGATAAAAAATATACGGAATGTTTAATGCATCGCATTGTTCTGATAATTTTTTTATGGAATCGCTAAATCCGATAATTCCTTTTTCCGGGTTAATGGCTATCCATTTGCCGGCATATTTCTCTACTATGTCTTTATTTTTATTTACCCAGTTCGGGTCTATCCTTATGTTTTGCGTCCTCATTTTTAAACTGATGTTGTTTAAAATTCTACAATAACTATTTTTTCAGATGACGTTTTTTATTTTGCCATTCATGCAAGAGAGATAATATGTCGTGCCTGAGCATTTCCATTATTGATAAAGTATATTTTTCAACGGGAGGTCCGCCTTCCATATCTCCGCCCAACCAGCCGAAAATACCGAAAGCATGCGAAAGGGAATTATAGCCGCGTCTCATATAGCCGGGCCAATTCTTATCATAAAAAGCGCGAATTTCTTCAATTGCCGGCTGTTTTTCTTTTTTTATTTTGTATTGTTCTTTCAGCAGTGCATGAATTTGTTTGGCGCGTTCAATAAATGAAATCAGTTTTATCTTGTAATCAATATCATCTTCGCATTCGGCACAATATGTCAGGAATAACTGCAGGGAAACGGCTTCATGAAGCAGATTTTCAGGGGTAATAATCTCCCTGACATAACAAACTTCCGTAATTTCCGGGTCGCGCATATCCCTGCCGATATTTACTTTGGCGCTTCCGTTTTTATTTTTTATTACAATATCCCATTCCTGCATGGTTATGGCACCCACTATCATTTCCCTTGTCATATCGGGCGACACTAATGCGAGCGTCTTTATTTTTTTATCCAGGTGTTCAATAATTATTTCTAATGAACCAATTACTTTGAGTGCGCCTCCTTTTGTTGCGGTGTCCAATATTTCCGGCACTTTGTAAATTAAAAAATTTTTTGAAGGCAATTTATCTTCCCTTATTAATGTATAATATGCGCCTGAGTCAAAAAGCGCAGGCACTTCCGCTGTCATTGCATCAGGCGATGTGATTTTGATATTAAAAACCGGTTTGCTCATATTTAATAAAGCGCCAACTTCCGTTTATATGAATTATTGACATTGAGAATATACAAGGCAGGTGCAAGATTTCCGGTGTTAAGCACCGCATGATTTGCGCCTTCATCAACATGAATGGCAGCGGATAAGACCTCCCTTGCAACCATATCAAAAAGGGTGACAGGGTAATTTTCTTCACCGCCAGAATTTTTAATAATCCGTATCACGATAAATCCGTCACCAGCGGACCAGGCATTGATTTCATCGCCAGTGGTTGTTTCAGCGCAAGCATCAACCGCTATGGTTGCAAATTGTTCGGTTTTACCGTCAATGTCGGTTTGTTTCAGGATGTAATACGATACGTTTTCAGGCAATACAGCATCTGAATAATTATATAAAACCACTGAATGGCTGTTTCCCTGTGCCGGAATTTCTCCAATGGGCCGGAAAGTAATGCCGTCTTCACTTTTCTCAACCGTAAAATAATCCGAATTTGTTTCGGATGCAGTCGCCCATGATAATTTTACCACCCCCCCCTCGCATACTCCGGAAAAATAGAGTAATTCAACGGGAAGCGGATTGTCCGCCTTGGCAATGACGAATTTGGAGAATGAGGTAAAGCCGTTCTTCTGCGCATAACCGGCACCTGCGCTGTATATTCTGCCGGCACCGCCATTGGCCGGTATGGATGTGGTTGCATCCAGGGCATCCCAGTCGTTATAATCCGATGACCCGTCAGGTCGTTTTAAAATATTGAATTTATCATCATCTGCTGCCGATAGTTCGCTAATATTGGCTACATAAAGGTTCAAGTTATAGTTGCCGGTTCCGACTGGGGCATCAGGAATAAAAGTCCATTCTGTCGCCTGGCCGGCAGCCGGGCCTACAACATTCTGGTATTGCTGCCCACCCTCAAAAGCATTAGGATTGCTGATAACTCTTGCATCCACATTATTACCTCCTTCCGCCAGGATGCCGACCGAAGCGGTAAGGTAAGATACACCGGTCAGGTTACCGTTGATAAAATCACTGCGGTAATAATTTGTTGAAGCATTATTGCTGCCCACCGGAAAATCATAAGTGCTGGTGTTGGAAGCAATATAGCGCCTCAGGTTTCCATATACAAAACTGCCGCTGCTGAAACCGGAGAGATCTGCTGCGGTTGTACTTCTCAGAATGAAATAATTTGCTCCTGTGGATATCACTCCGTCTGTCATGGCGCAGGAGCCAAAGACATTGACATCACGGTTCAGGGTAACCGATGTTCCCGCAGCCGTATTATTAACTTCAAATTTTTCAAAGTAAGTATCTCTTGTCCCGCCTATGGTCTGGTTGGTAGTTCCTTTGAATCTTGTCCACCCGTCAGGAGCGCCTTCAATGTTGATAAAGACGTTACCGCCAGTTGCATTATTGGTCCAGTCGCCCTCAAGAATGAGTTCCCCGTCAAGGTCAATGGAGCCGTTTGAGGTACTTGTTTCATTGCGGTAGTCGCCACTGCCGTCTCCGTCAATATAAACATAAGCGCCTGTCTGGATCACAATGTACGCACCGTTGTTGTAAATACCCTGCGAAAAAAGGTACGGACAGAAGATGAAAAAAATAAAAGGAATAATGTACAGGGAATAAGGAATATCCCGATACCTTTGCAGGAGTAAAAATGTTCTCATAAAAAAATTTCATTTAAGTAGACAGAAAATCCTGTCAACAGTGGTGATTTAAGTGATTTTTATTTTTGCTTCTGAAATATTCATAAAAAAATGACAAGGTGAAAAACAGTACCTTTGCGAAAATCAACACTCCGGGTTTACCCGGATATAATTATTAACCGCCCCAAATATACTAATTTTAATTCAAATGACAACCATTAGGAAATTTTTTAATGACGTATTAATTACACCAACGGGTAGTTATACTGCTTTTTTAGTTAAATGTTTCATTTTTACACTTTTTCCGGTTTCCAACCTCCTTTTTGCCCAGAAGGTGGCGGTGGTTCATGTTGACTCAATTCTTTTGCAGATGCCTTCGGTTCAGGCAGCGCAGAAATCGGCACAGGATTACCTGAGCCAACTTGAGAATGAAGTCGGAAAAATGCAGGAGGAGTACAACCGTAAGGCGGAAGAATTTATTAAAGACAGCGCCTCCTATTCTCCTTTAATAAAAGACACCAAACTGAAAGAATTAAATGACCTGCGGCAACGGATTTCCGATTTCCAGGTAAAGGCGCAGCAGGATTACCGCAATAAGCAGAGCGAACTTTTTAAGCCGGTAATGGATACGGTACAAAAGGCAATTAAAAAAGTGGCGGTGGCAAAGGGTTATTCTGTTGTTCTGGACCGCAGCCAGGGAATTGTCCTCTACAGCAGCGATGCAGTTGATATTTACAGAGATGTTATCAAAGAGTTGGGGTTGAAGTAATGGAGTATGAAGGTATAAGAAATAAGGTATTAAGGTATAGGGAATTTCCTTCTATCCCTCTATCCCTCTCAATGCAGTATCTTCCATACCAGTTCCCTTAATAATTCACCATCTGTTATTGCACCGCGGTTAATTCCCTTTAGCCGGGCATCATATTCCCTTATATCCGTAATTACCGTTTTAAGTTTTTCCGTATTGTATTTGCGCGATGCCATTTCATACTCCTGGACAAACCAGGGATTAATTTTAAGCGCTGCGGCAACATTGTTTTTTGATTTGTCTTTAAGATAATGGTAGGTAAATACCTTACTGAAAAATGAGAAGAGGTTGGCCAGGGTCAGTATCAATGGGTTGCTTTTTTGATTCGCATTGAGGTAATTGATGATACTGTTTGCTTTCCTGATATCGCGCTGGGCAAGCGCCTTCTGGAGTTCAAAGGTGTTAAAATCCTTGCTGATTCCGATGAATTTTTCAATGTGCGCAGGTGTTATTGCAGTTCGGGCAGGAATATTCAGCGTCAACTTTTCAAATTCATTCACAATTCGTGAGAGGTCATTCCCCAAATAATCAGCAAGCAAAGCCGATGCCTGGGGCTGTATCGGGTATCCTTTTTCTTTGAGATAACCGGTTATCCATGCGGGGATCTGCGATTCATATACAGGTTTTGATTCAAAAACAACACCATGCCTGTCAATTGCCTTGTAAAATTTTTTCCGCTTGTCAACCGACTTGTATTTATAACAGATTACGAGGATAGTTGATTTTAGCGGATTTTCAACATAGGATACCATCTGGTCAATATCATCCAGGTTCTGCGCTTCCCTTACTATTATGACCTGGTAGTTCGACATCATAGGATATCTCTTAGCATAGTTCATCACTGTGACCGGGTCTGTCTCAAGCCCGTAGAGGATGCTCAGGTTAAACTCTTTTTCTTCTTCCGTCAGAATATTTTTTTCGATAGTCCCGCTGATGAAGTCAATAAAATAGGGCTCATCGCCCGTAAGCAGGTATACGGGATGATAGACCTTGTTCTTAATGTTTTTTATGATCTGGTCGAAGTTCATATAGTAAGAACGTGCAAATATCCTGATTTTCGTGGATTTTCTATTTTTGCTCCCCCAATCCGCCAGAAGACGAATCCCTGCCTACCGGTCCGATGACTCTGACGAGTATCGGACTCCGTCAGAGCAGGCAGGTGCCCTTCGGCAGAAAACCACCCCTGTTATGACAGAGAAACAAAAAACCATTGATAAACCGGTTAAATTGTCCGGTATCGGCCTCCATACCGGCAAGCAAATAAATCTTACTTTAAAACCGGCACCGGTCAACAGCGGCATTGTCTTTGTCCGTACCGACATTGAAAATATGCCTCCTGTTCCGGCCGATATTGATAATGTGTATAGTACTGCCAGAGGAACAAACCTTTCGCAGAATGGTGTCTGCGTCAATACGGTTGAACATGTATTAGCAGCGCTCAGCGGCCTTGGTATAGATAATATAACTATTGAACTGAACGGTCCGGAGGTGCCAATCATGGATGGAAGCGCCCGGCCCTTCGTGGATTCCATTCTCTCTGCCGGAATAAAAGAACAAAACCAGGAAAGAAAATATTATGAGATAAAATCGAATGTGGTATATTCAAGCAATAACGGAGAACATGAAATTCTCGCCATGCCGGCTGACGATTTCAAGGTTACAGTGCTGATTGATTACAATTCATCGGTGCTCGGACCGCAGCATGCCGTTCTGGAGCATATCACCGATTTCAAAGATCATTTTTCGGTTTGCAGGACATTCGTTTTTATCGATGAAATTGAAGGATTACTGCAAAGCGGATTGATCAAAGGAGGGGACCTGAGCAATGCCATCCTGATTTCGGACCGCCAGGTTACCGATGAAGAACTGGATCATCTTGCCAAACTCTTCAATAAGCCCAAAACCGATGTGAACCGGCAGGGAATTATCAACAATGAAAAACTGAAATGCCACAATGAACCTGCCCGACATAAGTTAATTGATATTATCGGTGATCTTGCTCTAGTGGGTATGCCAATCAAAGGGCACATAATCGCTAAAAAGCCGGGGCATACTTTAAATGTTGAATTCGCAAAAAAGATCAGGCAACTGATTAAGACCGACCTGAAAAACGGCATCCCCTATTACAACATCCATGCGCCAGCCGTAGTTGATGTAAAGGGTATAATGCAACTCCTGCCCCACCGCCCGCCATTTCTCCTGGTTGATAAGATCATTGAAATGACAGATACCTATATAGTGGGTTTAAAAAATGTTACGATGAATGAAGATTTTTTCAAAGGGCATTTTCCGGGTAATCCCATAATGCCCGGTGTTCTGATCATTGAAGCCATGGCGCAAACCGGTGGCGTCCTTGCACTGAAAACGGTTCCCGATCCTGAAAATTACGAGACCTATTTTCTGAAAATTGATTCCGTGCGGTTCAAAAAGGCGGTGGTTCCCGGTGATACCCTGGTGTTCAAATTAGAACTGATTGAACCCATACGCAGGGGAATTGTCCACATGAAGGGAACCGCCTATGTCGGTAATAAATTGACTACGGAGGCCGACATGATGGCTATTATTCAAAGGGTAAAAACGCAAAAGTAATATGACCGTATTCCATTTGCGAATTTTAAGGAAATTACGAATGTCATCCCTTATTGCCGTTTATGTGGTAAATTTTCGTTCTACATCTATAAAATTCGTATGCATCCGGTAATGCGTAAAAAAGTTAAATGGCAAAGATAATTTTCAGAGGTACCATTCGTAAATTCGCATACATTCGTAATTCGTAAAAATGAAATATACCGCATCAAAACTGCCTGCCAACATACACCCCGAAGCGCGTATCGGCAAAAATGTGATTATTGAACCGTTCTCTACCGTTTACAAAGATGTAATAATCGGTGATGGTTCATGGGTAGGACCCAATGCCGTAATCATGGATGGCGCCCGGATCGGAAAAAACTGTAAAATTTTTCCGGGTGCAATAATTTCAGCCATACCGCAGGATCTTAAATTCAAAGGTGAAGAAACAACCGCAGAAATCAGTGATAATACGGTCATTCGCGAATATGTCACACTTCACCGTGGTACTGAAGCCAATCATAAGACCACGGTCGGAAGCAATTGTCTTATTATGGCTAATGTTCATATCGCGCATGACTGTATGGTCGGCAACCATTGCGTAATTGCAGGTGGAAGCGGTCTGGCCGGTCATGTAACCATCGATGACTACGCTATACTTGAGGGCTGGGTGGGTGTGCAACAGTTTGTGCGCATAGGTACGCATGCTTTTATTTCCGGTGGATCAGGGGTAAGAAAGAATGTGCCTCCGTTTGTTAGAGCCGCCCGCGACCCGCTCTGCTATATGGGAATTAATTCCATCGGCCTGCGCAGGAGGGGTTTTTCAGAAGAGACCATTTCTCACATAGAAGAAATTTACAGGATGCTTTACCTTCGCACCAACAATATCACCCAGGCGCTGAGCGTCATAGAACTGGAATTTCCAGCCACTCCCGAAAAGCAGATCATCACGAAATTCATCCGGGAATCCACCAAAGGAATCATCCGCGGCCCATATCTCAGCAATGAATATTCTGCTTGAAAATACCGGGAAAGAATATGACGGCCGGTGGATTTTCAATAAACTCTCTTTTGAATTTAAGCCCGGCAACTCCTATGCGGTAACAGGAGCCAACGGATCAGGCAAATCAACCCTCCTGAAAATCATTTCCGGATACACCCCCCCCAGTTTCGGAAAAATATCGCACAACCTAGACGGAAAAATTATTCAACCCGATTTTTTATACCGGTATCTTTCCCTTTCCTCGCCTCACATGGAATTGCCCGGAGAGATGACCCTTGAAGAAATGATTGTTTTTCACGACCGGCTTAAGCCCTTCCGGAACGATTATTCACCAGCAACAATAATTGATGCACTCGGTATGGAGGAGCGCAAAAGTCAGCAGATAAAAAATTTTTCTTCCGGGATGAAACAACGTCTTCAACTGGCTCTTGCTATTCTCAGCGACACCCGACTCCTGCTTCTTGATGAACCGCTCACAAACCTTGATACTCATTCGGTTCAATGGTACCTTAATCTCGTTATGAACCACAGTAAAAACCGAGTCGTAATTGTGGCTTCCAATAAAGCAGGCGAAGAATATTCGTTCTGCAGGGAAGTAATTAAAATGGAGAATTACCGGAACTTGTAAAGATAATAAGAGGACAAAGATGCATGAGGTTACTACTCAAGGCCCCCGTAATTTCCTGCCACAAAAACACGAAAACACAAAATTCCACTAAATTTTTTGTGTTTTTCAGTGCTTTTGTGACCCCGATTGCTATCGGGGTGGCATGAATTTTCATTTTTTTATCCCCCCTGCTGAGTACTAACTACATGAGGGATACAGCGATTTTTGGATTTTTATCCTGTATCCTTTATCTTTGATCTTTGTCCCAGTATATTTTTAACCCGGAACCCCGCCTTTTCCAGGTCGCACCAGTAAGCAGGGTAGGATTTTTTCACAACATCAGAGTGGTTCACCTTTATTGTGCCTGACTTCAGAGCCAGGGGTGCCACGCCCATGGCAATGCGGTGATCGTGGTGGGAATGAAAGGAAAGAGAAATTCCGATTTTATTAATTTCCGTTATCAGTGAATTAACCCGGTCGCTCTCTTTTATGGATAGATTATTCAACCCGGTAAAAAAAGCGCGCCTGCCCAGTCCGGCACAGGTGAAGGCAAAAGGAATGGCGAGGTCCGGATGATTGGTGAAATCAATTCTTAAAGACCTGTCAGGTTTTGAAAACCTGACAGGTCTTTTCTTTTTAATAACCATACACCCCCCCTCCGTAAATTTCGTTTCAACTCCAAAATTTTTAAATAATGAAACCACAGCGGCATCCCCCTGCAAACTTTCTTTCCTCAGCCCCTTCAGGAATACGGATGCGCTTTTGGCCAGCGCTGCCGCCTCATACCAGAAGGATGCAGCGCTCCAGTCCGGTTCAACGGAAAATTCCCGGGATTGATATTCTGACGGAGGAATATGAATAATAATTCCCGACCGGTTTTTCTTCAAGGTTACCCGTATGCCAAAGTATTTCATCAGTTTTGCCGTCATGATTATGTAGGGCAGGGATACTATGTTGCCGGGTATCGCAATTTTAAGTCCGCTTTTGAACAGGGGCGCTGCAAGTATAAGCGCTGAAACGAACTGGCTGCTTACCGAACCGTCCATTTTTATTTTACCTCCAACGATTTCTTTGCCATTGATTCTGACAGGAGGATACCCTTTCTTTCCAACATACCGTATTTCAGCACCGAGTTTTTTCAGGGCGCTAACAAGGATCCCCACCGGACGCTTGTTCATCTGTTTTGAACCGTTCAGAATGACTGTTGTCCCTTTTTGAATAGCAAAAAATGCAATGAGAAACCGCATTGTAGTTCCTCCATCCCCTGTGTTTATTTTATGGATGCGGTGAATTCGGAGATCTCCTCTGCCGTACCGCTCAAGAATATTTTTAAGATAGAGCGTGTCATCCGATGCAGAAAGATTTTTTATCCTGAACTTTTTTTCACACAGCGCCCGGATGAGCAGAACCCTTGCAGATATACTCTTTGAGGCAGGTAACCGGACGGATACTGCCACTTTACCGGCCGGAGGAGTAACATAGCGATGTTTTACTTCTCTCACATTTCCATCAAAGGTACAGGAATCGGCAAAACAAAATATCAAATCTCAAATCTCTCCGCCAAAGGACGACTGTTTTGGAATTTCCGTTAATACCCGTTACCCTATTTTGTTACCTTTGCCCCGCACATAAGATATAACTGATTGAAATTTATGTGCGGGGCTTTGCACTTCTTTTTTTCCTGTTCACCACGTTAAATATGCTTTGCATTGAACGTGGTAAACATTATTCCTGATGAACCTCTACCAACGCACCAATATTATTACCGGCTGGATAATTTTTCTCATTGCCGCATTCGTTTACATTTCCACTACTGAACCAACCACAAGTTTCTGGGACTGCGGGGAATTTATCGCCACCGCATATAAACTTGAAGTGGGGCATCCACCGGGCGCTCCTTTTTTCATGCTCCTCGGCAGGATTGTTTCTCTTTTTGCTGCCGACAAAACTCTTGTTGCACTGTGCATAAATACGTTATCGGCAATTGCCAGCGCCTTTACCATTCTCTTTCTTTTCTGGACCATAACCGCACTGGCAAAAAAAATCATCAGCCGCAATGGCGCTGAGATCCCAGGCGAAAAAATTCCTTCCGTCATCGGAAGCGGTATTATCGGTTCGCTGGCATACACCTTCAGCGATTCGTTCTGGTTCTCGGCAGTGGAAGGAGAAGTATATGCGCTTTCTTCGCTTTTTACGGCAGTTGTCTTCTGGGCTATCCTCAAATGGGAAAATGTTGCCGAAGAAAAATATGCCGACCGCTGGCTGGTGCTCATCGCCTACCTGTGCGGACTTTCCGTGGGTGTGCACCTGCTGAACCTCACCGCTCTCCCGGCTATTGCATTTGTCTATTATTTCAAAAAATTTCCGGTAACACGGAACGGGATCATTATTACGGGACTTATCTCTATGATTCTTCTCGGTACTATCCAGGTTGGTGTTATCCAGGGTGTGATAATTCTTGCTTCCAAATTTGAATTGCTTTTCGTAAATTCATTCGGGCTTCCGTTTAACAGTGGAATAATTTTTTATATCCTTCTCCTCATAGCGCTTGTCATCTGGGGCCTTCACTGGTCAAGAAAAAAAAATCACCCGGTCGTCAATACAGCCATTCTTTGTTTTACAGTGATTGTCATCGGGTACTCCACCTTTGCCGTGACCGTGATCCGATCCCTTTCAAACCCCCCGATGGATGAAAATAATCCCGAGAACATGTTCAGTTTGCTCGCCTACCTCGGCCGTGAACAATATGGCGACCGTCCATTATTATACGGGCAACATTTTAATGCTCCGCTTGACCCGTCCGATCCCTACAAGGACGGTTCACCTGTTTATGCTCCCGATAAAGAAAAAGGAATATACGTTGTAACAGACGACCGCAAGGGTTCAATCCCTAATTATGATCCTGAATATTGCACTGTCCTTCCAAGGATGTGGAGCGACCAGGGCTCCCATATAAGCGCATATAAAACATGGGGTGAAATAAGCGGGCCGAAAGACAAAAAACCCACATCCGGCCAGAACCTCAAATTCTTTTTCAAATACCAGGTAGGATGGATGTACTTCCGCTATTTTATGTGGAATTTTGCCGGACGGCAGAATGACATACAGGGCCATGGCGGACCCACCGAAGGCAACTGGATATGCGGTATCCCTTTTATTGACAAAATGCAGGCAGGTCCCCAGGAGAACCTTCCTGAAAGTTTAGCAAATAGTAAAGCCCGTAACAGGTTTTACCTTCTTCCTCTCATACTTGGCCTTATCGGTCTCATATATCATTTCCGGAGCGAAAACAAGGGTGCCTTTGTAGTTCTTATTCTTTTTATTATGACCGGGCTAGCCATTGTAGTTTACCTGAACCAGTATCCCTACCAGCCGCGTGAACGTGATTACGCTTACGTGGGATCATTTTACGCTTTTGCAATATGGATTGGTCTCGGTGTGATGGCAATTGCCGAATGGATATCATCAAAAATAAAAATTGTGCCGGTAATGGTTCCGGTAATTGCAACAATCATCTGCAGCCCGGTTCCTGCTATAATGGCAAAAGAGGGTTGGGATGACCATGACCGTTCCATGCGTTACACGGCACGCGACTTTGCCGCCAATTACCTTGAATCATGCGCACCGAATGCGATTTTATTCACCAATGGCGATAACGATACCTTCCCCCTCTGGTACGTACAGGAAGTTGAGGGCGTGCGAACCGATGTGCGCGTGGTCAATTTGAGTTTGCTTAATACTGACTGGTACATCGACCAGATGAGACGGAAGGCTTATGATTCGGACCCTGTGCCGTTTACGCTTTCCCCTGACCGATACCGCCAGGGCACCCGTGATTTTGCACCCTTTTATGACCGTAAACTCAAAGGTCCGGTTGACCTCAAAGACCTGATGAGTTTCATCGGATCAGATGACCCGCAGGCGAAACTGCAGACCGTCAGCGGTAAACTGATCAACTACTATCCGTCCAAGTCATTCCGCCTGCCTGTTGATAAAAAGAAAGTCCTTGAAAATGTGCAAACACAAATGATGGGAGAACCGCAAAAGCCGGGACAATCCCTGAACAAAATGCTGACAAGAGGAAATGTGCAACCGCAGGATACAGGAAAAATAGTTACTTCAATAGAGTGGACCGTCAGGCAGAACTACCTTATGAAAAATGACCTGATGGTGCTTGACCTGATTGCGCATAACGAATGGAAACGTCCTGTTTATTTTGCCATCACTGTCGGCTCCGAAGCATATCTTCAGTTAGAGCCCTATTTCCAGTTGGAAGGGCTTGCCTACCGCCTCGTTCCGATCCGCAATGAAAGCCCTGACGGACAAACCGGGAGGGTTGCTACCGATATCATGTACGATAACCTGATGAACAAATTCAAATGGGGTAACCTGACGCATCCCGGTTTTTCGCTTGATGAAAATATTTCGCGCATGACCATGAACTTCCGCAATAATTTCGCCCGCCTTGCCAATGCGCTGATCATGGAGGGAAAAAAGGACTCTGCCGTTGCCGTGCTGGATAAATGTATGGAAGTGGTGCCTGAAAAAACCGTCCCCTATAACTTCCTTATTCTGCCCATTGCCGAAGCGTATTACCGCGCAGGAAAACACGATAAGGCAAACCCGATCATAAAACGCCTTGCCGAAGTATGCGAAGATGATCTTGATTATTATTTTACGGTAGGCGGGGAATATGAAGCGCATATTGCCGAAGATATGCAGCGCTCAATGTCCATCATGGGACGATTATCCACCGTAACAAAAATCTACAAGCAGGAAGAACTCAATAAGGATTTGGACGAACGGTTCAAAAAACTGCAAGCACGCTACATGCAGACCGCCACGGCACGGGAACAGATGGCGAAGTGAAGAATAATGCTTCCCTTGTGCAATCGTGTGTTTCCACCCGACAAACCTCACCCGCCTATCTCCATCCCTTCGCGACTTCCCCCCCCTTTGAAGGGGCAGGGTGGGCTGCCTCCCTCAACGGTCCCGACCAGGACTAAACATCAACATCAAAAATATTTCACATTCCCAATCCCGAAGACTACCTTATCATTCCCGAAGAATTTCTACCTTTGTTGCTCGCTAATGGTTCGAAAAAAAACTTGCAAATCCGCCAAATTAACAACTGCTCAATATTATTCTTATGTTTAAATTATTAGAACTAAAAAATTACAGAACCCATAAATGTACTGCCATTGAACCCATTGATTTGTCTTTAATTATCGGCTCTAATAACTCTGGTAAAAGTAATTTCCTTAGGGGTCTGCATTTTTTTTCTAGATTGATAAGTCGATATAATCCTGTTAAAGAACCAATTCATGAAACTGATCATGAAAGTCAAGATGAATATTATTTCTCTGACCTTCGTTCATACGAATACAATTCAAATAAACATTCAATGTGCAAAATTGGTGAACCAATTAGTTTTCGATGCATATGGAGTAAAGATAATTACAATATAGAATATAACCTCTCAATTTTTCCTAATATAAAAGATGATCGCTTAATTTTAAGCACCGAGAAATTAACCCTTTTATTTCCTGATAATAACATAACATTTGAAAATGGCTTTGATATAAATTCTTCCAAATTACTTTTAAGAAAAAAAATATATGAATCTAATAACCATTTCCGGGAAAAAGAAATAGTTAATTTATTTTTCCACGATCTTGCAACTTTTTATTATTATAATTTTCAACCGTCCTTTTTAAAAGGAGATGCATTTTCCGGCTCCTATATTAGAGGTAAACTAGTACCGAGTTATAAAAAAGATTTTTTAGGTAATTTTAAAACAAATAATGTCTTTCCATATCCACCAAGCGCAATCGGTAAGGAAGGGGGAAACCTTCTGGAATTACTCTGTTTTATTAAAGAGCAGGATCAAGAAACTTTTAGTCGATTTATTGGTTACCTTAAAAGGTTCGTTAAAAATTTCAATAACTTCGTTTTAAAGGAAAATGGTTTAAAATGGCAATTTGATATGGGTGGTTCAAACTTCCCTTACTATGACCCTGATAAAATATCTGATGGGTTAGTTAGAGCTGCAGCAATTGCCCTCCTTTGCTCTATTCGCAAACCTCCCGCATTGATTATGATTGAAGAAATAGAAAATGGTATAAATCAAAAAAATCTTCATGAATTTCTTAATTGGTTAAGAGATACATCTGATAATTCAAAAAAAACACAGTTTATTTTTACCAGCCACAGCCCATCCGTAATTCGGGAATTCTCACAACGGCCCGATTCCGTTTATAATTTCCATTTGAAAGAAAAAGATTTTATTACACTTGTTACAAACTTAAATGACGCAATTAAACCCCTTGTCAATATGGGTACTGTTGAGGGTGAGGAAATTACAGTGAATAATAAAAAAATAATTGCTATTAAACCATTCGATTTAGTTGAACTTTTCTATAATGGTGTTTTAGGTGAAATTTAATTTATGCGAAATATTGCAATACTTCGTGACGGGCTAAGTGACTTTTATGTTATCCGAAAATTTTTACAATCCATTTTTAAAAAACACCGGAAGGAGGAATTACCCGATAATTGCTTTATTGACCTGGATCAATTGAATATTTTTAATTCTTTATCAAGATATCTGCATAACACTTCAAATTCATCCAATTACTCATTTACTTCTGATGATTCCAATAAATTATTAAAAGATTTGATTGCTATTTATTATGCTTGTTACCAAAAAACTTTAAGGGTAAATTCTGCAATTTCAAATAAAGAAATAATAATTATCAATTCTGATACGGAAAAACTTCTGAAAGACCGCTCAAATTACTTCACTGAATGGGCTTATAGTATTAATAGATTAATTTATTTTTCAATTGAAAAATTCTACGAAGAAATGGTTAAACAAGGTTATAATTACGAAATATTGCCATATTTCATTCCACTAATATTATTCCCAAGTTCAGAAATACTTGTCGCATCCTGCATATTTGATATTTCAAAAGAGAATATTAGATATTTGCACCCAACCCCTCAATTAAAAAAAAAGGTGTATGATACTGAATCCATTCCTGAAGCATTTAGAAGTGGTAAGTTATTCAAAACAATTAATACATATTTAACCGAAGATAATATTAATAATGTCTATAAAGAAATTCCGGAAGCAAGATTGTTGATTCACACGTTAACAAACTAAAGCCATTTACCTAATCTTTCTTTGTATCGTAATCCTCCACTATCCCTTTTCTTTTTCCATAACGAAAATTACCAACTCTATGCCAATAAATATCTTTTCTTGTTCCCTTCTGATCCTTTAATTCCCTCATGTTATTAATTCCTCATTCCCTCATCCCCTCAATCCCCTACATCAAATCCCTCAATGTCACCTCCCTCCAGATCATCGGCAGTTACGCCCGCAACCGCCAAACAGGAATAAATGGTATTTTTACAATGTTTTAAAGAGATAATTTACAATGGACCAAAACAGAAACGAACTGATTGAAATATACCGGCAAAAGATAAAAACTGCCAATAAAGAACTCGCCAAAAAAGAATTATTCAAAGACCTGCTCAACCGATTATATTCCGGTGAAGAAGAGATAAAAAAAATAATTGACAAAATTACAAGCGGTGCTGAAAAAACGGTCCTGAATATTCCCCGAAAGGACAAAATGCACAAGGGTAGTGCCGACACCCTTTATAATAAAATCATTATTGAATTTGAAAACGACCTGAAATTTACTTTGAAACACGCCAAAGAACAACTGGCGGGTTATCTTTTAGGCCAGGTTAATTCAGGCGAAGGTTACAACTACACCCTAATTGCTTCCGACTTTATCAATTGGAAAGTTTTTGCTCCCGACATTTCACAAATTGATATACTGGAAGAACTCACGGAAGATAAATTAAAATTGAACGAAATCGCCTCTGCTTCTTTCACCCTGTCAGAAAATAACGCAGACGATTTTTATTTCTGGATTGACAGATTTCTTTTCAAAGAAGAAAAACAAAAAGCGACCCTCAAGAGAATTGAAGAATCATTCGGCTATCAAAGCGGTATTTTCATTGATTGTTATCGTGAAATGTCAAACCATTTCCGGGATGTAAAAAAATACGGTGAGATTCAGGTTTCTTATGCGCAATGGGAAAAGTTTTTGAGCATTGCTTACGGTTCTTATGACGCAAGCGAAAATAATTTTCTTATTCATACCTATCTTTCTGTCTTTTCAAAAATGTTGGCATATACGGTGGTCAGCAATGATGATTATATTAGCGATGACGAAATGAAAGGAATCATTGACGGCACTGTTTTTCATAAATACAACATCCGCAATTTTGTTGACAACGATTTTTTCTTCTGGTTACCAGGAATTAATTGATTTGGACACGCGCCACGCATTAGGCGAGTATTATACGCCCGACTGGTTATGCGAAAGAATTGTAAAAGAATTCAATTTTAAACCCACTGACAAAATCCTTGACCCTGCTTGCGGAAGCGGTTCGTTTCTCCGCGCTGCCATTCACCGGATAAAAAAAAATCATCCGGGGACTTCTGCCGAACAACTCAATGAACATATTTTCGGAATAGACATTCATCCCCTTTCCGTACAGATTGCAAAAACAACAATGCTTCTTTCATTGGGAAAAGAAATTGTAAAATCTAAAAAACCTATTCACATAAATATTATCCTTGCAAACACGCTATTAGCCCCCGATGGAGTTGGAAGTTTATTCGGCAGCGAATTCAAATTAAAAATTGACAAAGAAGTATTTTTACTCAATACACAAGTGTTGGAAGAAATTGAATTATTTGATGAGGGTTTGGAATTGTGCGAAGAATTGGCAGATCAAACATTGCATACCAAAGCCGAAGATGAAAAAACTTTTGAAAATATTTTATGTAAAAAATTCCCGAAGAACGGATTTAATGGCAATATTACAAATGGATTTTACAAAATATATCTTGGCTTGAAATCTGTAAAAGAAAAAGGCAGAGACAGCATTTGGAAATTCATTTTGCAAAATATTTACAAACCCTATTTTTTGCATGGAAAATTTGATTACATCATAGGCAATCCTCCCTGGTTCACATACAGTTCAATCAGGAACGAAGAATATCAGAACATACTAAATAAACTTGCTGAAATCTATCTTGTAAAACCCGACAAAAAAGCAAACTTCCCGCACCTTGAAATTGCCGCAATATTTTTATCCCATTGTGCCAATTATTTTTTAAATGATAGCGGGAAAATTGCTTTTGTTTTACCGCGTAGTTTTTTCAGCGCAGACCATCACGATAATACGAGAAGCGGAAAAGCAAAAGGATTTCGCCTTACAAATATTTGGGATTTAAATAAAGTCGCCCCTTTATTCCGTATTCCGAGCGGTGTCTTATTTGCTGAAAAAACAAACGGGAAAAAATCATTGCCTGCTACCGGTATCGGTGGAATAAGCTTCAGTGGAAATGTACCTTCACACAATTGCAATCTTAAATCAGCAATGCCGAATCTTGTTGAAAAAAGTGAAAATTGGTTTTATGTAAAACAGGGAAAGTCATCAGCATTTTCACCGCGTAAATCAAAGAAACAAACCAACATAAATCCATATAAAAAATTATTCAAACAAGGCGCTACTATTGTCCCGCGCACATTTTATTTTATTCAACTCACACAAGAATATCCGCCTGATTGGGAAGGTAGAATTATTAACATAAAAACTTCTGATTCCATTCAGGCAGTCGCAAAAAAACCTTGGAAGGGACTTGATTTCACTGGTCAAATTGAAAGCCGTTTTCTTTTCCGCACCGCACTATCAAAAAGTATTTTACCTTTTGCGTTATTCAAACCCGATTTAGTTGTTCTTCCTATTACCGTTGAATATAATCAAAATGAAAATAAAAAGGAAATCAAAATCTACTTGGCAGATGAATTAAGAAGCGAAGGATATTTACATGCTTCAAAATGGTTTAAAAATGCTGAAAGAATTTGGGATTTGCAAAAAACTGCAAAATCAAAAAACATGTCAAGCAATGACCGTCTTGATTTTCAAAGAGGATTAACTGAACAACATATTAACGCGCCTTATTTAGTGATCTACAATTCTTCTGCAAAAAATGCAAACGCAACTGTAGTAAAAAGAAAGGACTTTGATTTGGAATTTATTGTTGAAAGCAAAGGATATTCATTTGTTACCAACAGTTCAAACGAAGCATATTATCTGACTGCTATTCTCAATGCAACTTCCCCAAACCTTTTAATGAAAGATTTCCAGACAAAAGGTTTATTCGGTGCAAGAGATGTTCATAAAAAAATTCTTGACATGTATTACCCAAAGTTTGACAAAGAAAATGAAACACATTTGCGTTTGGCAAAACTTAGCAAAGAGGCACACGACAAAACGGCAAAATATTTAAAGAACAACCCACCGCAAAAAGAACTAACTGCAATTTACTTAGGTCTATTGCGGGTTGCCATTAAAAACAATCTTGCATCTGAATTGAAAAACATAGACAATCTGGTGCAGAAAATTATCGGTTAAACCCCAACACATTTGTAATCACATTTGTATTTTTTCCAGCAGCATAGGCAATCATTTATCCCTGCCTG
This sequence comes from Bacteroidota bacterium, assembly GCA_016193485.1. GTDB lineage: Bacteria > Bacteroidota > Bacteroidia > JACPRZ01 > JACPRZ01 > JACPRZ01. The sequence goes on along the minus strand of JACPRZ010000043.1, from coordinate 121,099 downwards.
CCGGTCCGATGAATCTGATGCAGACGATAAATGTCTGCATCCTGATCGTAAACGTCAGGACTAGTATCGGACTTCATCAGATCAGGAAAACAAAAAAATTCACACCTGATCAATGGGAATGTAGCCCTTGCCTGCCGGCAGGCAGGCCATTCCGCCCTCTTCTGTGCCCGACTGCCCTATATTTTCGTAATTTCGCTATTCAATGAAACTTTTCTGCCGCATATTATTCATTCCCTTCTTTATTTTTCTCTTCCAAACGGCTTACGCGCAGGACCTCGGATACATGACCATCAAAGGAACGGTGGTTCTTCATGGCAAAACCCTCCCGGGGGTGACTGCCGTTCTTTATAAAAACGGAACTAAAATTACCACAGAAATTACCCAAAACAACGGCAAGTTCACATTCAAAGAACTTCCGCTTACCGTCAAAGATGATGAATATATTATTGAACTTTCCAAATACGGGCACGTCACGCTCAGGCACTATGTATCTGCAAGAGTCCCGCCCGACTATGGGGTTCATTATCCCACTTATATTCCAACCATAGAACTTTTTGAGATGGTTCCCGGTCTCGATAAAGACCTCACCTCAATTCTTGAGAAACCGGTCTCACGTTTCTCCTATAATCCCGAACGCAGGGATTTTTATGATGATAAGGCCTACTTTAATTCCATACGTGCGCGCGTTGAAGCGCTCTTCGCCATACTCAGGGCCGAAGCCGATGAACGGTACAAACTGATTGCCGATTACCGGAAGAAAAAGATGGAAGAAGAAAAAAAGAAAGCCGAAACAGAAGCCAAATATAAGGAAGCGATAGCGAAAGGCGATGCTCATTTTAAGCAGGAGGACTATGCAAATGCAAAAGCATATTATCTGCAGGCGCATGCCGTAAAACCGGATGAAACCTACGCTCTTGAAAAAATAGGAGAAATAGACCGGCTGCTTGCCGCCAGCATTACCGAAGAGCAGAAAAAACGCGATGAAGCTATGAAATCGGAATTAGAACGGCAGGCAAGGGAAGAAGAAGCCAGAACTTTGGAAGCCGGAACCAATAAAAAAATCAAGACCGAAGATGAGAAAAAACTGACCGGCATCTCACCCGGAACTACAGAACTTGCGGATAAAGAAAAACTGGCGCGGCTTGCCGAAATGCGCAAGGCGGCCGAAGCGAAGAGCGCTGAAGATTTGATGAAAAAAGATACCGAAACAAAAAATATTGCCGGCACTAATGCCATGAAATCCCGCAATGCAGAAATTGTTTCTGATACCCGGAGGCAGATTTATTCAGGACAGATGAGATCGCTGATGGTGATGGCTGCCGAAAATGAACGTCTCGCAAAAACGGAATCCGCCCAAAAAAATCCTTCTGAAAAAAAAATATACAAACCCACTGCAGCGACAAAATTCCCGAAATACGAATATATTCCACGCATGGTCCAGACCGAAAAAAAAGAAATACTCGTAACCGTTAATACTACCGTGATCTATTTTCCGACCCGCAGGGATACCCTGCAAAAAGCATCGTACCTGTGGGGCGCTGAAAATTATTTTAAAAACCGAAAAGAAATTTCAAAAGATGATTATTTACGTGAGCTAAACCGCTTTTCATTCGGAAAATGAGAAAATATTTTATACATATTGTCCCGATAATAACTATATACCTTCATATTGCATCAGAAGTATGCATGGGACAAATCACGCATTTCGTCCATTTCGGCACCGAAAGCGGTCTGCCGCAGTCGCAGATTCAGACCATCAACCAGGATAGTGCCGGAAACCTTTGGCTGGGGACACTCTCAGGCCTTACCCGCTATAACGGAAAGGAATTTGTGACCTTTACCAAACTTGACGGCCTGTCGGAAGATTGGATCACCACAGCATACCGCGACCGCAAAGGAAACCTCTGGTTCGGGCACTGGACAGGCGGAATCTCAAAATATAATATCCTGACCAATACCTTTGAAACCATCGGGCTAGAGGAATTTCTTGAATTCCGGAGCGTATCATCCATCCTTGAAGATAAGGAAGGAAATATCTGGACCGGCACATACGGTTCGGGAGTAGTGAAGTATGAACATAAAACGAACAAAATTCTTCTGATAAACAGGATCAACGGATTAAGCAGCAACAATATTACCTGCATCATGCAGGATTCTTACGGTAATATCTGGTTCGGAACAGATGCCGGTATTACCATCTATACCCCTTCAGTAGATATGAATTCGGCAGGCGCATTCTTTTACCTTAACACATCAAACGGTCTGCCTTCCGATTTTGTAAACGACATTAAACAGGCCCTCGGCACACAAATATGGATTGCCCTTGAAGGCACAGGGGTTTTTGCCGTCAACGTAACGGATAAAATTACCGCTGAAAACTTCAGGAACCTGCCGCAAACGATCATTCGTCCAGGTAAAGGATTGATGCCGGAATTTGTATCTAAAATTTACCGTGATTCCCGCAGGAATATCTGGCTTGCCACGGCAGACACCGGTGTAATTTGCTTCACACCGACAAGGGGTAAAGAAAATTCCTTTCCCACGCCAGGCCGGTACTCTAATTACAGCACTGCACATGGTCTTAATTACAACAGGGTAAACGACATCTTTGAAGACAGGGAAGGAAATATCTGGATCGCCACCGATCTGGGGCTGAACCGTTTCAGGGGCGAGCAATTCCAACTGTTTGATGAAAGTTACGGAATTACCGACAATATCGTATGGTCCATCCTTGCCGATACCAAAGGTAATGTCTGGATGGGAACCAATAAGGGAGTATCATGTCTGCATCCGTTTTCCGGTGATGATGGCGGAACTTCGGCAGTGGCAGGCAATTACCAGGTTACCAATTACTCCGTCAGAAACGGGTTGCCTGCAAATTCTGTTCGCTCCCTGTACGAGGATGGCAACGGAACAATATGGATCGGCACAGCAGGAGGGGGGGTGTGTGCATTCGACCCCGGGAATAACAAATTCAATTCCTGGTCCGCTGATGACGGTATTGCCGACAACACTGTCTTGTCCATTTGCGAAGATCCCTCCGGCAATATCTGGTTCGGTACTCCGAGGGGCGCTTCAAGGTATAATCCTGCCGAAAAATCATTTAATAGTTTCAGCAGCATAAGCGGCCTGGGCGGGAACAGCATATTCCGGATTTTCCGCGACAGCCGCGGTGACCTGTGGATGGGTTCGCTGGGAGGATCGCTCACCCTCTTTTTTAACCAGAAATTCACCACCTTCAACGAAAACCACGGTCTGCTGCATAAATTCATCCTGAGTATTGCCGAAGACAAATCGGGTAATATCTGGTTCGGCACTTATGGGGGGGGTATTTACAGTTACAATCCGGAATCGGGAGATAAAGCCCGTTTCACCAATTATACGCATGAAGCCGGATTGAGCACACGTACGCCCTATTCCATCATCTGCGATGAGCGGGACAACCTGTGGATCGGCTCAAGCAACGGGATTGACCGGTATGACAGGAAAAATAATTCCTTCACTCATTACGGCCGTACCGAAGGGTTTATGGGTATTGAAAACAACGCCAATGCCGTTACCATTGACCGGCTGGGCAATATCTGGTTTGGTACGATCATGGGAGCGCTTAAATTCAACCCTTCGCTTGAACAGCCCAACGGGGTGGAACCAGTAACCTCCATATACCGGATCAGGATCAATCAGAATGATACCTTTTTACCCGACAACCCGGTACTGAAATATTACCAGAATACGATGAGTTTGTATTTTATCGGTGTATCCCTTACCAATCCGGCAAAGGTCAGATATAAATACCGCCTCAGGGGTTTTGAAGAAGGATGGTCTCCCGAAGTGAGCGAGGGTTATGTAACCTATTCAAATATCCCTCATGGAGATTATGATTTTGAACTCATCGCTTCCAATGATGCAGGCGTCTGGAATAAGAATCCGGTCACCTTCTCATTTTCCATTACCCCCCCCTTCTGGCTTACGTGGTGGTTTTATCTGGTTTTCGTAACCGTTGTCGTTTCCCTCATCTATGTTGTCATCCGGGTCCGCGAAAGAAATCTCATCCACGAGAAAAGGCGGCTGGAGCACCTGGTGCAGGAACGCACCCAGGAACTCGCCCATAAGAACAGGGAACTTGCCGAAAAAAACAAGGACATCACCGATTCCATTACCTATGCAAAAAAGATTCAGGAAGCGATGCTTCCTACCGAAAGTTACTGGAAGAAATTCCTGCCTGAGTCATTTATTCTGCACCGTCCAAAAGCCATCGTCAGCGGTGATTTCTACTGGCTCGCCCTGCCGCCTTCTTCACCTGACGGCAATACTATTCTCTTTGCCGCCTGCGACTGCACCGGTCATGGAGTACCGGGGGCTTTCATGTCGATGCTCTGCTCCTCACTGCTCAATGAAGCAGTTACGGAAAAGAAAATAGTACAACCCGCTTCCATACTGGATGAAGTCAGAAGAGGAGTTATATCTACCCTGAAGCAAAAAGGCGAATATGGAGAACAACAGGACGGAATGGATGCAGCCCTCTGCTGTCTATCCCCTGCCCGCAACGGACGGCTGCGCCTCAGCGGGGCATGCGCCAATAACGGCATCTGGGTATTACGGCCGGTTTCAAACAATGACGATATTCCCGATGCACCTTTTATCGTTAAACATAAAAACGAAAAATTCCGCCTCTACGAAATCATGCCCGACCGCCAGCCCGTTGCCATAAGTATGAACAGCGCTCCCTTCTCTCATTATGAATTTGAACTGTGCGGTGGCGATACCGTATATCTTTTTTCGGACGGCATTGAAGACCAGTTCGGAGGCGCCCAGGGTAAAAAATTCAAGGCATCCCGGCTGCGCAGTTTGCTGATGAACTGCGGAGACAAACCCATGCAGGATCAACTCCGCATCATCAACCACACCGTTACCGAATGGATGGGAAAATTCGAACAATTAGATGATATTCTCCTCCTGGGCGTGAGAATTTAACAGCAATTTTTGAAATTCCCGGTATCGTCCGTACTATAAACCTGGCCGGGAGGTTCTGTTCATGGGGAATTCTTCCTTGTGCAGGATGCCATTCTCAATTCCTTCAATTCTTGCATGTAAAGAATCGGGAGCCGGATTTTTATAAATAATGCGATGGGGAAAGTCGTGTTCTTTATTTTCAAAGACATATTCACCGTTTACCCCGGAAATTAATTTAAAAAGAACGGGGCGACCGTTGTTCTGATCTCTGACTGTCGGGATATAATACAAATTTCCGTCTTTCCACTCCAGTGAAATTTTTTCATGGAAGGTTGTATCGTTCTGTTCAATCAAAAAACTTTCCCCCGAAAATAGAGTGTCATTATTTTTCCGCCATATTTCATAAAGGTGACCGTTTGATGACCGGTTTATCCACGAACCAAGAAGCCAATCCATCTCTTTCATCATATTGGAACCTGGTGCTGTTTTAAAACCGCTCTTATGTTCCGTATGCATGTCGCAACCCGTCAGGATTAAAATCGTTATTGCAAAGAGAACTGAATATAGTTTCATTAATATTGTTTTAATGAATTCGGATGTCGCATTATTGTCGCTGACAACGATTGATTATTCGCTTCAAAAGTAACATAAAAATATGTTTGCATGCTGACGCCACAGGGGAATAATGCAACAAATGAATGTCCGTTAATTCTTATCTTCGCACCATAATGGCTATAGTGTCCAAACAGGTATCCTTGAAAAATCCACTTTACATATTCAGGATTCTTTTTTTTACCGCTTGTTGTTTCTTTTTTCTGATTGTCAACCTGTCTTCTACCTTACTCTTCGCCCAGCCATCCACTGAAAAAGGGTTTTATCCGACCCGTAATTACACGACCAAAGATTACTTGGCGCTTCCTCAGAACTGGGCAATCGTTCAGGATAAAAGAGGTGTTTTATATTTCAGCAACAACCAGTGCATTCTTGAATATGACGGGGTGAACTGGCGGCAGATACTCGTAACCAATGAATCAAACATTCGTTCCCTGTGCATGGACAGCACAGGTGTTATTTATGTGGGAGCGCAGGATGAATTCGGTTTCCTGCAGTCCGATTCTTCGGGGAATATGCGGTATAATTCCCTTACCGGATTGATCAGCGATAATAAAGACAAAGAATTCGGTGATGTGTGGACCTGTTACGCAACAAGGGAAGGTATTTTTTTCCAGACATCGCAGAAAATATTCCGGTATAAGGATAAAACCATAAAGGTATGGCTTGCCGAAGAAACCCAGACCTTTCACAAAATGTTTTATGTTCATAACCGTCTTTTAGTAAGACAGCGTTCGGTAGGCCTGCTTGAACTTTCAGGTGAACGGCTGCTGAGGCTGCCGGGCGGTGAGCTCTTTGCCGAGGAAAATATCTACTTCATGGTTCCTTTTTCACCTGTTGATGAACGGGTTGTGCTCCTCAATACCAGCATCCGCGGCCTTTTCACGATGGCGCTTCCACCCGGTGAATCACAAACATCCGAATATGGCAGTGAACTGATTGTACTGAAGTCATTCCCCACGCAGATTGATCCTTTTTTCTTCAGGTATAAAATATATAATGGAATCCTGGTACAGGACGATGCCGTGTCTGTCGGAACCATTAATAAAGGTATTGCCGTAATTAACCGCAAAGGCCAACTTGTCGATTTCCTCTCAAAAGAAATCGGGTTGCAGGATGAAACAATTTATTCACAATTTCTCGACAAGGAACATAACCTCTGGCTTGGACTGAATAACGGCATAACACGGGTAGATATCACTTCTCCCATTACCATTTTCAACGATAACAACGGGTTGAGCGGTGTGGTTCAGTCCATCGCCAGGTTTAAGGATACTTTATATACCGCAACAAACCTCGGAGTGTTTTATCTTGTGCCGCGAAGTTTGAGGGTAAATGAAAAAAACCCGAAACCCGAATATCCCCGCTTCGTGCAGATAAAAGATTTTTCGGATGAATGTTGGGCGTTGCTCTCCTTTCGCCATTATTCCCCTCCTCACCTGCTCGTTGCTTCGAACACAGGAATCTACCAGATTGAAAACAATAAAGCGCGATTGCTGGTGAAACCCAATACCTGGGTGCTTCACAGGTCGGAGAAAGATTCCAACCGCGTTTTTGCCGGATATGTGGATGGGTTCGCCTCCTTTTACTGGAGCCGGAATAAATGGGTGTACGAAGGAGCGTTTCCTGAATTTGAAGAAGAGATACAAAGTTTGGCGGAAGATCCGGACGGGAATTTATGGCTCGGAGGGCCCAGGGGGGTTTTCAGGGCAACATTGAAGTATTCCGGTGGGCCGGTGAATAACGGTGACATGACCGGGCAAGTTGTAATTGATACTTTCGGTACCAAAAACGGAATTCTTTCCGATTATGTTTATGTTTCAAGAGTACAGGAAAAGGTCATATTTGCCGCTCCCGGTTACTTATTTCATTTTGACGGGGAAAATTTCATTCACGATTCATCTTTCGGTACCCAGTTTATCGACAATTCCAGTGGGGTGCACCGCATTATCGAAGATGATCACGGCAACATCTGGCTACCCAACTATACACTGCAGGAAGGCATTCTGGAACTCGGCTTTGCCACGAAAAACAGCAATGGAAAATATGAGTTTATCACAAAACCTTTTGCCGCATTTTCGGATGAATTACCCTATGCCATCTATCCAGAGCCCAACACGGTATGGCTCGGCAGTACTGTCGGAATACTGCGGTTCGATTACAGTGTACTTAAAAAATATGACATTCCCTTTAATTCCATCATACGGAAAGTGATCAATGAGGACTCGGTCATTTTTAACGGGACGTACTATGATAAGGATAAAATCTCATCTGTCATCCAGCCGCACGAACTGAAAGTGGTCCTGCCTTATCTATTCAACTCACTCAATTTTGAATTTTCTTCGGCATCCTATTCCGATGAGGCAAAATCACTTTATTCCTATTACCTCGAAGGATTCGACAAAAACTGGAGCGAATGGAGCAACGAAACCAAGGCGGTCTATACAAACTTTCCTGAAGGACTTTATTATTTCAGGGTTAAGGCAAAGAATATTTACGGCAACGAAAGCACCGAAGCAGTATATGAATTCACCATCCTCCCCCCCTGGCACCGCACCTGGTGGGCATATACCGGTTATGTTCTATTTTTTATCGGTTTTGTCTATGGATCAATCCTTGTATCAACACGCGGATTGCAGAAAATTATCCGGGAGCGCACTGCAGAAGTTGTGAAGCAGAAGGAAGTAATCGAAGCGAAAAACCGGGATATCCTCGACAGCATCAACTATGCCAAACGGATACAGGATGCCCTGCTGCCCCATCCTCCGGTAATACGTAAAATGTTCAGGAATTATTTCATCCTATACAAACCGCGTGATATTGTAAGCGGTGATTTTTACTGGTGCGCTGAAAAGAATGGCAAAATGCTCATCACCGCAGCCGATTGTACCGGGCATGGCGTACCGGGCGCTTTCATGTCGATGATCGGGCACCAGTTGCTCAATGAAATTGTCGGTGAAAAAGCAATTGTTACTCCGGCCCTTATACTTGAAAACCTGCGGCAGGGTATCATCAGGGCGCTGGGACAAACCGGCCAGACGGGCGAACAGAAGGACGGCATGGATATGGCTCTCCTCGCTCTTGACTACCAGAATATGACCGTAGAATATGCAGGCGCAAATAATCCACTTTACATTGTGAGGGGCGGAGAAGTCCTCGAAACAAAAGCCGATAAAATGCCAATAGGTATTTATGGAGGCATTTATAAGATTTTTACCAACCACACTATCCCGCTGCAAAAGGGCGACAAACTCATCATGTCATCGGACGGGTACGGTGACCAATTCGGAGGGCCGGATGGTAAAAAATTCATGAAGAAACGGTTTAAAGAACTGATTATCTCCGTAGCTGACCAGCCGATGGAGCGGCAAAAAGAAGTGCTTGACAAAACCATCGAGGACTGGAAAACCACAGGCAATACTGCCCAGATGGATGACATCCTGGTGATTGGCATCGAGATATGAATAATTTCCGCCATCAGATAAAAATCCAGATCAGGTTCGGTGATATTGACCTAATCGGCCATGTGAACCATGCGGTTTTTTTGACCTACATGGAACTTGCCCGCATTCACTATTTCAATGACGTTGTTGGAAAAGAAATTGATTGGTCCGAAACCGGCATTATCATAGCCCGCGCTGAAGTGGATTTTAAAAGTCCTGTCTTCCTTACCGATGAAGAATTGTTCGTTTACACCCGCTGCTCGCGTTTCGGCAATAAAAGTTTTGATCTCTCCTACCGGATAGAAAAAGTCCAAACAGGCGAAGAAGCGGCTTCGGGGATGACTGCTGTTGTGGCATATAACTACAAATCAAAAAAAACCATTCACATACCGGATGAATGGAAGAAGAAAATGGAAGAGTTTGAGAATCCATAGATATCAGGTTTCGCGCATCAGAAATTTTTTTCTCTGTGGTTCTCTGTGAAAAAAACTCTGTGTTCTCTGTGTTAGAAATTTTTAAACACAGAGTTCACAGAGGAAACAAAGAGTTGCGCAGAGTTCTGGTGCGTGAACCCTGCCATAGATATAAACCGTATTAAAAAATTTCGTATGTTTGTTGCCACATTACACCCTATGAAACGATTTTTCCCAATATTTTCCACTCTTATATCAATCCTGCTTTTTACCTGCATTTTCTCCTGCAACCGGGATAAATACGACCTGAGCAAACTTACAGGAACGGAATGGAATCCCGACCTCGCTTTTCCCATCGCTTATTCAAAACTTGACCTGCGCGACCTGTTAAAGGATTATGATACCAGCGAAGTAATCGTGGAAGATGAAACCGGGTTCCTTACTATTATTTACAACGACACTATTTACTCTACGCGGGGAATGTCCCTGATAACCATTCCTTCTCAAAATGCAAATGAGTCGTATGGGCTGACCAATGCCGAAATCTTCAACCTGCTTAACCTTGACAGTATTACGGTTCTCTACTCGGACGATTACAACTTTGTTACCCCCCCCGACCAGGATTCTCCGCCTAAAAATATTGAACTCAAAACCATAATTTTTTCATCGGGTACAGTGAATTTCACTTTTGACAATTCCTTCCAGCACAGCGGTACCGTGGTCATCACTTTTCCATCAGTGACTTCCGGAACAAATACCCTGACCGTTTCTTCCGGCATCAGCGCTTCTTCGGTTTCAACTGCATCGGTTTCTCTTGCCGGATATACAATGGACCTTACAAAGGGGGGGACTACAGTAAATACCCTTCCTTTCAGCGCAACGGTTAAACTGTACGACAGCGGAAATCCGGCAACCTCTGCCGACTCAGTTCGTGTAACAATGAGTTTTCAGAATTTGGAATTTTCCTACATGGACGGTTATCTCGGCAAATGGCTGCTCACCCTGCCAAAGGACTCGGTTGACCTTAATCTTGAGATTTTCAATACCACTTCAGGAGGTACTACTTATTTTGAAGATCCTCGTATCACAATCCACATTGAAAACTCCTACGGAATGCCCGTCAAGGCCATTTTTACCGCTCTTCAAACAACTTCCCAGCAGGGCAACCAGAATATCAATCTTAATGGAGTGTTCCCGGGTCCCGGAATAACTATAAATTATCCCGCTATGACTGAAGTTGGCCAGGTAAAAATAACCGACATGCAGTTTGACAAAACCAACAGCAACCTGACTGATGTTCTCCAGGCGCATCCCACTTATATTGTATATGAGGTTAACGGGGAGTTGAATCCATCCGGACCTCCTGCATTGAATTTCATTACCGGCAGCAGTTACCTGAGTGTTGGTGTTGAAATTGAATTGCCCCTCTGGGGATATGCCGGCATTTTTACCCTGATGGATACCGTAGATTTTACACTGGATGAAGTGGAAGATAATGTCGTGGAACCGGATGAGACCGGTGAAAACATTGATGTGGAATATATCCGCTTCCGTATCAATTGCTGGAATTTTTTCCCGATGGATGCAGACCTGCAGGTATATTTTGCCGATTCGTCAAGCCCTGTCAAATTCAAAATAATTGATTCGCTGAATACCACCGGGCAGGATTTTCTTCTTTCGGGGAAATTAGATGCAAACGGGAAAGTATCCGAAGCCACTCATACACGAAGCGAAGTTTATGTAACGGATGAACGGGTGAAAAAAGTTGCAGGGGCTAACAAGATGATCATCAAAGCAATCTTATCTACTCCGGGTTATAGTCCGTCTCCGGCTAAGTTAGTAAAAATTTATGCCGATTATTACCTCCTGATAAAATTAGGGATGAGAATAAAGATGAGGACTACGCTATAGTTTTTGTTTTTTTAGTTTGTTAGGTCTTGGTATAATAGTTATCTGGTACCAGCCGGAAGCAATATTCCCTCTGCCCTCACGTTATTGCTTCGTTTCACTTTGATTAAACCCATTATCTTCGCATCCCTAACCCGTTTCTCATGAGTGCTTCGTGCGTCAGGACCTTTATTCATCTCATTTCTTTCCTGTTTTGCTTCTCCGGCTTTGCCCAAGACATTCCCATCGGTTATTGGCGCGATATGCTTCCGTACACCCGCGCAATATCGGTTACCGATGCCGGTGATGTAGTATATTGTGCAACAACTTCTTCACTCTTTTATTTTGATAAATCCGATAATTCCATAACCACTCTTTCAAAAGTCACTGGCCTCTCCGATATCGGCATCTCGTGCATCCTGTATAATAAAACCTACGATGTGCTGGTAATTGCCTATACCAACACCAATATCGACATGGTAAGCGGCACTTCCCTTACCAACCTGAGCGATATTAAAAGAAAAAATATGGTCGGGAAAAAAGCAATCAATTCAATTTATTTTTACGGCAGGTTCGCCTATCTGTCCTGCAGTTTCGGAATTGTGGTGGTTGACATTGTAAAAAAAGAAATAAGCGAGACATGGTACATCGGTTCCGATGGCAGCGCCTTGAATGTAAATGAAGTTGTTATTGACGGCACTTCAATTATTGCTGCAACCGATAAGGGTGTTTACAGGGCGGATTATACCGGCTCCAATCTTGCCGACTACGCATCGTGGTCAAGAGATGTAAACGGGTTGCCGCATGATGCCGTGTTACCGGATGACACTTTTTATTTGTTCACAGAGGCCGATCTGGTTAACGGGTATCCGGTTGTAAATTTCAAAGACACATGGTGGGACTTATTGTATCGCTTTGATGGGAATTCATGGTCGGTTTTTATTGATTTCGAGCAAATGTCCCTGCCGCCCCCTTATAATATACAGAACTCTCCGGGAAAGTTGATCGTTACTCATCCGTGGGGAGTGACCGTTTTCGATTCATCCGGTAATTCAATATCAGGATTTGGCTTTGATTTTTCTTATAAAAATCCCATTCCCTATGATGCCCTGCTTGATGAGGATGGAATCATGTGGGTTGCCGATATTGAAAAAGGCCTTGTAAAACACTGGGGTGACTGGGGTTATGAAATTATTGTACCCGATGGTCCGTTTTCAAAAAACACCTGGAATATTTACGCTTCGGGAAGTAACCTGTGGGTGGCGCCTGGCACTCTTACACCCCAGCTGAGCAACACATGGAACGGAGATGGCGTTTTTTATTATCTGAATAATGACTGGGACCGCATAAATTTTACCGGTGTGGATTCGTCATTCGATATTGTCCGCGTTCTTATTGATCCGAAGAACTCCGAAAGGGTTTTTGCCGGTGCATGGGGTTCCGGAGTACTGGAATTCCGTAATAAAGTGCTGACCAATAAATGGGATGAAGAAACCACAGGCGGTGTATTGCAACTTGAAATACCTTATAAGGGATATGTGCGCATACCGTCAATGGTATTTGACCGAAACCACCGTTTGTGGGTCACGAATTTTAATGTTACCAGACCGCTTTGCGTAATGGATACATCCGGGGATTGGAAATCCTTTCCGCTAAAAGGATCTCCCGGTAAAACCGTTCTTGATATTACAGTTGATTCCAATAATATCAAATGGGTTATCATAGGGGGATTCGGAATTTTTGCATTTGATGAAAATGGTACTGTCACTGATGAAACCGATGACCGATCACGCTACCTGACAACCGGTGTGGGTTACGGAGATCTGCCGACAAATTACCTGAACTGCATTGTTGCCGACCTGACCGGTGACATCTGGATAGGAACATCAAAAGGCATTGCCGTATTTTATACTCCGTGGATGGTATTTGACAGCGATATCTTTGACGCACAGCAGATCCTTGTTTTCAAGGATGGCTATTGGCAATACCTGCTCGAATTTGAAGAAGTGACTGCTATGGCGGTTGACGGGGCAAACCGTAAATGGATCGGAACCCGGAGCGCAGGCGTTTTTCTCGTATCGCCTGACGGAACGCAGGAAATTCACCATTTTACATCTTCAAACAGCCCTCTGCCTTCAGACGAGATCACTTCAATTGCAATTAACCAGGCCGAGGGAGAAATTTTTTTCGGCACTACACAGGGAATTGTTTCCTATCGTTCTACAGCCACCATGGGCGGTACCGGTTTCGCTGATGTTTTTGTCTATCCCAATCCCATCCGTGAGGATTATGAAGGACCCATCGCCATCAACGGACTCGTTGCCAATGCCCGGGTAAAAATCACCGACATCAGCGGGGGGTTGATCTTTGAAACCATAGCCGATGGAGGCCAGGCGATATGGGATGGAAAAAATTTCACCGGCCGCAAAGCAAGCACAGGTGTATATCTCATCTTTTGTTCCAACCTTGACGGCAGCGAAACCATTACCCCAAATTACAAATTATTATTGGTCATTGCAATTTAACTCTGTGTAACTCAGTGTACTCTGTGCTCTCTGTGTTGAAGAATTTTTAACACAGAGTTCACTGAGATAACAGAGTTTCACAGAGGGGGTGAATAGTAACAAAAAATTTATATTTACGTAAATTTTACCATCAATCAGAAATATCAATTTTACACGGGAACTAATTAAAGCCCTATTTTTTCCATGTTAACCAAAACCCGCGGCATCGTCCTTCATCATATTCCCTACTCCGATTCAGCCATTATCGTTAAAATTTATACTGAAAATTTCGGACTGGTATCATATATTTCTCAGGGATTGAAGGGAACCAAAAAGCCATTGAGAAATTATTTAACCCGCCCTCTGTCGCTGATGAAAATGGAAGTTTATCACCGCCCGACAAGGGATGTCCAACGGATTAAAGAAGCGGAGGCGGAAAAGCCATTCCATTCCATTCCATTTGATCCTGATAAGAGAAGCGCTGCATTTTTTATTGCCGAAACAATACTGCGGGCAGTAAAGGAAGAAGAGGCCAATCCGGATTTGTTCGGATTCCTTGTTCAGACAACACACCAGTTGGATGATGCGCCAATAATTACGTGTGATTTCTGCCTTTTATTCCTGATTCAACTCTCCCGTTACCTTGGATTTTTTCCTCAGAATAATTTTTCCACCCATTCGGAATATTTTGATCTGCGTAACGGAAAATTTACACCATTTGCCGGCCATCCCGATTTCATTCATCCTCCATTATCACGCATTTTGTCCTCTGTTATCGGGAAAACATCTGATTCTCCGACAAAAGAAATGATCTTCCCGGATATGGCAAAAGAACTTCTCGGCAAACTGGTTCTTTACTATCGCATACATCTTCCGGGGATGCACCGCATCCGGTCACTGGAATTGATGTATACTGACGGAATTTGATTTTGCAAGTATGCAAAATCAAATTCATCACTATATGCTGACCTGAATGATTGTGCATAATCATTCAGCGTTAGTATAATATTCCTGTATAATTGAATTTTACTTACGTTTGCGTTTCAAACCCTATGGATGAAATCTCTGGTGTTTTTAATCCCCCTCGCATTTGTATTCTTTTCTCAAATTTCGGGACAACCAACATCAAATCAAGGTAAGATGGACACAATTGTATTGGTAATTCATGGCGGAGCAGGTACAATCCTGAAAAAAAACATGACCCCTGAAAAAGAAAAAGCGTACAAGGATAAAATGACCGAGGCGCTGATGGCAGGGTATTCCATTCTGAAAAAAGGCGGCACAGGCATGGATGCTGTTGAAGCGGCAATCCGGGTGATGGAGGACTCCCCGCTTTTCAACGCAGGCAAAGGATCGGTTTTCACGGCTGACGGAAAAAACGAAATGGATGCCGCAATAATGGACGGCAAAACACTGAATGCCGGAGCGGTGGCTAGCGTCAGGATTATTAAAAACCCGATCACGGCTGCAAGGGCGGTAATGGAAAAGTCGCCTCATGTGATGATGGTCGGCCGCGGTGCCGAGGCATTTGCGCGTGAACATGGAATTGAACTTGTCGATACCTCTTATTTTTACGATGAGATCCGCTACCGGCAACTGCAGGAAATAAAAAAACATGAGAAGCCGGCTCTCGACCACGCTGACGATACTTCAGGTTCAATACAGGAAAATTTTGACATGGAATTCAAAATGAAAAAATTCGGAACTGTCGGGGCTGTCGCCCTCGATAAATACGGTAACCTTGCAGCGGGAACTTCAACCGGTGGCATGACCAATAAAAAATTCGGCCGGGTAGGTGACTCCCCGATTATCGGAGCAGGAACTTACGCCAACAATAAAACGTGCGCTGTATCATGCACCGGCCATGGGGAATATTTCATCCGCACGGTGACCGCTTATGATGTCTCCGCAAGAATGGAATATTCAGGCGCCTCTCTCGGATCGGCATCAGGGGATATTATTAACATTAAATTGAAAAAAATGGGCGGTGAAGGCGGACTCATTGCAGTTGATAAAAACGGAAACATTGCAATGCCTTTTAATTCGGATGGAATGTACCGTGGTTATATCAATACCGATGGTCAGGCAAAGGTTTTTATTTACCGGGAATAATTCATATCCGCATTCCCTCCCTGGTATCCGTCTTATAGCGAATCATAATTTTTCTTATTTTCGTCTCGGGGAAGAATTATGAAACTCATTAAGGCGCCTGTATCAAAACAAGAATTGAAGGATTGTAATAAGGAAAGGGATGGTGATCCGGAACCGGTAAAAGCGGTTGTGGATATTGTCCGAAAGGTAATTTACGCTGGGGCTGAAACGCATCCGGATGGTGAAAAAGCATTGATGGATGATGGTTCCCGCGATGAAGACCTGTGGGGTGTGAATTTATTCCCGGATAAAACAGGAGAGGAGTGGATCAATTTTGAAGCCATGATAAATATCCGTCCATACCTGGGTAATCCTTCCCGTTATATCGAAAATCTTTCGGTACGGGAACAAGTGTCATCAATAATCAATAACCTGATTTCATAATCCGATTTTAATACCAACCGCCTTCCTATGAAAACATACAACAACTATTTACTTACTGCCGGTATTACCGTAAACTTCCTGGCGGCAGGTCTTTTTGCTTTCGCACAGGACCTCCACTTTTCCCAATATTACTTCACCCCTCATCTGCTGAATCCTGCCATGACCGGAGCCAACGGGTATATGGAAGCACAATTAAATTATAAGGAACAATGGCGCAGTGTGGCGGTTCCGTATAAAACATTTTCGGTATCCTATTGCATGCGTATGAACAAGAAAAAATGGGACGATGTGGATAAAAAACGCACCCCATTCTTCTTCAAAAAAGCGCCCGGACAGGGACTTGCCTGGGGTGTTACCCTGTATAATGACAATGCCGGTGATGCCTCAATGCATGCCCTGCAGGCAAACCTTTCGCTCGCTTATCACGTTATGATCACTAAGGAAATGATATTTGCTGCCGGCCTTCTTGGCGGTGTGCTCAACCGGAGTATTGATGCATCAAAACTTCAGTGGGGAAGTCAGTATGACGGAAAACAATGGAACCCGGCAATTACCCCTGCAAGCCCCATCCAGAATGAAAGTTTCACCCAGCCGGATGTGGGAGCCGGACTTGACTGGTATCTCGATAAGGACGAAAAATCAATCAATGCAAATGATCACCTGCAGTTATCCGCGGGAGTGGCTATGTTTCATGTTAATCAGCCGAATTATTCCTTCTATAATAATCCTGATGAAAAATTATTCAGAAAATTCACAGCGCATGCCACCGGCAACATCGGTATAAAAAATACCCCGCTTTCCATCCTGCCTTCCCTTGCCTGGTTTCAACAGGGACCGGCTACAGAAATGCTTACGGGGGGGTTGATCCGGTACCGGCTTAAAGAAGAGTCAAAATATACAGGGCGGCTGAAAGGCGCTTCCATCGCTTTCGGAGGTCATTACCGAAATAAGGATGCGGTTATTTTATCAACTCACCTTCAGTTGGCTTACTATTCCATCGGAGTCAGTTATGACATAAATATTTCCGATCTGCGTTCCGCTTCCTCCGGGCGCGGCAGTTATGAAATTTCTCTGCGATTTGTAGATACCGTGCGGTATCTTTACCAGACAAAACCGCAGATTTGAAAAGAGATATTTTTTTCTCCCCCGTTTCTTTTCATAATATACCGGTACATTCATTCGGGTAAATTTTTACCGAACCATTGTTAACAATCACCGGTTAAAAAATTTCTTCTTCTTCCGGTTTTTGTACCGCAACTAATGATACGTTTGCCTTAGTTTTAATTTATGTTTGGAAATTCAGAGGGAAATTCAAAAAAATGGGGTAACGGCCGGAATGGCAATGGCGATGCACCGGTAGGAAAACTCATTCTCATCGGGGGGAGGGAAGATAAGGGCTCTGAACATGAAGGAAATTTTAAGCCGGCCGGAAATCTTGAATTTTTCAAACCCGAAATTCTTAGCCGTTTCATTGATGAGATACAGGAAGTACGCGAACATGTGGAAGTGATCACTACCGCTTCCTCAATACCGGAAGAAATCGGAAATCTTTACAAAGAATCATTCAAACGGCTTGATGTCGACCGCATTGAACTGATGCATATACGCTCGCGCGAAGAAGCGAACCATCCCGATATTATCAGGCGGCTGGAAACTGCCGATGGCATCATGTTCACCGGTGGAAATCAAATGCGGCTCAGTTCCACATTGGGGGGAACACAACTTCATGAATTGCTCCAATACCGTTACAAAAATGACCATATCGTAATTGCAGGCACCAGCGCTGGAGCAATGGCGATGTCCAATACCATGATTTATACAGGAAGCCCCAGCGAGGCATTATTGAAAGGATCGGTGAAAATTACAACCGGTCTGGGACTGATACAGGATGTAATCATAGATACTCATTTTGTAAAACGGGGACGGTTTGGCCGGTTGGCGCAGGCGGTTGTCGGTAATCCTTCCTGTATAGGGATCGGGCTCGGAGAAAATACTGCTGTGCTTGTAACCAATGGCGATAACCTCGAAACCCTCGGCACCGGGCTTGTCATACTCGTGGACGGACATAATATTAAATATACCAATATTTCTGATATTGAAGAAGGCACCCCCCTCTCTATTCAGAATCTTACCGTACATGTTCTTTCCAAAGGAGACCGCTACATATTGAGGGAAGGGAAATTTATTCCGGGTGAAATCAAAAGGGAAGAGACCAGCGAGGATTCGGATTAAGGCCTGAACTTGTATTTTCCGCTGCCGTCAACCGACACTATTGGTACTTTTTTCCCGTTTTCAAAATAATCCCATCCCTCCTTTACATTTTGCCAGAATTCCAGGAGTTTATTATACGTGGCATACTCTTTTTTCAATCCTTCAAATTCACTGCCGTCCATCCGGCATGGGAAAATATGAACCGGAATTTTTTCCTGCCCGTTGTTCCGCGATTCCACAGCAAGGATGTATAGTTCTTTTATCTTATCATCGGTTATCGGAATACAACCAATGCTTACGCAATTGCCGTGAATAAATATGTCCCCGCCTAAATTTCCTCCCCCGCCCAAAATTCTGTCCGATTTGTCAGGATAATTAATACCAAGAGAAAGATGAAAGTTGCTTACTGGATTAAAACGTTCGATGTGGTAAAAACCCTCAGGAACCTGCCCGTCACCTTGCTTGCGCTTAGGACCCACACTACCTGACGATGTGCAAATATCATAATCTGTTAACGGGATAAAAACCGAGTCCTCCCGGTTCTTACCCCATACTTCAACCTTTTTTTCCGTCTTGAAAATCCGGACAAAAATTTCCAGCCGGACTGCAGAGAGATTTTTTGCCGCAAGCATCTCATTTACCGTTTTCTCTTTTTCCCGGAAAGCATTCTTCACCCGTTCATATTTCATCTGTTTTTCTTTGAAATTTTCAGCGTTCTGAGCATCACCACCCTCAATCGAAATAATCATCGCTGAAATAATAAATAAAACGGATAATAAAACAATCTCCCTTTGTGAAACATTGAAGAACCAAATTCCGTGGACAAACCCCTTGGAACTTGGGACTTGGGGCTTGTTACTTGGGTCTTTTTTCTTAAATATCCGGTTACCGTTTGAATACATCTTCCGATATTAATAAAATACTCGTTACTATTCATCCCCTCTGTGAAACTCTGTTATCTCAGTGAACTCTGTGTTATCCGCCAAAGGACAGATCCGCCTCAGGCGGAAAAATTCTTCAACACAGAGAGCACAGAGTACACTGAGTTACACAGAGTTAAATTGCAATGACCAATAATAATTTGTAATTTGGAGTGAATAGTAACAAATACTCATTATTTTCTGACATGCTCTCTTGCTCCCTTTCTCCCTGATATTACTATCTTTGTATTCCCTTTTCCAGATATCCGATGAAAAAACGTCTTTTATTTTTATTTTATTTCTTTTTTCTGTTTTTCAGTCCGCTGATATCATCTGCCCAGCAGGACCTTACACTGCATAACCTGTACACCGTTCCCCAGTACACGTACACCAACCCGGCATATTTTCCGTTTGCAAAGGTAAACATTGGGCTGCCTGTTATTTCTTCGGTTTACGGTTCATTCAGTCACAGCGGATTCCGGATTGCAGATGCTTTAAAAATCCGTGGAGACGATTCGCTCTATATTGATATGGATAATGTAGTTAAAAAACTTGCCAAAAGAAACCATCTTTCATTCGGGACACAGGTTGATTTACTTTCCGTTGGATTCAGGGTAAAAGAAAATAATTATTTCGCTCTTAATGTCACTGAAAAAGTGTTTCTCCGGTTGACATACCCCCGCGATTTTGTAAAACTCCTGTGGAAAGGTAATGGCGCTTTTATTGATGATGCCAGCGGGCTGGCTTCCTTCAAAGATATCGGTTTTGATGCCATCCATTACCGGGAATATGGACTCAGTTGGGTGCACAGGTTCCAGGAAAAATTCAACATCGGAGGCCGTTTCAAATATCTCTACGGTATGACCAATATCTGGACAGCCAAAAGCGACCTTTCTCTTCAGACCGATACGGGAACCTACGACATCACCTTTAATGCCGACTGGCTGATAAATACTTCGGGTCCCATGAATGATACCGATGAAACCATTGATGCAAAAAAATATTTACTTGGTATGAAAAACCGCGGGTTCGGGTTTGACCTCGGAGGTACGTATACACTCGATGAAAAATGGGATTTTTCGGCTTCCATCATTGACCTTGGTTTTATCCGGTGGAAGGACTATGTGCGCAATTTTGCCAACGACAGCGCAACATTCAAATATGAAGGAGTTGATGTTACCGCTTTTATCCGGTCTCTGCAGTCGGATACTATTGACGTTTTTCAACCTATTGCCGATTCGCTTGAAGGAACCTTTAAAATCAGGAAAACATATAAGCCATACACCAACTGGCTCTCACCGCAGATTTACCTCACAGGCATTTACAAAATCAACGAAAAAAATAATGTGGCCATTTCCCTCTATGGTGAAAAATTCAAACGTCATTTTTATCCGGGTTTCAGTGTTACTTCATTTACCCGGTTCGGCCGGTGGTTTGGAGGCACGCTCTCTTATTCAATTTTTAACAGGAGTTATTTTAACCTCGGTGCCGGACTTTCATTAAACCTGGCATTTTTCCAGTTTTACATTGTAACTGATAATTTTTACGGTGCTTTCTTCCCGGAAAAATCAAAAAACGCCCATGTACGGTTCGGTTTGAATCTCACTTTCGGCCGCGGTGACCGCGACCGCGATAAAGACGGCATACGCGATAAAGATGATGAGTGCCCCAGTACAAAAGGTCCCAAAGAATTTGCCGGCTGCCCCGACAGCGATGGCGATAAAGTGATTGATAAGTTTGACGATTGCCCGTCCGTACCCGGAATGATCGCCCTCAGAGGATGTCCCGACCGTGACAATGATAAAATTGTGGATAAAGATGACCGGTGCCCCGATGAACCAGGCCCGCGTAACAACAAAGGTTGTCCGATGAAACTGCATTTCATCGGAGCCAAAGGCGACACCGTACGCACCGTAGTGCAAAGCCAGGACGGTTATTTTGTATTTGAAAAACTACCCATGGACCCGAAAGACCGCTTTGACCTTCAAAAATATGATGACACAAAATTAGTTGATGAAATCTACGCACTTAGCGAAGGAAATATAGTGCCGCTCGTGCTGAAAGATGACGGATTTTACCATTACAGGCAACTGCCCGAAAGCAAGGTAAAACTCTATATGATAGATGCCAAAGGCGATACTCTTGAAGTTGCCGAGATGACAGAAGACAGCATGTTCGTATTTGAACATTTACCCGACCACCCGAATTACTTTTTTGCCCTTTCCGGGATGGATGATCCTGATATCACCATAGTTGCCGGTGGATCAATCCAGAAAGCGAAGAGAGGACCGGATAACTATTACCGTTTTGAAAAATTGCCGGAATCGGAAGTCAAACTTTATGTAATCAGCCCTGAAGGCGATACCCTGATGATAGGTACCCGGAATGAAGACGGATTTTTTGTTTTTGAAAAACTTCCCCCGGAAGAAAATGTTCTCTTCCTTCTTGCCGGTGGTGACACGGCAAAACTGAGGGAACTGAAAATAATTGCAAAGGGTGAGGCGATGCGGAAAATCATTAAAGGAGAAGACGGTTATTTCCACTATGAAAAACTGCCTTCCGAAGACCTCGTGAACCTGAGTTTACTTGAAGCAACTGATGTGAAAGCGGTGCTGAAAAGCGATGAAAAAAATATTCTCAACACTGCATTCAATAACCTGGAGTTTGATATTGCGCTTGATGTAATACGCCCTGAATCGTACAGCGCCCTGAATGACCTTGCGACCATGCTGTCTGCAAAACCCGCCTGGAAATTAAAACTTGGCGGCCATACCGATAATATCGGCCCTGACGGATACAACCTTATTCTTTCAATGAAACGGGTAGAAGCGATAAAGCGGTACCTGGTAAGCAAAGGAATTTCAGGTGACCGCATTGTTCTCAAATATTTCGGTGAGAAATATCCTGTTGCCGATAACACTACTCCTGCCGGCAGGCAGAAGAACAGGCGTGTGGAAATGCTCATAGTGCAGGCAGGCGATGTGAAATTAGTTGGCGAGGAAAGCGATACTGGAAAAATACCATATTCCGAAGGAGTAATTTTAAAAGTACAAATATCCACCTCAACCAAACTTAAATCCCTTACCCCGGAAAACTTCAACGGTGTTACGGGTGTAGGTTATTACGAGGATGGCGGGATTTACAAATACACGGTAGGAAGTGAAACCAATTACGATGCTGTTATCGCCCTGCAGAACCAGATGAAAAGCAAAGGATTCAAAGAAGCGTTTGTCATCGCTTTCCATAAAGGAAAGAGGATACCGGTAAACGAAGCGAAGGAGTTGATGAAGAAATAAGTTTGCTGCAGAAGTAATTAAAATAAAGATTTTATATTTGCATACTATACTGACCTGAATGATTTGTTCTGACGATAAATGTCAGAATGCCGTATCCAAGCGTCAGCACAAAATCATTCAGCATCAGTATATAATTAGCACAAGGCAAATGAAACAAATACAAATTGACATATTCTCCAAAGAGTTGAAGTCGCCTGAATTGGAGATTCACAATGGCAATGGTCGTAAGTTAACCGGCTACACGATTTATAATGCAGAACAGCAAAGAAGAACTAAAAGAAATGATCTTCCGAGTCTTTCCTGACTTGCCCGATAAAAAATTTGATATTATTTATGCCGACCCGCCATGGGATTACAATGGAAAAATGCAGTTTGATAAAAGCGGAAGGGCTGAAAATTTTGATGTAAGCAAAAAAATTTTTATCAGTTCTGCAAATTTCAAGTATCCTACTTTAAAAACTCCGGAGATCATGAAGATACCAATTCATGAAATCGCAAAGGATGATTGTCTGTTATTTATGTGGGCAACAAGTCCGCACCTGGAACAGGCTATTGAGTTGGGAAAGGCATGGGATTTTGAATACAGAACAGTTGCATTTATATGGGATAAAATGAATCATAATCCAGGGCAATACACATTGTCTAATTGCGAATTATGTTTGGTTTTTAAGCGCGGACGAATCCCAAGTCCCAGAGGTGCAAGAAATATTCAACAACTTGTAAAAAGTCCAAGAGGAAGGCATAGCGAAAAACCCAAAGAAGTCCTTGCAGGAATTGAAAAAATGTTTCCAACGCAAAACCGAATTGAATTATTTGCTCGTAAAAAACCTAAAGGTTGGTCTGTCTGGGGATTAGATGTCAGAGAAGAATACGAAGAACAAACTTTAGAGCAAGAGGCGCTTTAAATGTTTGTTGAAGTGTTTCATTAACGGGATTGGATTTTTTGAATCTCTCCAAAAATAATAGTGAGCAATGTATTCATCATACCAACAAGTAATCTCTCTTACACGGCAAGGGTCTCTGGTGATATTCCCTTGAAAGACCGTCCAAAATGGTAACACATCTTCGCCAAGATTTCCTTTTGCCCGTAATATTTTTAATAAACCAGGGGTAAAAAACTTAGAAGATTTTTCATGCGCATTTTCTCTGCCATCTGAACGCACTCCACCTTCTATCCAGCCATCTTGCCTTTTGACTTCAATGTAAAGTGTTTTTTTAGTTTTAAAATTATCTATTGCATAGTCAGGAAACACTCCGTGCCTTGTTATTGCGGTATGAGGGATGTAAATTTCTGATAATACCTTTTTACTAAGTTTAATGTCCACATAAATATTGCTAAACTCATTCGGCTTTGCCCGTATCTGGAAGTTTGAATCTTTAAAAAGATTTGAAAATACTGTATAAAAATCTTGCTCTGCCGAACTTGCTTTTAGTCCGCTGTAATCTTGCCATTTCTTTCTTGTCCTGTTTGCTTTGCTTCCCATAATTTTAAGACATTAATTCGCTAACAGAAACCTCAAATGCCTTTGCAATTTTTTCAATGTTTGTAAGAGTGATGTTTTTTTCTGCTCTTTCAATCATTCCAATATATGTTCTATGTACGTCAGCTCTAAATGAAAGTTCTTCTTGTGAAATACCTTTCTCTTTTCGGAGTTGTCTTACTTTTTCACCAAAAGCAATTAAAATTTTCTTTTTCTTTTTAGCCATAATATAAATTGGTGGCAATACTACTTATAGTATGCAATCTGCACAACATACTATAGTTAGCATTTTGTTTTCAAAAAGGGAATGGAAATTTTGCTATTTGGTTTATGATCCATGTGGCGCTTGTTACTAACCGGGCAAAAGACAATCTTTTATCATCAAAATTATATCTACTTTTGAACCGTATATCACAAAAATCCCTGCTCCAAAAATCTTCCTGCTATGACGCTTGATATCAAAGTCCCCTCTCCCGGTGAGTCGGTCACCGAAGTGCAGGTTTCGCGCTGGCTGAAAAATGATGGCGATTTTATTGAAAAAGACGAAGAGATATGCGAGATTGATTCCGATAAGGCGACCCTTGCCGTTGCTGCAGAACAGGCGGGGATACTCCGTATTAAAATAAAAGAAGGCGTACCGGTAAAAGTCGGTGAAGTGATCGGTTCCATTGACACCGCAGGTCAGAAACCTGCATCAGTGACTGGAACAACAGCAGGTGTTCCATCCGGAGTTGCTCAGGAAAGAATTGAAAAAACAGAAGTGCCTGTTGCTGCATCAGCCGCTTCGGAAAAATCTTATGCATACCGGGTACCATCTCCTGCTGCGGCAAAACTGATGCGCGAACAAAATATTGATGCCGGTGATATTAATGGTACTGGTAAGGACAGCAGAATCACTAAAACTGATGCGCTTAATGCGTTATCAGAAAAACCACCACTCTCAAAAGCGGTGAGAAATGAGGAGCGTAAAAGGATGTCGCCACTGCGCAAAAAACTTGGCGAACGGCTCGTTGCCGTCAAAAACCGCACTGCCATGCTTACCACCTTCAATGAAGCCGATATGAGCGCAATAATAGCAGTGCGGAAAAAATATAAAGATGAATTTGAAAAAAAGTATTGTGTAAAACTTGGTTTCATGTCGTTCTTTACACGTGCGGTGTGCCTCGCCATAAAGGAATTTCCATCGGTAAACGCAATGATAGACGGAGATGATATTGTTTACCATCATTATTGCGAAATCGGTATTGCTGTCAGCGCTCCCAAAGGACTGATGGTGCCGGTATTGCGCAATGCCGGATCAATGTCCATGGCTCAGATTGAAACCGAAATTTACCGCCTTGCCGAAAAAGCACGCCTCGGAACCATCGCCATTGATGAAATGACAGACGGCACTTTTACCATTACCAACGGAGGCATCTTCGGTTCCATGCTCTCCACACCCATCCTGAACCCCCCCCAGAGCGCCATTCTTGGCATGCATAATATTGTGGAAAGACCCGTTGCCGTCAATGGAAAAGTGGAAATCCGTCCCATCATGTATATCGCCTTGTCCTACGACCACCGCATCATTGACGGAAGGGAATCGGTCGGATTCCTTGTAAAAGTGAAAGAATTTCTTGAGAACCCGCTGAAGATGGCCGGAGAGAGTAATGAAACTGCCGGATCCCTTCTTGGTTTGAATGGTTAAACCTGTCTGCCCGTGCATTTTTTTCCCTACGTTTGTACCTTTATTTTCATCCCTTAAAGTGAACGACCACGACCTGAACGATATTATCGAAAAAAAGACCGCACGGTTAAAAGACCGTATCCAGGTCAAAGACCTTCAATTGAAAGCAATGATGGACATTACCAGCGCCATCAATATGAATTATTCAACTCTTGATATTCTAGAAAAATACCGCGCATTTGTCCAGGACCAACTGAAAATTGACCGCCTTGTTCTGTTTGCCAAATATGCAAAATGGCGCTGCCTGCTTGAATATGGCGTCAGCGAAAATGAGATAAACTCCATTGATGTGGAGCAGCACCTGTTGCAGTTCAATGAAAACACGCCTGTCAATGCCGCTGAAAATCCGGTTTTCAAACCATTTGATATGGTAGTACCGGTATTCCGCGGAGACCGGCCCCTTGCCTACCTTATTTTCGGTGACGATGATGATGAAAGCGAAAGCGCAGCGATAAGCAATGTAGTAAAGCATCTGAATTTTTTACAGTTGCTTACCAATATCGTGGTGAGCGCCATTGAGAATCAGCGGTTGAGCAAGGACATCCTCCGCAGGGAGCAGGAACGCAGGCGCATGATGGAAAAACAGAATGAAATCCTTGAACAACAGGTTGCCGAGCGCACAAAAGAATTAAGGCATGAAAAAGAACTGTCGGAGCACCTGCTGCATAACATTCTTCCGCAGTCGGTTGCCGATGAACTGAAAGCAAAAGGCAGCACCGTGCCGAAAAGGTATGATGAAGTAAGCATTCTTTTTACCGATTTCAAGGGTTTTACTTCCACCTCATCCGGAATACAGCCGCAGGTGCTTATAAATGAACTGAACGATATTTTCAGGGCATTTGACCGCATCATGGATAAATACGATATGGAAAAAATAAAAACCATAGGTGATGCATATATGGCGGCCTGCGGTGTTCCCAGAATAAATGACCTTCACCCGCTCCAGTGTGTACGGGCGGCACATGAGATGCTCGCTTTTCTGGAAGAGAGGGCCAAGACGGCCGAATTTCAATGGAAGATGAGGGTAGGAATTAATTCAGGTCCCCTTATAGCCGGTGTGGTGGGAACCAAAAAATTTACTTTCGATATCTGGGGCGATACGGTCAATACCGCTTCCCGCATGGAAAGCAATGGCGAAGCAGGCAGGATCAATGTCTCGGAACGGACATACGACCTGATTAAGCCCTTTTATGAATGTGAGTACCGCGGTAAACTGGCTGCCAAAGGAAAAGGGGAAATAGATATGTATTTTGTTGGTGAGGAAAAAGGTACTGACAGATTCCTTGCAGTGAAACAATGGATAAGCGGAAAATTAAAAACTGAACTGCCGGCACATCTTTCCTACCACGGATTTCATCATACGCTGGATGTATATTTTGCCGCATTCAACATAGGCCTGCGCGAAAAAATCAGCGAAGAGGATCTTGAACTTTTGCGCACCGCAGCCCTGTTGCATGATTCAGGTTTCACAAAGGTTTATAAAGGGCATGAAGAAGTTGGATGCGAACTTGCAAAAGAAAACCTGCCCGGGTTCGGATTTCTGCCCGGAGAAATTGAAAAAATATGCGGACTTATCATGGCGACAAAAGTTCCGCAGAACCCGCAAAACCCTGTTGAGGAGATCATCTGCGATGCCGACCTTGATTACCTCGGAAGAGAGGACTTTTGGATTATCGGGCAAACTTTATTCCAGGAACTTACCGCAATTGGCGCAAAACTCACCGAAAAAGAATGGATACAACTACAGATAAAATTCCTGGAGAATCACCGCTATTTCACAAAAACATCCTCGGATTTACGCGCTCCGGAGAAAAAAAACCAGGTAGATAAACTGAAAGAGAAATTGTCAATATTGTAGTAACGGTAAACGAACCTGTTTGAACAATTACCTTACTTGCAGGAATACAAAATCTTACCTCACCATCGTCACATTCCCCTGTTCCTCCATAGTGGATTCATCGGAGAATTTAGCCATCATGTGGTAAACAAAAACCTGCGAGTGCAGCGGTTTTCCCTTGAAAGTGCCGTTCCATCCGTCATCGGTGTTGATCTTGGTAACATCGGTAAGTTCCCACAACCGTTCACCCCACCGGTCATAGATGATGAAACTTAACTCGGTCACACCGTGTCCGAGTATGTTGAGTTTGTCATTTTTACCGTCCTTGTTGGGCGAGAAAAAGTTGGGCACGAATATCCACGCCTTGCCGAAAACATTTATCTGCACGGTATCCATGTCGGAACATCCTGTTACGGCATCAGTGCCGGTAACGATAAATACGGTAGTATCGGTTGGAGTCGCAACCGGGTTGTCCTTATTGGGCTTGTCAAGGTATTCATCAGGTATCCATGAGTAGGTAGTGGCGCCAGTCGCATTCAGTTGAACGGTCTGCCCGTCAATAATGGTCTGCTCGGGCGTAGTGATCTCAACATCCGGTGACTGTAATACATATATAATAATTGTATCCTCCACCGGCAGACAGGAACCATTTGTAACCTTTACAGTGAACGTATCGGTCTGGTCAGGTCCAACCGTGATGGTTGAGGTTGTAGCGCCAGTGCTCCATAAGAAAACAGTGCCGCCCGTTGCTGTGAGTGTGGTAGTTTCATTATCGCAGATTATCGTATCTCCAGCGGTTATTGACGGATTAGGCGCTATGCTGATGAAAACCGTCATTGAATCGGCAGCCATGCACCCGGCAACCGTATCGGTCCCGGTTACAATATTCTTCACGCTGCCGTTGATAACATCAATGGAATCCATGGAATAAACCGGATTTATGAGAGTGGGATTATCAAAATTACCGGCTCCTGTTGTCGTCCAAAAAACTTCATCAGTGCTCCCGCCAGTTATTGCATCGAGCATCACAGGGTAACCATCATAACCACAGAGGAACTGATCGGGTCCTGCATCAATGGTTGCCTGAGGAATAATGGAAACGAGCATGAAATCCGAAACGCTGTCGCACGGACCTGCGGGATTGTCGGTTATCATGGTCAGCATCACCGATTCAAGAGAAATATCAGTCGCTCCCGGTGAATAAACGGCATTCACTATTCCGGGATCATTAAAAGTGCCATCACCGGAAGTTATCCATGTAACGGATGTGGCGCTTCCTCCTATTGTTCCCGCCAGGTTAACCGTTGTCCCGGCACAAATAGTATCATCTGCGCCCGCATTGGCAACCGGCATTGCATCAATATTCAGCAATATGCAATCGGAAGCCGCAGGGCAGGCGCCCGGAGGATCATCAGTGGTGAAGCATAGGTTTGCGCTGCCCGCCAATATATCAACCGAACCGGGAGTATAAATTGCAGTTGTTGAAGTTGGATCATCAAAAAAACCATCACCCGAAGTTGTCCATGAAGCCGATGTTGCCGAACCGCCATACGAAGCGGATAAACCATAAGTACTGCCGCTGCAAATAAGCGCTGAAGCGCTTCCGGCATCCGCTGTCGGTGCAGGATTTATGGTGAGTGTCAGCGAATCGGCTGTAGAAACACATGGTCCTGCAGGATCATCAGTGGTGAGAATTAAAATTACAGTTCCTGCCGCAATGTCTCCTCCTCCCGGGGTGTAAACAGCATTCAGCAATGACGGATCATCAAAACTTCCGTCTCCCGTAGTTGACCACAACCCTGATGTAGCGCTTCCGGCCACAGATCCCGTAAGTTGATATGTGCTTCCTTCACAAATTGAATTATCAGCGCCAGCAAATGCAATTGGTAACTGGTCAACCGACAATACCATCTGATCCGAAACCGCAGGGCATGAACCAACAGGATCATCAGAAGTTATGGTCAATGCAACTGTTCCGGCAATCATATCGCTGACTCCGAGATTATAGGTCGGATTGGTTACTGCCGGATCAGTGAATGATCCATCGCCCGATGTTGTCCATGTTACTGAAGACGTACTGCCGCTGAATGAAGCGCCCGTAAATGTAAAGACCGTACCGCATACCGAAGCATCAGGTCCCGCATTAACAATAGCGGGGCCATTGATCGTAAGTGTAAGATTATCGCTTGCTGCCGTGCAGGGACCTGCAGGATCATCCGTTGTCAGGGTAATAATGACAAGTCCGGAGGCAAGATCTGCAGAACCGGGAAGATACCATGTGTTAAGTTGCGATGCGTTTCCGAAAATTCCGTCTCCGGAAGTTGTCCATGTGCCGGTAGTTGCACCCCCCCCGATAATTCCGGTGAGCACGACCGTATCACCGGCACAAACCGTATCATCACTGCCAGCAAGGGCGATTGCAAGCGGATCAAGCGAAAGAGTCATCGCATCCGACACTGCCGGGCAGGGACCTACAGGATCATCGCTGGTAATGGTCAGCAGTACGGAACCGGTAATCATATCATTGATCCCGGGAGTATAAGTTGGATTAGTGAGAGAAATATTGTCAAATGTCCCGTCACCCGATGAAGTCCATGTTACTGAAGAAGCGCTTCCGCTGACTGATGCATCGGATATGAAATAAGAACCGCTGCCGCATATCGCAGTATCAACACCGGCATAAACTATGGCAGGACCATTGATATAGAGGGTAAGATCGTCACTTACTGCCGGGCATGGTCCCGCAGGATCATCAGTAGTCAGGGTAAAAGTGACCAACCCCGATGACAGGTCGCCTGCTCCGGGTACATAGTATGTGGTAAGTTGTAAAGCATCGCCAAAAGTTCCGTCTCCCGATGTGGTCCATGCAGAAGTTGTGGCGCTTCCTCCGATGGATCCGGATAATAGAAGCGTATCACCTGCACATATTGTATCATCCGCTCCGGCTGAAACAGTTGCAGGATCATCAAGGGTAAGTACAAACGAATCGGTGTCGGGCTGACAAACACCGGCAGGATCATCAGTGATAACCGTAAGGGTAACGGTGTTAATGGCAAGATCATTTACTCCGGCAGTATAAACCGGGTTGATGATATTGGGATCATCAAAAGTTCCGTCCCCTGAAGTTGACCATGTTACCGATGATGCGCTTCCGCTGATGGATGCACCGGTGATGGCATAAATCACATCGCATATTTCCGCATCCGGTCCTGCATTGACCGATGCCGCCTGTTCAATAATAACTGATATGGTGTATGAAGCTGCAGCGCATCCTCCTGAAGCGGGTATATCATTGGTCACGTTCCATGTACCGGGTGTGCTTGCCGAAAGGTCAATGGTACCGTTAACAATATCGGTAAACACTACCCCCCCCGTTGAACTGAAAGTGCCCTGCCCTACTCCGGCACCGGTTGGAGTGGCTGAACCTCCCTGGCAAAAAGGATCGGAATAGGCAAATGTTGCATTAAATCCGGTTACAATGGAGATATTAAAGGTTGAACTTGCAGAGCAGGTTCCGCTTGTGGTATAGGTAATTGTATAAGGTCCTCCGAGTGTGCTTAATGCTACGTTAATTTCACCGGTAGCGACACTTACAAATACAACCTGCGGTGGACCTGAGAATGATCCGCCAGGAGTCCCGGTGATAACCGGCAGCGGGTTCGTTCCCGTCTGGCAAACTGTGGCTGACGGGTAATAGAAGGAAGCATCTTCCTGTTGTGTAATTGTAAGCACCAGGTTATCTGATACCGCAGTGCAAACACCTGCCGGATCATCGGTAGTCAGAGTGAGGGTCACAGTTCCTGCAGTAATATCAGCCGTTCCGGGAGCATACCAGGTATTAAGGGATGATGCGTTACCGAAGGTCCCGTCACCCGATGTTGACCAGGATGAGGATGAAGCGCTGCCGCCAATCCCTCCGGTAAGATTCAATGTGTCAACTTCACAGATTCCGGCATCGGATCCGGCATTTACGGTTGCAGCGGGATCAATGGTTACAACATCGGTTGCCGAATCGGCTGAACATCCCCCCCCTGCGGCAATTGTGTTCTGAACCGTATAGGTGCCGGGCGTTGAAGCGGCAAGATCAATTTCACCGGTAATGGCGCTCACGAAAACAAGCCCGGCCGGTGCAGCGGTGAATATGCCGCCATTCACAACCGCAGGAACAGGATTGAGCGCATCGGTTTCACAGAACGGATCGCTATAGGAGAAGGTTGCATCCGGTGAAGTGGTGATGGAGATATTGAATGTTGAACTGTTCGGACAGGATCCGTTAGTGGTATACGTAATGGTGTAAGGTCCGCCAAGAGTGCTTGCTGAAAGATCAATTATTCCCGTGGAAGGATCAATCACAACCTGCGGTGGTCCGGAGAACGTTCCTCCGGGTAATCCTGTGATAATTGGAGCGGGATCGCTGCCCGTGATGCAGAAAGTGGATGCGGAATAAGAGAATCCGGCATTGTCGAGCGGTGTAATGTTGAGAGTAAGATTATCTGACGCAGCAGGACAAGGGCCTGCAGGATCATTGGTAGTAAGGGTGATAACAACACTGCCTCCGCTTATGTCGCTTGGACCTGGTGCATAAGTTGTATTAAGTGCATTAGCATTTCCGAATGTTCCATCGCCTAATGTAGTCCATGTTGCACTGGTCGCGCTGCCGCCTATTGTCCCGCTGAGATTATAAACGCTGTCAGCGCATGCTGATCCGTCCGTTCCGGCATTGACTGTTGCAGCAGGATTGATGGTCAGAACCATATTATCGGTCGCTGAAGGACAAGGCCCGGCAGGATCATCAGTGGTGATGGTGAGTGTCGCGGTTCCTGATGATATATCATTTGGACCCGGAGTATACGTTGGATTCGGTATTGTTGAATTGCTGAAATTTCCGTCACCTGATGTTGTCCAGTTCAATGAAGATGCAGCGCCACCAATGGAACCGGAGAGTGAATAAACATCTCCGGCACAGATGGTTGCATCGGATCCGGCATTAGCCGTGGCAACCTGATTAACGGTGATGATAATATCATCTGTTGCAGGAACACAAGGTCCCGCAGGATCATCAGTAGTGAGAGTTAACGTCACACTGCCGCTGATCAGGTCATTGGGACCCGGACAATACGTGGCACCTAACAGATTAGGATTATCAAATGTTCCGTCACCTGCCGATGTCCATGAGCCGGATGATGCACCCCCCCCTACACCGCCCGAAAGGGTATAACAGGTGCCGGCACAGATGGTTGCATCGCTGCCGGCATTTGCGGTTGCATCGGAATTAATGGTAAGAGCCAGGAAATCAGATACTGCAGTACATGGTCCGCCAGCATCCGGGTCATCGGTTGTAAAGGTCAGAGTTACAGAACCGTTTGAAATATCATTAGGACCGGGGGTATACGTTGCATTCGGCAGGGCAGCATTATTAAAGAGTCCGTCTCCGGATGTAGTCCAGGTACCGGATGATGCGCTGCCGCCAATTATTCCGTTTAATGTATAGGTTGCTCCCTGGCAAATTGCATCATCAGCGCCAGCATTGACGGTTGCAATCGGATTTATGGTAAGAACCATGACATCATTTACGGCAGGGCAAGGTCCTGCAGGATCGTTTGTTGTGAGCGTGAGGGTCACACTGCCGCCAATAATATCATTGGGACCCGGACAATACGTAGCCGTGAGGAGATTGGCATTATCAAATGTTCCGTCTCCGGCCGTTGTCCATGAGCCGGATGCTGCTCCCCCCCCAACTGCTCCCGACAGGGTATGGCAGCCATCAGCGCAAATAGTTGCATCGCTGCCGGCACCAACTGTGGCGGCAGGGTTAATGGTAATTGTCATAGCATCGCTGGCCTGAATGCACGGTCCAACCGGATCATTGGTAGTCAGTGTTAGAGTCACGGTCCCCATTGAATTATCATTTATTCCCGGTGTATAGGTTGCCGTAAGAGTAAGGGCATCCGGTGTAAAGGTCCCGTCACCCGATGTAGTCCATGATCCGGAAGAAGCGCCCCCCCCTACGGAACCGGATAGAGCATAAGAATCGCCTGCGCAAATGGTTGCATCGGTACCGGCACTAACCGTGGCTGCAGGATTTATCGTTATGGTCATGGCATCGGAAACAGCGGGGCAGGGACCGGACGGATCATCCGTTGTAAGGGTTAAGGTTACTGAGCCCATTGAAATATCGGTTGCTCCCGGTGTATAGGTTGCCGTAAGAGTGGTGGCGTTGGGAGTAAACGTACCGTCCCCACCCGACCAGGTTCCTGAAGCAGCGCTTCCGCCAATGGAACCGGAAAGTGCATACGTTCCGCCTTCGCAGATGGTTGCATCCGAACCGGCACTGACTGTGGCAGCAGTGTCAATAGTAATGGTCTGGAATGCCGAGTCAGCGGCACAGCCGCCTGAGGCAGGAATGAGATTTTTAATATCATAAGTTCCCGGTGCTGAGGCGGTCAGATCAATAGTGCCGAGGTTGGCATCCGCAAAAATAAGTCCGGCAGGAATTGCAGTGAAAGTGCCTGCGCCAACTCCGGCACCCGTTGGAGTGGGATTCACCCCCCCCTGGCAGAACGGATCGCTGTATGCAAATGAGGCATCAGTGATTGCGGGTGTGATAGTGATATTGAATGTAGAACTTGCAGGACAAACTCCGGATGTTGTATACGTTATTACATAAGGTCCTCCTACGGTACTTGCCGACAGGTCAATTTGACCCGTAGCCGTACTGATAAAAACAACCTGCGCTGGTCCCGAAAAAGTTCCCCCTGGAGTTCCGGTAATAGTGGGCGTTGGATCCGGTGCGGTCTGGCAATAAGAATTGGATGCATAAAAGAATGACGGATCGTCAACAGGATTTACGGTTATTATCAGAGATACACAAGCGGTAGTGTTACATGTTCCTTCCCCCCGTACATAATAGGTTGTGGTGGCGGCAGGAGAAACCACAAGTGGTGATCCGCTGCCGGCTGCCGTTCCTCCGCAACTGCCGGTGTACCATTGCCATGCAGCACCGGTTCCGAGCGAGCCGCCATTTACAGATAACGAAGTGGAACTTCCTGCACAGATGGGATTTACCGTTGCCGAAATACTTGCCGGGTCGGTTGATAAAGTGTTGGTTACATTTATTGTTATGGAAACGCATGCGGTAGTATTGCAAGTTCCTTCTCCGCGTACATAATAGGTTGTTGTTACCGCAGGTGAAACGGTCAGGGATAAACCGCTGCCAGCAGGTACTCCACCGCAACTGCCGGTGTACCATTGCCATGTTCCTCCGGTACCCAGTGAACCGCCAACTACCGATAATGTTGTTGACTGGCTTGGGCAAGTAGGATTAACTGTTGCCGTTATGCTTGTGGGATCTGCTGATAAAGTATTGGTGACATTGACCGTTATGGAAACACATGCGGTGGTATTGCAGGTGCCTTCGGCACGCACATAATAAGTTGTAGTGACAGCAGGAGATACAACCACGGAAGGTCCGCTACCGATAAATGTTCCACCGCACGAGCCGGAATACCATTGCCAGTTGGCTCCTGTTCCAAGTGATCCCCCGACTTCAGTAAGTGTAGTTGACTGGCTCGGGCAGGTGGGATTAACCGATGCGGAAATACTTGTTGCCGCAGTGGAATTCGTATTTACAGTGATGGTAATACTTACGCAGTTGGTCGAATTGCATGCTCCTTCAGCGCGCACATAATAAGTGGTTGTGGATGCCGGAGAAACTACCAACGAAGCGCCTGAACCTGCTCCAACTCCACCGCAGGAACCGGTATACCATTGCCATGTTGCACCGGAGCCGAGCGAGCCGCCATTTACCGACAGGGTAGTTGAATTGCCCTGACATATCGGGTTGACCGAAGCCGTAGCGCTTGCAGGATCCGTGGACAACGAATTAACCGTAATGGTAATGTTGACGCAGGCGGTGGTATTACAGGTGCCTTCCGCCCGGACATAATACGTTGTTGTAGATGAAGGTGAAATACTTATGGCAGGACCGGAACCGATATTGGTTCCCCCACAGGAACCTGTGTACCATTGCCAGTTTGCACCTGTCCCCAATACCCCCCCCACCTGGGTAAGCGTGGTTGAATTTCCGTTGCAGATGGGATTGGATGTTGCCGATATACTCGCGGCAGCGGTGGAAGCTGGAGTGACGACAACCGAAGCGCCAGAACCAATAGGCGCTCCTCCGCAGGAACCGGAATACCATTGCCACGTTGCACCTGAGCCGAGTGACCCCCCCGTAACATTTAGCGTTGTGGAATTTCCCTGGCAGATCGGATTTACACTTGCCGTTGCACCTGTAGGAGCGGCAGAGAGCGAATTGACGGTTACAATCAAACTGACGCAGGCGGTGGTATTACAGGTTCCTTCCGCACGTACATAATAGGTTGTAGTGGAAGATGGCGACACTGCCAGAGAACTCCCGGATCCAACGAATCCTGTTCCGCAACCTGAGTTGTACCATTGCCAGTTTGCACCGGTTCCGAGGGAACCGCCAACTACGTTTAATGTAGTTGAACTGCCGTCACAGATCGGATTGGAAGTTGCGGAAATGCTTGTTGCGGCAGTTGAATTTGTACTGACGTTAACGGTTACACTTACACAGGAAGTTGTGTTGCATGACCCCTCAGCGCGCACATAATAAGTGGTAGTGCCTGCCGGGTTAACCACTAACGGGACACCGGTTCCCACAAAAGTTCCTCCGCAGGATCCGGAATACCACTGCCAGTTAGCCCCTGAACCAAGCGAGCCGCCAACAATATTGAGTGTGGATGAATTACCGGCACAGATAGGATTAGGTGCAGCAGTTGCACTGGTGGCTGCAGTGGATCCGGAATTGACGGTAACTACCACACTGACGCAAGCGGTAGTATTGCACGGGCCTTCGGCTCTTACAAAATATGATGTAGTAACAGCAGGCGATACTGAAATACTGGACCCGGAGCCGGCAAAAATGCCTCCTGAAACAGCACCGCACCCTCCTGAATACCAGGTCCAGGATGCTCCTGAACCAAGCGAACCGCCTGCAACTGTAAGAGTCGTGGAATTACCCGAGCAAATAGGGTTTGGAGCCGCTGAGGCACTTGCCGGTGCAGTTGAAAGGGTGTTTACTGTTACCGTTAAACTGGCACATGCAGTGGTGTTGCAGGTTCCCTCGGCACGCACATAATAAGTCGTTGTTGAAGCGGGAGAAACGACAAGCGATCCTCCTGAAGCCACCCATGTTCCGCCACATGAACCGGTGTACCATTGCCAGTTGGCTCCGGTTCCGAGAGACCCCCCCTGTACGGTAAGAGTCGTGGAATTACCTACGCAGATCGGATTGGCGGTAGCATTGATTCCTGTCGGTGCAGTCGATGCCGCATTGACGGTAACAGTAACACTCACGCAGGATGTGGTATTGCATGATCCCTCCGCCCGTACATAATATGTTGTTGTTGCTACCGGACTAACCACTAATGAGGCGCCTGATCCGACCGGTGCACCCCCGCAACTGCCCGAATACCATTGCCAGGAAGCGCCCGAACCGAGTGACCCGCCAGATACGGATAATGTTGTTGAATTACCTGAACAAACCGGATTTGGCGCTGCAGAAGCGCTCGTGGGATCCGTGGAGGAAGAATTAACAGTAATAGTCACACTGGCGCAAGCGGTAGTATTGCAACTTCCTTCAGCGCGCACATAATAGGTAGTGGTAGACCCGGGTGACACGTTTAGCGATCCGCCAGATGCAACCCATGTCCCACCGCACGATCCTGTGTACCATTGCCAGTTGGCTCCGGTTCCGAGAGACCCCCCCTGTACGGTAAGCGTGGTTGAATTACCTGCACAAATCGGGTTTGATGTAGCGTTGACTCCGGTAGGGGCAGTGGAAGATGTATTAACGGTAACGGTAATGCTGACGCAGGAAGTTGTATTACATGACCCTTCTGCACGGACATAATATGTTGTTGTGGATGCGGGGGAAACCACCAGCGGTGAACCGGAACCGACAAAAGTACCACCGCACGACCCTGTGTACCATTGCCAGTTGGCGCCAGCGCCAAGCGAACCACCGATTGCTGTTAATGTTGTCGCGCCTCCGCAGGTCGGGTTAGGCGCTGCCGATGCAGATGCTGCAGCAGTGGAAGATGAATTGACTGTAACAGTAACACTGACGCAGGAGGTTGTATTGCATGTTCCCTCTGCACGTACATAGTATGTTGTCGTTGAAGCCGGAGAAACCACAAGGTTATTGCCGGATCCTACAAAAGCGCCTCCGCATGAACCGGAATACCATTGCCAGTTGGCACCTGTTCCGAGAGATCCGCCATTAGCGGTAAGAGTTGTTGCACCGCCACAAGTAGGATTAGGAGCAGCCGATGCGCTTGCCGCTGCAGTTGATGATGAATTAACTGTTACTGTTACCGATACGCATGATGTAGTATTGCACGAACCTTCAGCGCGAACGTAATAGGTTGTTGTTGCACCCGGTGAAACCACAAGGTTATTACCGCTACCAACAAAAGCCCCACCGCATGAACCGGAATACCATTGCCAGTTGGCGCCTGCTCCAAGCGATCCGCCATTAGCCGTTAGCGTTGTTGCGCCTCCACATGTTGGATTAGGAGCAGCCGAAGCGCTGGCTGCTGCGGTCGATGATGAATTGACAGTGACGATAACGCTTACACAGGAAGTTGTATTACAGGTTCCCTCTGCACGAACATAGTATGTTGTTGTGGAAGCCGGAGATACTACAAGGTTATTACCGGATCCTACAAAAGTGCCTCCACACGAACCGGAATACCATTGCCAGTTGGCACCGGAACCAAGCGAACCGCCATTGGCAGTAAGAGTAGTTGCCCCGCCACAAGTTGGGTTAGGCGCGGCAGTTGCCGATGCTGCGGTAGTGGATGAAGTGTTGACTGTTATTGTAATTTGTGCACATCCTGTCGTATTGCAGGTTCCCTGCGCCCTGACATAATAGGTTGTTGTGGAAGCCGGTGTAACTACTATTGAGTTGCCTGAACCGATAAAAGTTCCACCGCAACTTCCGGTGTACCAGTTATAAACCGCACCACTTCCTAAAACACCCCCCTGTTGAGTCAGGGTAACATTTGTTCCGGAACATACTGTAGTTCCGGGAGCGGCTGTAATGCTTGAAGGTGCAGTAGAAACTGTATTAACCGTAATAGTTACTGAAGCGCAGGCAGTTGTATTGCATGTACCCTGCGCCCTCACCCAGTATTGTGTAGTTGAGCCAGGAGTTACAACTATTGAAGCGCCTGACCCGATAAAGGTCCCGCCACAACTGCCCGTGTAC
This sequence comes from Bacteroidota bacterium, assembly GCA_016193485.1. Lineage (GTDB taxonomy): Bacteria > Bacteroidota > Bacteroidia > JACPRZ01 > JACPRZ01 > JACPRZ01. The sequence goes on along the minus strand of JACPRZ010000043.1, from coordinate 81,985 downwards.
CAATTATAAGTTGCGCCTGTTCCCAGCGATCCGCCAGTTTGGTTAAGCGTCACATTTGTTCCGGAACATACTGTTGTTCCAGGTGCTGCGGTAATCCCTGTTGGGGCTGATGAATTTGTGCTGGAATTATTAACCGTGACGGATTGCGATCCGGTACAACCGTTGGCATCGCTCACGGTTACGGTATAAGTGCCAGCGCAAATGGAATTGCATATTTGCGTAACACATCCATTGTTCCAGTTGTATGTATAGGCGCCTGTGCCTCCTGTTGGTGCAGCGCTAATTTGTCCGTTACAGGAACCGGGACATCCTGCATCGGTTTTGGAAGCGTTTGGTGTGGGTGATCCGAAATTCCCAACGGTCCCTGATACTGTTGATACGCAGCCGCTGCCGTCAGTGACCGTAACCGTATATGTACCCGGAGCCAGGGAACCGATGCATGAACCCATTCCGCCCGTATTCCAGGAATAGTTGTATGGTGGCAGTCCGGCATTGACCACCGCGCAGGCAGAGCCGTTATTAAGCCCGGGGCAGGTATTGTTTGTCTGAACAACGACCGATCCGGGGGGGGAACCGAGAACTGCTGTTCCTGTCCAGTCAATAGTAAAACCTGAGCCGCTGTTTGACCAGTTGTTAACCATCAGGTAATAGGTCTGGCCGGCAGAAACATTTAAACATTCCACCCATCCGTTTCCGGTAACATCTTCGGAGTTATCGCCCGCACCGCACGACATACCTGTATTGTTATTGTTTGCCGCATAACTGCAGCGTACCGGTGCGGTGGAGTTTATGTTCGCGCATGATACTCCCGGACCCCACAGGGCAAAATCATAATCATCAGGGTTATTAACCGGATCAATGGTAAGAGAAAGTGAACCATTTGATGAAATATAAATTGAATACCAGTTGGAATAATTTTCAGCCAGTACGCAACCGGCACACTCGGATGTAAGCCCGGGCCCGGTTGAAGCGCCCGTAACCGGGGTTACGCTGTTACAGACCGCGTTGGCATTGGAGCAGTTATTATCTTCCGTGGCAGAAGGACCCCCGGCACAGGCAACACAACTTATTGAGATTGCCCATCCGGCCTGCGGGGCTGTGCCATCCGAATAAAACCTGAACCCAAGGCAGCCGCTCGCATCAGTGCTGGTAAAGGGATTGGTCCAACTTCCGGATAGGGTGTTAGGTGAAGCAATAACATCACATCCCTGCCATAGGACGGGGTTGTTCTGGGTCGGGCCGTTTATTATGGATAGCCAATCATAACATCCTCCTCCGTTGGGTTCAATGGACATGGAAGTGATAGTCGCCCTGATGCAATTTCCCGGCTGGCTGGGGCAGAAGGTTCTATAAATCTGGTTGATAGAGTTTGAATAATTTGCTCCGGAGCCACCGTCATCATAATAATTTGCGCAGCAGGTAGAAACCATGCAGGCACCGAGGTAAGTGTTTTGAAGACCAACGGTGGGATGGTTATAACTCGGGCAGCCGGAAGGCGAACAACTTACAGTCAAGGTCATGCAAGTGGATTGGTCCACACAATTGTAGGCATCTACAAGTACCCTTAAAACACCGGTAAAAGTGGCAGTCCAGGTAATGGTTGACTGCAAGCCGCAGCCATCATCATTATAGGAAACCTGAACCCCTGTACCCTGGTTATAGGTTGTAATCTGCGTATCAAAATCGGTATCCCCGCAGGTGGAAAAGGTGTACGTGTAACCGCTTGTAACGCTTACGGTCACATATTCCCCACCGAAGATGCAGGAAGTATAATCGCTGCCCGGGCAGGGGGGGGTAAGGTCAATCCACAGCACGTTGTTGTTGGCGCACTGCGAAAATGAATTGTTAATCAGAAAAACGGAAAGCAGTATGACATGGATACTGCATCGGTAAATGGTACGCATAATGTTTTCAGGTAATAAAATTTACTTTGCGATTTCACCTGATTTTTTCACCACCCGGTATTTCCCGGGATTGCAGAGTATATGCTGTTTCTTGGCTTCGGGCATTTTCAGAAATTCTTCATACGCAATATCGGTTAAGTGTCCCGGGTGAGGTAATTGGGAATATTTTTCCGTCCATTTTTTATATCCTTCGGGGTCATTCTGTGCAAAGAGGACTTTCGCTTTTTTATAGTTTTCGGCATCCACATCTTCAATACCCGTAGGCGTGTAGCCGGGAATTTTCGGCCTGCCGTCCTTGTTATAAAGTTCCCGCAGTCCTTTTTTTTCAGTACGGCCGGCAGTACCGCTGTTTTCATCATAATATTTGGATGTGGCCGGTATATTGGTATTCAGCAGTTGGCCTTCCGGTGAAACGGTAATCACTTCACCCGGTTTCATTTCGTAGCCCTGAGCGAAAAGGAAGCCGGATGATAGGGCACAAATAAATGCTGCAACCAGAAAAATTTTTACTGTTTTCATCTGAAAATAATTTGATGAATTAACTGATTAAGAATTTATATAAATTGAGAGGCATTGCAGTAATACTGAAAGTAGCAAATATAAGAATTTTATGCCAAACATGGGGTTTATACTCAATTTTTTAAAAAAAGTTTCACTGCCGTACCGGGTATGGCTTATCGGCTGAATCAAAGACGGAAAGGAATGGTGAAAGGAAGGAAGGTCAAGTGGGGGAGAAAAGAGGAGACGGGAAGAGGTGACAAGGAGAGATTAATAACTATGAGTCCACTCTAATAAGTCAAAAAATTAATTTTCCCGCAGATTTCGCAGAAAAGCGCAGATGTAAATTATTAAAAATCAGATATTAAATTTCTGCGAAAATCCGCGTCAGCCAAAGGACTGATCCGTCCTCTGGCGGATAATCAGCGGGAGACATTTTTTAGAGGGGACTCAACTATTATTCTGTGAATGGGATAAAATTATGCATTTTGGTTCTATAAGGAATAGAGGTATAAGTTATTAATTTAAAACGACATTCCCAATTCCCTTATACCCTATCCCGTATACCTTCTTTTCCCGGATATTAAATTTACCCCTGTCTGCCGCCTGCCTGCCGGTAGGCAGGGCAGGCAGGGTTTTATCCAGTATTATCAATAAAACTAAAGGACTACTGCCCGAACTTCGTTTTTATGGCATCGGTGAGAAGTTTACGTTCACCGCGGCAGAACATAGTAATGAAAGCGTCTTTTTTGCCCCGCCCCCTGGCTTTGCGCTTGAGGTTTTCGGCTTCATTAAGGGTTTTGAATTCGCCAATTGTCATACGGGTAAGCCCGTCTTTCAAGGTTGACTGTTCAATTTTTCCAAGGTCGGAAAAGACATTGTAGTTAAAATTTTTCACATCCTTGTAAGCGCCAACCTGTACTTTAAAAATCAACCCTTCAAGAGAAACGTTACCGTACTTCTTCAGCATATCCTCATAAATTTTCGGGTCATTGAGGTCAATTTTGTCCCATCCTGTGAGTTCAATAAAGGATCTGGCGCACTCAAATTCTTTTTCACCGGAAACAGTAAGGGAAAATTTTCCTTCACTGTCGGTCAGTTGATTATTCAGGGAAATATCCTTCTGCGGTTTTTCGCCTGAACGGGTAACGCCTTTTACAACGGCATTCTTATCGGTAGAGAGGGAAATGATGTATTTTTCATTGGCAGGCAATCCTTCAAATTTGAAATGTCCTTCCTTGTTGGTAACTGTCTGGCGCGAAATGTTGCCGCTTTCGCTGACAAGGAATACGGTAATGAATTGTGCCGGTTCGTTTTTATCAACATAGAAAACATCGCCCTCAATATTGATGTATTGCAGCCCTTTTATTTCGAGGCGGTAAGTGCCGTCTTCTCGGGTCTGGGTATCGTTTATTTTAAGGCCCGCGTGCGGCTTGCCCGCTGAAAGGGCTTTGCCTTTCACAATAGCATCTTTATCCGTAGAAAGAGATAATAAATATTGTTCATCCTTCGGCATCTTGCGGAACCTGAACCGACCCTCTTTGTCGGCAATGGCCTGTTCTGTCACATTACCTGTTTTATTCTTCAAAAATACGGTAACTCCGGGGAGGGGTTTCGTACTATCCGCCTTAGCGGTTAATTGCCCGTCCAGGTTTGCAAACCTGGAAACATAACCCGGGGAGTATATATCAATATCTTTAATAATTTCAACGAAGGTGTCTATTTTTGACGCATCGAAATTTTCAGGATGGGGGGGGAATCCGGCAACTTCAAACCCCGCATTATAGTTACCACCGGCAGAAAGGGTGAGCAGGTATTTTCCCGAAGCGGCATTTGATTTATAGGAGCCCTGGACATCGCCTTTGGTAAAACCCTGCAATTTATTGTTTTCTTTATAGGTCACTTCGATCATTGCCTCGGCAACTTCATCATTGGCATACACGCGCCCTTTGACCATCATAAGAATATGTGATTTATTCTGGTGCACCAGGTAAATATCATGCATCCCGTAACCGCCCGGTCTTGCGGAAGAATAGTAGCCCCTCACCCCGTTTGCAGATACTACGTAAAATTTATCATCATCCGTTGTGTTAATCGGGTACCCGATATTTTCAGGAATTGACCAGGACAGGGAATCCCAAGAAGGCGTTTCACCTCCGGTTGTGTCAATTTTGCGAACTAGTTTTGATATAAAAATATCATACCCGCCCATGGAATTATGTCCGTTTGAACTGAAATAGAGAGTGCGTCCGTCAGGATGGATAAAAGGAGCGTCATCATCATATTCGGTATTTACCGGTGTTCCGATATTTTTCGCCATTGACCATTCCCCGTTCGGAAGGGAATTGCTGTAATAAATATCCCTTCCGCCAAAACCTCCGGGCCTGTCGCTTGCGAAATAAATTGTTTTCAGGTCGGATGATATGCTGGCGCTTCCTTCCCATGCATTTGAATTGATGTTATTGAGCCGGATGGGGATGCTCCATTCATTGCTGTCAAGATTGCTGATATAAATGTCACCGGATGTAAAACCGGGATTATCTTTATAGGTAAAAAGTTTTTGTCCGTCAGCGGAAAGGGCAATGCAGGCATCATGTTTTTTAGTATTGATGCTGTCGCTCAGCGCCTGCGGTTCCGACCATGAATCCCTGTTTTTGTAGGTGACCATTACGTCTTCAAAATACTGTCCGCGCGGGTCGGGTTTTCCGTAATCATCCATCAACCCTCCGGTACTTTTTGGACCACGGTAGGTAAAAATCATCATTGATTCATCTGCCGTTATCACGGGAAAATATTCCGAAGAAGCAGTATTAACAGGCGGTCCGATATTTTCAATCTCCACAACAAGTTTGTTTTTAACCAGGGTTTTTGCATTGTTGCATATTTCAAGGAACCGCTGGGCAGGTTTTTTCACCGGTTCTGTTGTCTTTTTGGATTCAAGGGTCTTATTAAACTGTTCAATGGCTTCATCAAACTGGTAGTTGAGGTGATATGCCCTGCCGAGGTAATAATTAATATCTTTCGCTTTGGGATATTCGCTGAGGCACTTTTCCAGAAATTCGACAGCGCGGAAGGTTTGATCACTTTTATAGAGAAAGCATATTCCTGCCCGGTATGTATATTCCATATTATCCGGTTCCATTTCCTTTAACTTCAGATACAGGGGTAATGCCGAGAGGTAATTTCCTTCCTTAAAAAAATATTCAGCATCTTTTTTAAGGGCTCCTTTATTTTCCGGAATTCCGGTATCGTCCTGTGCGAAAAGCATGGCAGGCAGTAAAAGCGAAAAGAAAAACAGAACCGTTAAATAATGCGAAGGTTCAACCCGGGGAGTGTGCTTCAATTCCTTCATTTATACAGGTATGCAATTTTGCAATCCTTCTGAAAGTACAAAGGTATAGATAAATCGTTACAATGGATTTTATTCGTAGGTTTGCTTTTGCGCCATGACTGCAGATGTTTCCCACAAAAGAAGGAATTTGTTTGTTTTCTTCCTGATTATATTCAGTGTGTTTGTTCTTTATGGTAACAGTTTAAGAAACGGTTATTCTTTTGATGATGACCTGGTCATTCAGGATAATCAACAAGTTTTAAACGGGATCCGGGGTATTCCATCCATTTTTGTTTCTCACTATTATACCGATGAGCGCCAAAGTTTCGGTTACAGACCGGTAGTGCTTGCCACTTTTGCAATTGAGTACAGTTTGTTCGGTGAAAAACCTGAAATAAGCCATCTTATTAATATCATTATTTATGCTTTAACCTGCCTGATTTTATACCTCCTTCTTCTGAATCTTAATCCCTCATTTTCACCAACTTTCCCTCTGCTGACAACACTCTTGTTTCTTGCCCATCCGTTACATTCCGAAGTGGTCGATAACCTCAAAAGCCGTGACGAACTTCTTTGCCTTTCCGGATGTCTTCTGAGTGCATATTTTTTCCTCGTTTTTACGGATACCGGTAAAAAAAGATATTATTTAACGGGGATTTTGCTGCTGATATTGTCATTGCTATGCAAAAGAACTGCTGCTGTTTTTTTTGTGTTGATTCCCCTTATGGTCTGGTTTTTCCGACCGGTTTCATTGAAAAAATTATTGGTTTATTCATTACCGGTTTATTTGGTTATCGCACTGTCGGCATTTTTTGCACGAACCTATATCACCGATGGAGGATCAACAATTCATTGGTACTGGGAGAATCCGTTGGGATCAGATCCGGAATTTTTCAGGCGAATCCCGATGGCGTTGTTCACACTGGCTTATTATGTGCGTTTGCTGGCTCTGCCTCATCCACTTTCATATTATTATGGTTTTAATCAGGTCCCTATATCCGGGTGGAATAATCCGATAATATGGATTACCGCCATTTTCCTTATTCTTATATGTTTTATTATAATAAAAAAAATCTCTTCCAGGCATTTGTGGATATTCGGAATTCTTTTTTTTCTCATACCTGTTTCACCTTTTCTTAATCTTCTTACACCCGTAGATGGCATTATAGCTGAACGGCTTGCTTATTCTGCATCGGCAGGATTCTGCTGGATAGCGGCCCTGGCCATTATGTCTATTTTCCGGATCCCACTTTTTAAAGATCAGGGAAAAAACCGCATTAAAAAACCTTTTCCTTCATTTTTTTATCCGGTGGTCTGCCTCATCCTGCTTCTGTATTCAATCCGGGTGGTTTCCCGCAACCCGGACTGGAAGGACCGTCTTACACTTTACTCTGCTGACATCGGGCATCTAAAAAACTCATGCAAAGCCCATAGTTTGCTTGGTGATGAACTATACAAGATGATGGAATCAACCACTGATGCTGCAAAAAAGGAAATCCTTGTGCAGCAGATTGAGAAGTATTATCTGAGAGCACTGGAAATATATCCTGATTATTCACCGGTGCTTAACAACCTGGCATCAATTTATTTTCAATACTATAATGACTACAGAAAAGCGAGAGTCATTGTTGAAAGGGCGATTTTATTTGATCCGGACTCTCCGGAGTTACACTTTAACCTTGGTTATTGCTGCGAGATGGCTGCGGATACCGGTTGTGCAATTACATCCTATAAAAAGGCGATTGCCCTGGATGAACGTTATTATCCTGCAAGCGCCCGGCTGAGAAGCATTATTATTATGAAGGGGGGAACACTAAATTATACCCGGAAGGTACAGACGCCTAACTTGGGCGTCTCTAACTGAAATACTCCTTCATTCTCTCAAAAAAGGTCTTTTCTTTCCCGGTCGGATGGGGTTTGAAATTTTCGGAAGCGTTAAGCGCTTCAAGGATATCCCTTTCTTTAACTGAAAGATCCTGAGGCGCCCAGATATTCAGATTCACAAAAAGGTCGCCTTTTCCATAGCCGTCCATGGAAGGCAATCCCTTTGCTTTGAGGCGCAGCACTTTTCCGGAATGAGTGCCGGGTTCAATTTTTATTCTCGCTTTACCGTCAAGGGTGGGAATTTCTACCTGCGCTCCCAGAGCGGAATCCGGAAAACTGATATAATGGTCGCAATAGAGGTGGTGGCCTTCGCGCCTGAATACCGGGTGTTCTTCTTCTTCAATGAGCACAAGCAAATCACCGGCAACACCCCGCTGAGGAGCCGCGTTTCCCATGCCCCGCAGAGTTAACTGCATATCGTTCCCGACACCGGCAGGTATATCCAGTGAAATAACTTCCTCGCCCTGTACAATTCCCTGTCCGTAACATCCCGGGCATTTATTAGTGATTACCCTGCCTTCGCCATTGCAATCGGGACAGGTAGTAGTGGTTTGCATCCTGCCGAGAAAAGTGTTGGTCACTCTTGAAACATACCCGGTGCCGCGGCATGAATGGCAGTTACTGAATCCACCCCCCCCCTTGGCACCGCTGCCATCGCATTGCCGGCAATGGACCATTTTGTTCACTTTAACCTTTTTCTGAACACCGGAAGCGATCTCTTCAAGCGTAAGGCGAACTTTTATACGGAGGTTGCTCCCCCGTTTTACTCTTTGCCCCCCCCGTGTACGCTGAGAGGTTCCGAAACCGAACCCCTCGAAAATATCGCCAAAATGTGAAAAGATGTCATCAATGTCCATTGAAAAGTCCTGCCCGCCCTGGAATTTTACACCCGAATGACCGAAGCGGTCATAATTGCCTTTCTTTTCGGGGTCTGATAAAACCTCGTACGCTTCTGCCGCCTCCTTGAATTTTTCCTCGGCATCTTTATTGCCCGGGTTCCGGTCGGGATGGTATTTCAGCGCCAGTTTCCGGTACGCCTTTTTAATTTCTTCCGGTGAACTGTTCTTGGGAACACCGAGAACTTCGTAGTAATCGCGCTTTGACATTTATTATTTTTTAATCAACATTTTATTCGCAATATATAATGGAAACCTCTAAAAACCCAAATACCTCCCGCAAATTTCGCACCTGCCTGCCGGTAGGCAGGGATTAGCGCAGAATTTTTATTCTTAATTAGCGAAAATCTGCCAACCAGAGGCGGGGGGAAAAGAATCATAATTTTTAGAGGTGCCCTATATTTGTTTTTCATGAACCAACTACAACTTTCGCATACCGGATAACTTTGCCGTTGAGCAGGTATCCTTTCTCGGTAACATCAATGATTTTTCCTTTTTGTTCCGGAGCAGGTGCAGGGATATGCGATATGGCATCATGCATATCGGGATTAAAAATACGGTCATCCGTATCCATTGCCTGTAAACCATGCGCTGCAAGGATATTTTTGAATTTAGCAAGTATTAACCGGATTCCTTCCTGCATGGCTCTACCTTCTTCCGAATCAGTACCTGTATTAACCGCTCTCTCCATGTCGTCAATGACCGGAAGAATGGAACGGATAATTCCTTCACCGGCAGATAGTATAAGTTCTATTCTTTCTTTTGCCGTACGTTTTTTAAAATTTTCAAATTCCGCATAGAGCCGCAGGTATTTATCGTTAATCTCATCAAATTGTTTTGTTTTTTCGGCTAACCGCTCTTCGGCAGCAGGTTCTTTTATTTCGGGGCCTGAACCGCTTACCGTTTCATCCGGAAGCCCTGTTCCGGCAGATCCTAAACCGGGGTTGTCGCTTGCTGCTTCCGCTGCATAAGGAGGGTTACCGTTTTGCTGTTTACCGTTATCTGAAATATTTCCCTTTTTGTCTTTCATCGGAATTCAGGTGATTTTTACTTTAAAAGGACTGAATGAGTCAAAATATTTGCCACATAATTTTCCGGGACAAAATGGCAGAAAACCCGATTAATAAATTCATCCCTATAGTTATCGGGACAAAATTCAATCACTTAAAATATGTTTCAATGAATTTGGTGGTATAATTGCCTTCTATAAAATCCTTGTTTTTCATGATTTTCTGGTGAAGCGGAATGGTGGTTTTGATACCCTCAATAATAAATTCATTCAGCGCCCTTTCCATCTTGGCGATCGCCTCCTGCCGCGTTTGCGCAACGCTGATGAGTTTGGCAATCAGCGAATCATAGTAGGGTGGTATCCGATACCCGGCATAAGCATGTGTATCTACCCGTATTCCGTGGCCACCCGGAATGTGAAAACTGGTTATCAGACCAGCGCTTGGCCTGAAACTATTGAAAGGGTCTTCGGCATTAATCCGGCACTCAATAGCATGTAACTTCGGATAATAATTTTTTCCGCTGATAGGTATCCCCGCATGAATTTTAATCTGTTCCTTGATCAGGTCGTAATCAATCACTTCTTCGGTTATAGGATGCTCAACCTGAATACGGGTGTTCATTTCCATGAAATAAAAATTCCTCTCTTTATCAACCAGAAATTCAACGGTTCCCACTCCTTCATACCGGATGGCCCTTGCGGCCCGTATTGCCGCCTTTCCCATTTTTTCGCGGAGCCGTTCCGTCATAAAGGGTGAAGGAGTTTCTTCAATAAGTTTCTGATGGCGCCTCTGAATGGAGCAGTCGCGTTCCGATAAATGACAGGCGCGGCTTTTCTGATCTCCTGCAACCTGTATCTCGATATGCCGGGGCTCTTCAATGAATTTTTCCAGATAAAGGTCGCCATTCCCGAAAGCCGAAGATGCTTCCATTCTTGCCGCTTCCCATGCCGGCTCAATTTCTTCTTCTTTAAACACAATGCGCATTCCCTTTCCACCCCCCCCTGCGGTTGCTTTCAGCATTACGGGATATTTGATGGTTTTTGCGATTTTTTTTGCGTCATCGGTGCTCTGTACCAGTCCTTCGGAACCGGGAATTGCAGGGACACCCGCTTTTTTCATTGTCATCCTGGCAGTTGCTTTATCGCCCATGGCGTTGATCATGTCGGCTGTGGGGCCGATAAAACGTATCTGGTGATCCTGGCAGATCTTTGCGAACTTTGAGTTCTCAGCAAGAAATCCGTATCCCGGATGAATGGCATCGGTGTTGGTTAGTTCAGCAGCAGCAATAATATTGGGAATATTCAGATATGATTGAGAGGCAGGCGCATTACCGATGCATACCGCTTCATCGGCAAAGCGTACATGAAGCGCTTCACGGTCGGCTGTAGAATAAACCGCTACCGTGGGAATTCCCATCTCCTTACAGGTTCGTATGATGCGCAGGGCTATTTCTCCCCGGTTGGCTATCAGAATTTTTTTGAACATTCGTGAAGAAATATAATTTTATTCCCGTAATAAAATTAATTTCTACTAAGCATTAAATAATTTTTTTTGCCACAAAAACACCAAATTACACTGAATTTTTTAAAATATCCGATTCCTTATTTTTGTGGGATTTTGTGTTTTAGAGATTTCGTGGCGTGAATTTATTTACTTCCGTGAAGAAACAATTTTTATTCTTTCCGGATCAGAAAGAGCGGCTGGTCAAATTCGACCGGTTTGGCATCATCTACCAGCAACTGTACAATCTTTCCGCTCACATCCGATTCTATCTCATTGAAAAGTTTCATCGCCTCAATGATGCAAATAACCTGACCTTTTTTAATTTCATCACCTGCGTTGAAGAACGGGGGTTTATCGGGTGAAGGTGACCGGTAAAAAGTACCGACCATAGGCGCTTTGAGCGTATATAAGGAATCACTTCCGGCTTCCGTCTTAATTTCTTTCACCGGTTCAATAACCTGTTCAGTGACGGTCGGAACCGCTGATTCCGGAGACGGGTTGTTAACAGGCCGGTTAGCGACAGGCAGCGGCTGAGCGCTTCCCGGCTCCTGCCTTACCGGTGCAGTTACATTCTGGCTTCTTCCGGACTCCGATCGTATCCTGATTTTGAAGTTGCCGGTTTCAAGATTTACTTCACTTACCCCTGACTTGGACACAAATTTTATTAACTCAAGTATCTCTTTAAATTCCATATAGATAGTATTAAGGGGTTATCTGTTAAGGAGCGCAAAGGTAGGAAAGATTTTCCTTTTCCTGCGCCTTGCGTTGTTTTCCTACTTTTGTACAGGTTTTCCAAAGTTTAAAACTTTGGAAAACCTGTATCAAAATCTGCAACAATGTACCCTACCCTATCCGATCTGATTTCTGACATTTTTGGAATTTATATTCCCCTTCCGGTGCAAAGTTTCGGTTTTTTTATGGCGATATCGCTTTTTGCAGGAGGATATGTAATGTTGCTTGAATTAAAGCGAAAAGAAAGCACCGGCCTGCTACATCCTTTCCGCCAAAAGATTGTAAAAGGTGAAAGAGCGAAACCATCCGAACTGTTCCTTCAGGGGATTATCGGTTTTATTCTCGGTTTCAAAGGATTTGAAGCCGTTTTTCATTATTCTGATTTTGTTGAAAACCCGCAAAATTTTGTTTTATCGGCACGGGGAAATATCTTAGGAGGATTAATCATTGCCGGGCTGTTTACCTGGCTGCGTTACCGCGAAAAAGAAAAAGAGAAACTTGAAAAACCTGTTGTTACTGAAATCACCGTCAGACCCCATCAACTTGCCTGGAACATCCTGCTCATCGCAGCACTTTTCGGTTTGCTCGGAGCCAAGATTTTCCATAACCTCGAAAATATTGATGAACTGATCAGTGACCCGCTCGGATCAATATTCTCTTTCAGCGGGTTGACATTTTATGGCGGACTTATCTGCGGGGCGGCAGCCGTATACTATTACGCGCATCGTCATGGCATAAACTGGGTGGTAATGAGCGATACGGCAGCGCCCGGTCTTATTCTTTCCTATGCAATAGGACGTATCGGCTGCCATATTGCAGGAGATGGCGACTGGGGAATTCCCAACGACAATCCTCTGCCTGCATGGCTCTCTTTTCTGCCGTCATGGCTATGGGCGTATGACTATCCGAATAATGTCCTCGGTATCTCGCTCAAAGAGGACTTTGAACAAATGGGACTTGCCAGTTTGACCGGAAATGCCTATCCCACCCCCCTCTATGAAACCCTTATTGGGTTACTTATCTTTGCCGCCCTCTGGATTCTCAGAAAGAAAATCACAACGGGAGGATTCCTCTTTTCAATATATCTTATCCTGACAAGCATTGAACGATTCCTTATTGAACTGATGCGGGTGAATGTAAAATATACAGTCGGCACATTTGCTTTTACCCAGGCGGAACTTCTTTCGGTTATTATGGTTCTTCTCGGAATTTCGGGTTTATTTTATTTCAACAGGAAGGGTAAATCAATATGAAACCTGAAGCGGTTTGTAAAAAAGTTTGCATTGCAGTAAAAAAAGCCGGAAAATTCATCCGGAATAATACCGGGAAAATATCATCCGGTGATGTTAAAACAAAGGGAGTTCATGATTATGTAACCTATGTGGACAGAACAACTGAACAACTCCTGGTCAGGGAGTTGAAACCCATTATGCCCGGCTCAGGTTTTCTTACCGAAGAAAAAACCGTGAAAACCGGGCAACGAGAGTTTACCTGGATCATTGACCCGCTTGACGGAACTACCAACTTCATCCATGGCGTTCCCTGTTTTTCCGTAAGCGTTGCATTAATGAAAGGCGGTTCGCTTCTGGCCGGGGTTGTTTATGAAATAAACCTTGATGAATGTTTTTACGCATGGAAAGGGGGGGGCGCCTATCTGAACGGCAGGAGAATTCATGTTTCCGGCACAAAAAAAATCACCGATTCATTGCTTGCCACCGGTTTTCCATTTTATGATTACAGCCGGTTAGACGGGTACATGGAGTTATTCAGATATTTCATGAAAAACACCCATGGCCTGCGCAGGTTGGGTTCGGCAGCAGTTGATCTTGCATGGGTGGCATGCGGACGAATGGACGGATTTTATGAATATGGCCTCAAGGCGTGGGATGTTGCGGCTGGCGCCTTTCTGGTAAAGGAAGCAGGTGGCGAAGTATGCGATTTTAAGGGAAAAGAAAACTATCTCAACGGTGGTGAAATCATTGCATCAAACCGGGAAATAAATAAAGAATTTAAAAGAATAGTTGCGAAATATCTATGATCATTACGCTTAGGTGTATAATAAAATGCGCTTTTTGAGGGATGCCATCACTTTGAGTGATGGCATCCCTTGGTGCATTTTGTTATACACCTTTACGCTTTGACTTTTTTCCTGTTTTTCTTTATTTTATTTAACGCATCTGATATAATCCGGCAGGTATTTTTACTCACCGGCACCAGCGGCAGGCGCAGATGATTGTTGCAGATACCAAGCATGTCCAGCGCTGCCTTAATCCCGGAAGGACTGCCTTCAAGGAATATTTTCTCCATAAAATCAAGCAGACGGTAGTGCAATCCTGCCGCAGTGTCAAATTCCCCGGCAAGCGCGCATCGCGCCATATCCGAGAATTCGGCCGGAAAAGCGTTGGCTGTAACCGAGATCACTCCATCTGCCCCTAACGCCATCAACGGAAAGGTAAGCGAATCGTCACCTGAAAGGACCAGGAATTTTTCCGGGCGGTTTTTAAGAATCTGCATGATCTGCGATAAATTCCCGGATGCTTCTTTTATCCCGATAATATTATCCGATTCTTCAGCCAGTTGCAACGTAGTTTCAGCGTTCATGTTGGATGAAGTGCGCCCAGGCACATTATACAATATGACCGGTACAGCCGAAGTATCGGCAATACGTTTGAAATGCTCGGCAATGCCGCGCTGTGAAGGTTTATTATAATAGGGTGAAACTGAGAGTATCGCATCAATGCCATCCATCTCGTATGACTTCAGGCAGTTTATTATTTCCTGGGTATTGTTACCGCCAAGCCCCAGAACGATGGGCGCTTTTTTGTCAACGGTTTCAACCGTAAACCGTATCAGGGCAAGTTTTTCGTCTTTGCTTAATGTGACCGATTCCCCGGTAGTGCCGAGAAGGACCAGGTATTCCACCCGGTTCCTGATTACATGGTGAAGTAATTTTGCCAGCGATTTGAAATCAATGCTGCTGTCCTGGTGAAAAGGAGTGACAAGGGCAACACCCGTACCCTGGAATTTTTTCATACGCCAACAGGTTTGTTTATCATGTTCAGATATTTTTTCACCTGGTCAAGCAGATTCTCCAGCGTTTTCTTTTTCTCAATATGGATCATCATATCATAAATATCATGGCCATTACCTGTTATACCCACTTTGAAATTGGCCTTTGAAAGGCCGCAGATATATTGCAGCGGGAAAGAGTTGTTCATGTTGAGATCAATAAGAATATTAAATTCCTCATTCATGAAGTTTCTCACTTCGATTCCTCCAGGAATCAGAAAAAAATTCACATTTTTTACCGAAAAAGAACTGAATTCGAGTTTGGGATGAAAAATGTATCCCGGATACCTTGTGCTGAAATACCCAAGCGACCTTACCTGTTTTTTCTGATCTTTCAGGTACTGGACAAACGCCTTTACTTTTTCATAATTATCTTTATCGGTTGCATCGTAAATGATGCCTATGCTATGCGCCTGGTCAAAATTATAAACCTTCCTTGTGCGTTTTGATTTAGCCAGGCGGTTCCTGTATACCAGGTTGCCAAACAGAAGTTTTATATCCCGCAGGAAAGACATTCCGGGTTTCGTGATTCAAATAATCTGCAATAATAAGAAAAATTTTTCATGCAATTATATTTAAAAACTCATCTTCACTGATCACCTTCAATCCGAGTTTTTTTGCTTTTTCTTTTTTTGCGGGTCCCATATTTTCACCGGCAAGCAGAAAGTCGGTTTTTGCCGAAACCGATGATGAAATTTTTCCCCCGTTCCGCTCAATCATTTCTTTCAGTTGTTCACGGGAGTGTTTCACAAATACGCCAGAAATGACAAAGGTTTTATCCGATAATTTCCCGGTGAAGCCGGCAAGTTTATCTTCAGAAATTTCAAAGCGGATGCCGCATTTTTTAAGCCGTTCAACCAGTTCAAGGTTTTTCCTCTCATTAAAAAAGCGGGTTATGCTGTTTGCGATCTCCTCCCCTATTTCATCCACCTGAAGCAGTTGTTCAGGGGTTGCATCCATCAATTTTTCAATGGAATGAAACCGCAGTGCAATTTTTTTTGCAATGGTCTCTCCCACATGCCGGATCCCAAGAGCGAATAATACCTTTTCATAAGGGATTTCTTTCGATTTTTCAATACCCTCAATAAGATTTTCAACCGATTTCTGAGCCCACCGTTCCAACTTCAGAATTTCATAAGTGCGATCCGGAAGTTCATATATGTCGGCAGGGCTTTTCAGAAGTCCCGCATTAAAAAATTGTTCCACCGTTTCATACCCCAGTGATTCAATATTCATGGTTTTTCTTCCGGAAAAATGTTCAATCTTTCCCTTTAACTGGGGGGGGCAACCCCATACGTTGGGACAATAGTGAATGGCATCGCCATCTTCACGCACAAGAGCGGTATTACATTCGGGGCAGGTATTAATGTACATGATTTTTTTTGCTCCTCCATTTCTTGCCTTCAGGTCAACTCCCGTAATTTTCGGGATTATCTCACCGCCTTTCTCAACAAATACAATATCTCCTTCATGTAATCCGATTTTTTCAATCTGGTCGGCATTATGAAGGGATGCGCGCTTAACGGTAGTACCGGCAAGCTGCACCGGTTTAAGGTTTGCGACCGGTGTTATTGCACCGGTACGTCCCACCTGGTAAGAAACCGATAAAAGGGAAGTGGAGACCCTTTCGGCTTTGTATTTATATGCGATTGCCCACCGTGGCGCTTTGGCCGTGCTGCCGAGTTTCCGCTGCTGATCAGGTGAATTGACCTTAATGACGATTCCGTCAATAATGAAATCCAGTTTTTTACGTTTTTCCCGGTATTCTTCAATAAAACCCGATACCTCTTCCAATCCCCGGCAGAGGCGCGTATAAGGAGCAATATTGAATCCCCATGACTTTGCCGCACTCATATTTTCATCATGCCCTCTATAGGGGGGGGTATCGCAATGCAAAGAATAAAGATAGCAGGAAAGCGGCCTCTTTGCCACCATTGAGGAATCGAGAAGTTTTAAGGTGCCTGCCGCGGCATTCCTCGGATTGGCAAGTAGCGGTTCTCCTGCGTCTTCCCGTTCCCGGTTCATCCGATGAAATTCCTTCAGCGGATAAAATACCTCCCCGCGGATAATAAAATCAGCCGGGTAATCACTGCCCCTTAATCGTATCGGAATTGATTTTATCGTGCGAAGATTAACGGTAATGTCATCGCCTTCGGTCCCATCCCCCCGCGTCAGCCCATATTCAAGTATCCCGTTTACGTAATGCAAACTGACTGCAACCCCGTCATATTTAAGTTCACACACATATTCAATGCCGGTACCGGATCCTAATATTTTTTTTACCCGTTTGTCAAATTCATGCAACTCTTCCAGCGAATAGGCGTTATCAAGGGAGAGCATCGGATAAGTATGCCTTACCGTCTTAAATTCTTTTGTGACTTGGCCCCCAACTCTCACGGACGGTGAAGATGGATCGGAAAATTGCGGGTATTTTTTTTCCAGTTCCAGCAGTTCACGCATCAGCATATCAAAGTCCACATCACTGATAACCGGATCGTGATGTATATAATAGCGGTAATTATGGCCGTGCAGAACGCTGCGCAGTTCCTCAATCCTTTGTTTGTCCTTGCTATTGATCATCAGTTAAGGGTTAAACTTCATAAAAACTACAATCCTAAATTCCCTTACCTTTGCAAAAATACATAATGAGGAAATAAGGGTGATAAAGTGATAATGGGAATACAAGGATTTGGGATCAGCGAACTCCCGTATTTCCCCTATCCCCTTTGACCTTCATTAACTTTTAAGTTATTCCTTTATTTAAATAGTTACTGTTCACCTCACCCCTGCCCCTCTCCTCCCGATAGCCATCGGGATAGGAGAGGGGTGAGTTCTCCCTTCTCTTGTTTTTAAGAGAAGGGGGTAGGGGGATGAGTTAGAAGGGTGAATAGTAACTTTAAACATTACTAATTTTATGGCAGCAAAGATAGGGCATAAAGCGCCCGTTTTCAAATTAGTTGATACCGACCGCAATATCATTGCTCTGGATGACTTCGCGGGGAAAAATGTGGTGATTCTCTTTTTCCCTGCGGCTTTCACAGGTGTATGCACAAAAGAAATGTGCCGGACACGCGATGAACTGAGCGACTACAATAACATGAATGCGCAGGTGGTAGGGATCTCGGTTGACCTGCCTTTCACACTGGCAAAATTCAGGGAAATCAACAAAATCACTTTCCCTCTGCTGAGTGATTTCAACAAGCAGGCGGGGAAACAATACGGAGTGTTGTATGACGAATGGATCCTTGGTTTGAAAGGCGTAGCAAAACGTTCAACATTTGTAGTTGACAAAACCGGAATCCTGCGCCATGCAGAAATACTTGAAGATGCAGGTAACTTCCCGGATTTTGATGCGGTGAAAAATTGCCTCGCGGGGTTGGGTTGAATTCCAAACCTCACCCCCACCCCCTCTCTTTAATAAGGAGAGGGGTGTCAGAATTCTATGTTTTACCAAAAAGTATAACCTTATCATGAACACTATCGTACAGACAAATTTTTCCTTTCCCGGCCAGACAAATTTCTATAAAGGAAAAGTGCGGGATGTGTACACCGTCAGCGATGAACTGCTTGTGATGGTGGTGTCGGACCGGATTTCGGCATTTGATGTTGTGCTGCCCCACGGCATTCCTTACAAAGGGCAGGTGTTGAACCAGATTGCCGCTAAATTCATGGCAGCAACTGCCCATATCATTCCCAACTGGGTTATTGATGTTCCCGACCCGGTGGTAACTGTTGGCCATATCTGCAAACCGGTAAAAGTGGAAATGGTTATCCGTGGGTACCTCTCAGGCCATGCTTGGAGGGAATATAAAAGCGGCAAGAGAACTATTTGCGGAGAAAAAATGATCGATGGAATGAGGGAAAACGATGCTTTTCCCAATCCCATTATCACGCCAACAACCAAAGCATCTGTGGGCCATGATGAAGATATTTCAAAGGATGAGATTTTTAAAAGTAAACTCATTGCCGCTGACGATTATGAATACCTTGAAGATATCACCCACCGGTTATACAAGTGCGGAACCGAAATGGCGGCACAGCAGGGATTATTACTCGTGGACACAAAATATGAATTCGGCATGAAGGAGGAAAAATATTTCCTGATTGATGAAATTCACACTCCCGATTCCTCGCGCTATTTTTACATGGACGGCTATGAAGAAAGGCAAAGAAAAGGTGAACCGCAAAAACAATTATCCAAGGAATTTGTGCGCGAATGGCTGATGGCTAACGGTTTCCAGGGAATAGAGGGGCAGAAAGTACCGGTAATGAGCGATGAATTTGTTGAAAGCGTATCGGAAAGATATATTGAATTGTATGAAAAAATTACAGGGGAAAAGTTTGTAAGATCAGATAACAACAACGCATTATTGCGGGTAGAAAGCAATATTAACCGGTTTTTGAAAAACTTTAATATGGAGATAAGGGAAATAAAGGTATAAGGGAGATATGGGAATTCCCCTATTCCCCCTATCTCCCCTATCTCCCTTATTTCCCTCTCCTGGTAGCACAATAAATTGAACAGGTGTATCGTTTATGGGAAAAACAATCCCATGAACACAACATCATTCAACTTCTACGGAACAAGGCGGAAATTTTATCTGCCTTTTTTACTTCTTGCAGGAACTATTTTATTTTCATCCTTTGCAGCAGCGCAGGATGGTGCACCGGTTCCGCAATTCAAACAGGCAATTGAAGTCAATCCGCTTCGCCTTTTTGACGGCAGTTTTCAGTTGTCTTATGACAGGAAAATCAGCGACAACTGGAGTTTGCTATTCTCCGGTATCGGCACTTATGCTTCTGAAGGAGGATATGGCGGGAATTATTTAAAATCTCAGGAGGACAATCTTGCTTTTTATGATAACTCGGGTAACTGGTATTCTCCCAGTTTAATAACCGGCTTTGGTGCAACAATACAGGCAAGAAATTATCTCTACACATGGTCTCAATTGCCGGCAGGACTCTATGCAGCGCCTTACCTGATGTACAGAAAAGTATGGATAACAAATACTACTTCTTACTGGAATGAAGGAACGCTAATGCAGGATGACAAAATTAAAAACCTTGATGTGTTTTCAGGCGGAGTTTTGCTTGGCGGAAGAATCGGTGTTTTTAAAAACATCTACTCAATTGACTTCAATTTCGGTGCCGGACTACGGCTTGCAAAATATACCGATGAAAAAAACTTCACGCGCTTCAAGCGCTGGACTTCACTCGATTATTCAGGTGTTCTGCCTACGGCAGGGATAAGTATCGGGATATTGAAATAATTTCGGATTCTGCCTGCCTGCCGGTCCGATGACTCTGACGAGTATCGGACTCCGTCAGAGCAGGCAGGGATTGTCAAAATTGCGGATTTAAATTTTCCGCTTCAGGCGGATCCGCTTTTGGCGGACAATCCGTATCCCAATGGCTATCGGGAAAAATTCGAAATCCGAAATTTTATTTCACTACTACTCCTTTCTCATTGTAGACAAACAACCCGTTATCGGTTCCAATCCATTTATTGTTGTCCTTATCAACGAAGATCACATTAACATTCCGGGCAAGTGTTCTGTTTTCTTCTTCGCTGCGCAAACCGGGCAGGGTATTAAGCGCATTACCCGATGCATTGATGAACTGCATGAATGATATATTTACGCTCATGGTTACCGGTTCAAGAGGCCTCGCAACACCCCCCCTGTAAAAAATTTTTGTGCCGGTAATAACATCCCTTCCGGAACAGTTGCAGTTACCTGCCCACAATGTCCCGTTATTATCCCATGCGATGGAATTAACACAGTCAGAAGTAAGAGAAGAGTTTTGCCGGGAATACCTGAAAGTGGTTAACCCGTCAAAGACCGCAATGCCGCCTCCACGAACGGAAAAATTATTTCCACCGCACATCCAGATGCGATTATCGCTTCCGATTCCGAAAAAATTAATCTTGCCGGGAAGTTCAGGGTTTTTGAAATTTTCAGACAATTCAAATACGGAATCATTGCTGAATTTCACAAGTCCTGCGGAAGATAACAGCCAGAAAATGTTATTCCGGTCAATAGCAACAGATATAAAATTGGTGTCAGGAACATCGCACATCGTATCCATAAGTATAAATGCATTTCCGTCATACCTGATAAGCCCGTCACCGGAGGTGGTAAACCATTTTATATTGTTCAGGTCAATCGCCATATCGGTCACTTTTCCATCGGGCAAAGGCGAATTTTTCTGATTCAGTTCCGACCAGTGTTCGTCTTCATAAAAGGCGGTACGGTTGTTTGTACCGACTGCCCACATGACACCGGTATTGTCAAAAACCATTTTTTTTATATCGTCTTCGCCTGACCATGACGGGGGTTTGTAATAATTCTTCCACTTTGTTCCGTTAAACGCCCATATTTTCCCACCAAAAGAAAAAAATAAAAGTTCATTCGGATCCTGGGTAATTGCAGTTATGCGGTTGCCTGGGATTTTGGAATTGCGGGTGGTAAACACCATCCATTGTGGCAGAGAATCCGATCCCGATCGGGGTATTTGGGCAAAAACCAGTGATAAAAATATGTTCTGAAAATAAAATATTATCGTTATGCCGGAACTTATTTTCATAAAGTAAAGGTACAAAATACAGGAAAAAGTGTATATCTGTTATTCAGTTATAATAATACTTATCCGGTAACCGTCTGAACACCGGAAATACCCAACTGATCCTGATTCCATACAGCAAATCCAGCCGCTGCGCATTGTTACGCCTTTGCAGATCAATATTAAACCGCCTGTTTTTTGTCCATGCCTGGAAAAATTCAAAACCCGCAATGAAATTTACCATGCGGTTCTTCCCGAAATAGGTATATCCAATGAATTCACTTAAAACAGGGCCGTTCGAAAGCCGGTCATATCCTTTTTTGTACTCACCTTCAATCTGAGGTATCGGGTTATTGATGTTTTTATTGTAATCAATACGGATTTTATGCTGTAAAAAACCACCGGAAACCATAATGACGGGACCTGAATTGACGTTTGCGGTCAAAAAATCAATTCTTTTTCCTGTTTTTACAGATAGGGAGAACCCGCGTTCCTGGAAAAATACATTTGCAAGAAACCCCCCCTGGTCAATGAGTTGGCCCGATGAAGTGGTAATACTGTCCATCATTCCGGTTTCTTTAACATTACCGCTGAAAAGAAAATTGAAATCAATCCCGTAAAACCAGTTTGCCTTTGATTTGTAATAAACGAGCGCTCCTGCCGAGGAATTATTGCCGAACCGTTTCGCCATATCCCCGCCCGGAACCTGGTACGCATAACCTGCACCGATTATTACGCCTGATAATGCCGAATCAGGCGACTGGCATTGCACCACCTGAGATCGAAATAAGCAGCAGATAACAGCAATAATTAAAACTCCGCATCGTTTCACAATCCATAAAAGCAGTAATTCATGTGAAGAGTTGGTTTGCATTATACAAAGGTAAGTAATGACAGTGTTCATATTCATAAATGGGTATCTTCGCAGCGATTTAATTTTTCTGTATAATGATGAGGCCGATACAAATGGTTGACCTGCAATCGCAGTATGAAAATATAAAGCATGAAGTTGATGAGGCGGTTTTTTCAGTAATCCGTTCTGCGCGTTTTATTTTAGGCCCTGATGTCAGGCAATTTGAGGAAGAATTGATGCAATATACAGGTGCAAAGAATGTTATTGCCTGCGCCAATGGGACCGATGCTCTTAAAATTGCCCTGATCGCTCTTGAATTAAAGCCGGGAGATGAGATCATCGCACCGACCTTTACTTTTATTTCCACTGCCGAAGTTGCCGCACTTCTCGGATTAAAAGTTGTTTTTGCAGATTCACTGTACGATACTTTTAATATTGATCCTGCCTCGATCCGGAAAGCGATAACACGTAAAACAAAAGCGATAATACCTGTTCACCTCTACGGGCAGTGTGCTGCCATGGATGAGATCATGAAGATTGCAAAAGAGAATAAGATATTTGTTATTGAAGATAATGCCCAGGCGATCGGTGCGGAATATTTCTTCAAAAACGGAACGGGAAAAAAAGCGGGAACTATAGGGGATGCAGGCACAACATCATTTTTCCCCTCGAAAAATCTTGGCGCATACGGGGATGGCGGAGCGATATTTACTGACAACAGCCGCCTTGCTGAAAAACTCAGGATGATTGCCAATCATGGCCAGAAAAAAAGGTATTTTTATGATGCCATCGGTTTGAATTCCCGGCTTGACACTTTGCAGGCGGCAATCCTCCGCGTCAAACTGAAGAAACTTGATGGATATATTACAGCAAGGAGAAAAGCAGCCGACTATTATGATAAAGCATTTTCGGGATTGAAAAATGTTGTCATACCTTACCGCCAGGCGCAATCCACGCATGTTTTTCACCAGTATACTCTGAAAGTTATTGGTGGCAGCCGTGACGGGCTTATGGAACATTTGCAGAAAAACAATATTCCCTCGATGCTCTATTATCCCATGCCGCTTCATCTTCAGCGAGCTTTTAGGGGAAACCGCTGGAAAAGAGGCGATTTTCCGGTTGCCGAAAAACTTGCTAAGCAGATCATTTCACTGCCCATGCATACGGAACTGGACGAGGAGCAGTTGGAGTACATTACAAAAAAGGCAGTTGAATATTTTGGTTAGTAAAAAGGGAAGGAAGGAAGATTGGAAAAATTGAAGTTAATTGAATCGCTTCAGAAAAAACAAAAAACCGGAGTTTGGGAAGATTCCTTTGTCTGAGTTTATATACTGAATTACACAAATACCAATATTCCAACATTCCATTTTTCCTTTATGAACATCGCAGTCATCGGCACCGGTTACGTAGGTCTTGTCACAGGTACCTGTTTTGCCGAAATGGGAAACCATGTCCTTTGTGTTGACATTGATAAGGAAAAGATCCGTAAACTGAAATCGGGGAAGGTTCCCATTTATGAACCGCATCTTGATTCGCTTTTTGCTGAAAACATAAAACATGGCCGCCTCCATTTCACCATCCGGCTCGAAGAAGCGCTTCGTCAGTCGCTGGTAATTTTTCTTGCTTTACCTACCCCCCCCGGGGAGGACGGCTCTGCCGACCTGCGTCACATTCTGGATGTGGCTGAGGAAACCGGCAAATTGATAAAAGAATATAAAGTGATTATTAACAAGAGCACGGTACCGGTCGGGACCGCTGAAAAAGTTCGCAAACTGGTTTTAAAACATGCTAAAGTGGAATTTGACGTTGTATCCAACCCGGAGTTTCTCAGGGAAGGTTTTGCGGTGGATGATTTCCTGAAGCCTGACAGGGTTGTTGTGGGAACCCGTTCGGAAAGGGCAAAAAAAATCATGGAGGAGTTGTACAAACCGTTTGTGCGGCAGGGAAACCCTATCCTATTCATGGATGAACCCTCGGCCGAACTTACAAAATATGCCGCCAATGCTTTTCTTGCAACCAAGATCAGTTTTATGAATGAAATTGCCAATATCTGCGAGAGAACAGGCGCCAATGTTGACATGATCCGCGCAGGCATAGGGGCCGATGAGCGTATCGGAAGGAGATTTCTCTTTGCCGGGATAGGATATGGCGGCAGTTGTTTCCCGAAGGATGTCATGGCCATTGAAAAATCGGCAAGGGACTGCGGTTATGAATTTAAAATTGTGCGTTCGGTGATGGAAGTCAACCGGAAACAGCGGGAATGGATGGTGAACAAAATAAATGAATACTTTGTAAAAAGGACATCAGGTACAAAAAAAAATAAATTAACGGGAAATAAAATTGCCGTATGGGGATTATCTTTTAAACCCAATACGGATGATATCCGGGAAGCCCCGTCTATATTCATAATAAAAAAACTTCTTAATGAGGGATTTGCGGTGAATGTCTTTGATCCGGCTGCAACAGAAAACGTAAAATCAATTTTCGGAAAACAACTGCATTATTTCAACGACCATTACGAAGTTCTTCAAAATTGCAATGCCCTCATTATCTGCACCGAGTGGTCGGTTTTCCGCACTCCCGATTTTCAGAAGATGGGAAAGTTACTGAAACAGCCGGTAATTTTTGACGGGAGGAATCTGTTTGATCCATCCGAAATGCGAAGCCGCGGATTTGAGTACTTCAGTGTTGGCCGGGGTTCAATGTAGCGTGCATCGGATGTATCGCCTGATACTATACGTGCGCCCCAACCGTCCCATCCTTCTCTGCCGATTTCAAAGAAACAGTCCTTACGCTATTGATTAAATTTGAATCATAATTTATTTTCACCCTGATATAATTATCCGTGAATCCCAGGATTTTTCCGTTTTCATTCGTGCCTTCAAAAAGCGCCTGCCTTGCAGTACCGAGGTGCTGCTCATAGAACACTCTTCTTTTCCTGTATGAAAGATTGATGAGCATTTTTGTCCTGCGCTGACGTTCCTGTACGGGAACTTTATTCTTCATCCCTGCCGCTACGGTATTTTCCCTTTCTGAATACGTAAATACATGCAGGTATGAAATATCCAGTTCGTTCAGGAAGAGATAAGTGGCAAGGAAGTCATCTTCAGTTTCTCCGGGGAAACCTGTGATGACATCAACTCCAATACAACAATACGGTATCAGGTTTTTAATGGTGATAACCCTACCTGCAAAAAGTTCTTTTTTATACCGCCTTCTCATTAACTTCAAAATCTTATCAGAGCCCGACTGCAACGGGATATGGAAATGCGGCATGAACTTTTTTGATTGAGCAACGAATTCAATGATATCATCGGTCAGTAAATTCGGTTCAATTGAGGATATGCGAAAACGTTCAATACCGGGAATAGTTTCAAGATTCATGATAAGTTGGAGGAATGAATTTTTCTTCCCCCCTTTGGGGGGATAAGAGGGGGGCTCAAAATCCCCGATATTCACCCCGGTCAGAACAATCTCCTTAATCCCCTTCGCTGCAATTTCCTTCGCCTGTCGTACAACATTTTCGATGGTGTCACTCCTGCTTTTGCCGCGTGCCAGCGGAATCGTACAGAAGGAGCAAAAATAATCGCAACCGTCCTGTATTTTCAGGAAGGAACGGGTATGGTCGCCAATGGAGTATGAAGCGTTGAAATTTGCCAGTTCTTCAGCAGGTGTGGTTATTACTTTTGCGCTGCCGTTTTTCTGAAATGAAGGAAGGAGATCAAACAGATTGAATTTTTCAGCAGAACCCAGAACGGCATCAACACCGGGAATTTTTGAAATCGCTTCCGGTTTCAATTGGGCAAAACAACCCGTCATTATAATGAAGGCGTCCGGTGCAGTGCGGTGAATTTTGCGGACAATATACCTGCATTCCTTATCGGCATTTTCCGTTACCGAGCAGGTGTTGATAATCACCACATCCGGACTATCACCAATTTCCGCTCTTTTGAATCCCCGTCCTTCAAATTGCCGTGCAATGGAAGATGTCTCCGAAAAGTTTAATTTACATCCAAGAGTATGAAAGGCGACTTTTTGCATTGTTGATCCGACATGAATTCAAATTTCAAAGTAAAGATAATAAAACTATTCTGTCCGGGTTGAATTCATAATTAGGAAGGAATGTAGAGACGAGACCAAGTCTCGTCTCCACTTCCCTATGAAAATCAAAATGCCATAAAAAATTCACGAACCATTGTTAAATTAAGAGTTGTCATTATTTACCGTTGCCAATCTTAATTTACGTTACTTTGTATCTTAATTATCTCTCATGAATTCAATTTATTTCCGGCACACTTGCGGCTATTTTTTATCTATTCTATTTCCCTTATCATTAACAGCGGATTCCCTTCCCGATGATTACGTTAAAACTGATTTCCTGCGGTATGAAAATTATGTGTACAGGAAAAATATCAAAACGGTAACGCTGTTTAAAACAACCGGTGAATATCAATTTCCTGCAATACTTCCCGGTGAAAAGAATAACCTGTCGCTCACCTTCGATGACCTGGACGGAGGAGTGAAAAAATATTACTACACCCTCATTCACTGCGATATGAACTGGAATCCCAGCCCGCTGATGCCTTCATTTTACATTGACGGCTTTGACGAAGACCAGATTTTCGATTACAGATATTCATTCAACACCCTGCAAAATTACACCCACTACCAACTTATTTTCCCTAATGATGTCATGGCACCGAAAATTTCAGGCAACTATCTCCTTCTCGTTTACCTGGATGGCGACAGGGAAAATATTATCCTTTCAAGACGATTTATCGTGTACGAGGAACTCCTCGAAATATCCGGTAAAATCAACCGCCCGGTTGATATTGATATGAAGAAATATGCACAGGAAGTTGACATTACGGTTAATATTGAGAAGTATCCGGTACCCGATCCCTATCATGAACTGGAAGTGCGCATACTGCAAAATCACCGTTGGGATAACATGAAAACAAAACTCAAACCCGCGCTGATCAAGGAAAACCTTTTGATATATGATTACAACACAGAAAATGTTTTTAAAGGCGGTAACCAGTACCGGAGATTTGATATTGCATCCCTCCGCTTCAAATCTGAAAGAATAAAGAATATAATTATTGATTCCACCGGTAATTATATCGCCTTGTATGCCGATGAATCCCGCACCATAAAGCTCTATAATTCGGAGAGCGATCTGAACGGAAATTATTATGTGAGAGTACAGGAGGGCAATGATGATAATACCGAAAGCGATTACGTATGGGTCACTTTCCGGCTTGCGTATGACATTCAGAACCCGCGTGGAACTGTTTATCTCTTCGGTTCCTTATCGGACTGGCAGTTTTACGATGAATTCAGGATGAAATATAACGACAAAAGTTTCGGTTATGAAACAACCGTTTACCTCAAACAGGGTTTTTATAATTACGAATACGTAATTGTGTATGATGGTTCCAATGCGGGTGATAGTTCCTTTATCGAGGGGAGTCATTATGAAACTGAAAATGATTATACGATTTTGGTTTACCGGCATGATTTTATCAGTAATTACGATAAAATTACCGGCATGAAAGAATTTAACTCAGTAAGGGACTTCTGAAAAATTCGTATTATTGCGCCATAAGTTACAGGCGTTTATATTACTAAAATCAGTTTCGGTTTTATGATCACAAAAGTCACCAACGGGATTAAAGTGAGCGTGAAAACAAACTATGATCCCAAAAATTCCAATATTTTCAGGTTTGAATATATTTTCCGGTACAGGATAAGGATCGAAAATACGAGCATGTACACCGTCCAGTTGCTGAAGCGCAAATGGACCTTATTTGATTCTATCGGTGATTACAGGGATATTGAAGGAAAGGCGGTCAGCGGCAGGCACCAGGTTCTCGAACCCGGCAGCAAGTATGAATATGAGTCATATTTCGACCTCTATTCCGATATCGGAAAGATGAAAGGATACTATGAGTTGATGCGGATGGTGGATAAACAACCTTTTAAGGTTGATCTGCCCGAAATTTATTTTATCGTACCCTTTAAACTGAACTGAACTGAATTGTATCGGAATCAAAATGTAATATGTCTTCCGGCTTTTTCATCCCGACTTTTCCGCAGAACGAACCGGTAAAGAGTTATGCTCCCGGAAGCGAAGAGCGATTCCGCCTTAAGGAAGAGATCGAATCGTTGCGGAGGAACGAATCGGAAATACACATGCATATTGGCGGGAAAGAGATGATCACGAATAACCGCATTGCCATTACCCCCCCCCACGACCATAAACATATCCTGGGCTATTTTCACAAAGGCGGTAAAAAACATGTACAACTCGCCATTGAAGCCGCTCTTGCGGCAAAGGAAGCATGGGCATCCCTTCCATGGGAACAGCGGGCATCCGTATTTCTTAAAGCAGCAGACCTGCTTGCCGGTCCTTACCGGTATAAGATGAATGCAGCCACAATGCTTTGCCAGTCAAAAAATGCTTTCCAGGCAGAGATTGATTCGGCATGTGAACTGATTGATTTTTTCCGGTTCAATGTATGGTTCATGGCTGAAATATACCGCGGCCAGCCCGCTTCATCACCGGGTATGTGGAACAGGATGGAATACCGTCCGCTTGAAGGATTTGTCTGGGCGCTCACGCCCTTTAACTTCACTTCCATAGCCGGAAACCTGCCCGCTTCACCTGCCCTGATGGGTAATACAGTGGTATGGAAACCATCCAATACCCAGATTTATTCCGCAGCAATTATTATGGAGATCCTCGAAAAAGCAGGATTGCCACCGGGGGTCATCAACCTTGTTTTTACTTCGGGACCCGAAACGGCTGATGCGGTTCTGAACCATCCCGCTTTTGCCGGAATACACTACACCGGCTCAACCGGTGTTTTCAATTCGGTATGGAAGAAAGTGGGTGAAAATATTGGTATTTATAAATCCTACCCCCGCATTGTCGGGGAAACCGGTGGGAAAGATTTCATTCTTGCGCATAAATCGGCCGATGTAAAACCGCTCGCCACGGCCATGGCGCGCGGTGCTTTTGAGTACCAGGGACAGAAATGTTCGGCCGCCTCCCGTGCTTATATTCCGTCAAACCTCTGGCCTGATGTGAAAGAACTCCTTCTTAAGGATATCCGTTCCTTTAAAATGGGGGGGGTTGAAGATTTTTCGAATTTCATCAATGCCGTAATAAATGAGGAGGCGTTTGATTCCATTAAAAAATTCATTGATGGCGCCCGGAAAGACAACGATGCCGAAATCATTGCCGGTGGAAGATGCGATAAAACAAAAGGATATTTTATTGAACCCACGGTGATCCTCGCTAAAAAACCCCGTTATACCACTATGTGTGAAGAAATTTTCGGTCCCGTGCTTACCGTTTATGTTTACAACCCCTCCCGTTACAGCGAAACACTTGATCTCGTCAATACCACTTCCCCGTATGCTCTTACCGGTTCCATTTTCGCGCAGGACCGGTATGCCGTTGAACTCGCATGCAAAAAACTTGAGAACTCCTCCGGAAATTTCTACATCAATGATAAGCCGACCGGTGCGGTTGTAAACCAGCAGCCCTTCGGGGGAGCCCGCAAGTCGGGAACCAACGATAAAGCGGGTTCGAAATACAACCTCCTGCGATGGGTGAGCCCGCGATCCATCAAAGAGACCTTCGTACCTCCTGTTGATTACCGCTATCCGTTCATGGAGGGGAAATAACAGGGTTCAGTGCAACTCCTTTTAACACCTTCCTGTTAATAAAATCTATTCACTTGTTTTTTTTACCGGATTGAAAGGAGTACATTTGCAATCAATAATCCCATTATGAGAAAAGTATTCAGAGTTCTGAAAAATAAATTTATTTTATCACTGCTTGTCCTTTTTGCATGGCTGCTCTTTTTTGATAATAACGACATTATATCGCAGATCAGGTTACAAAGGAAAATCAGCCGTATGAAAAGCGACCGGGAATATTACATAAAGGAGATTGAAAAAAACCGCAAAGAATTGCGCGACCTGATGACCAACCCGGCAAATCTTGAAAAATTCGCCCGCGAAAAATACTTGATGAAGAAGGATAATGAGGAGATTTTTGTGATAGTGAAGGAGAAGTAAATCAATAGAAAAAGGATGAGTATGCATAGGCATTGGTGGGCATTGATAGACATTCGTAGGCATTAATAGGTATTAATTTGAACCTCACTTCCCTCACATTATTTTTCCCCTTTCTGTTTTTTTTTTCCTGCCTGAATCCGGAAAAAAACCTTATTTACATTTCCGGGGAAGCGCAGGGAACTACCTACAGCATTAAGTTTATTTCCCGCAATACATCAGATTATTCAGGACCAGTTGATTCAATATTCCGGATCATTGACAATTCACTTTCCACCTATAAAGAAAATTCAATAATAAGCAGGGTAAATAATAACGATACGACCGTTATTTTGGATGAACATTTTATTGCAGTTTTCAAACGGGGGATTGAAATCTCCGAACTGACGGGAGGGCTTTTTGACCCGACCGTGATGCCGCTTTTTTTACTCTGGAAGTTCGATAAGGATAATGAAGCCCTCTTTTCAGTCCCCGGCAGCGCATTAATTGACAGCGTGCTTGCCTTTACGGGGTACAAGAAAATTCATATCAGCAATAATAAGATCATTAAAGATGATCCGCGCCTGAAAATTGATTTCAGCGGTATTGCACAGGGATATACGGTTGATCTATTGGCACGCTATCTTAAATCGGAGCGGATTACCGATTACATGATTGAACTTGGGGGGGAGGTGGGGGCATCCGGAAAAAATGAGAAGGGGGAATACTGGAGGATTGGCATTGATGATCCGATAGCAGAACCCGGAAGCAGGAAAATATTTACCGCAATTTCATTATCAGACAAATCACTCGCCACTTCGGGCGTTTACCGGAAATACCATGAAATAAACGGTAAACGGTATTCTCACATTATTGATCCCAAAACCGGCTATGGCGTTTACCATAACCTGCTGAGCGCATCGGTTATCGCAGATGATTGCACTACTGCTGATGCACTGGCTACGGCACTAATTGTTATGGGAGAAAAAGGAGCGGAAGAATTCTTGCGACAGAGTAATCATGTTCAGGGTCTATTAATCTTCACCACAACAGAAAACCAAATAAAAACTTTTGCAACGGAAAGTTTGAAAGTGTGGTTTGTGAATAGCGGGAAATAAATCCCAAATGGGAAAAAAATTTATCTTCGCAGCATGGAACCGGTAAACGGAACAAATGAAAAAAAACTGAAATATGAAAAGGTGAATTTTTATTATTTTTGCTTGGATTTATATCGTTCGCTTTATTTACAATATTAGGGATTATTTCTTTTATTAAAATCAGAAGATACTTTAAAAAACTTGTTACTATTCACCCCAAATTACAAATTATTATTAGTCATTGCAATTTAACTCTGTGTAACTCAGTGTACTCTGTGCTCTCTGTGTTGAAGAATTTTTAACACAGAGTTCACTGAGATAACAGAGTTTCACAGAGGGGGTGAATAGTAACAAAAACTTTAACTATGAGCACAATTGAGATCATTGGAATTGGTATTATTGGAGCAGGATTAATTACATTTGCCCTCATTATGCTATATCATGAAGATAAGGAATTATTTCAGGGTGAATAAATTAAAGCGTGCTTTTCATTTCTTCTTGCACTCCTCCTCCGGCTTCGCCCCGCAGGCAGGGCATGTCATCCCGTCTTTACGCAGGAAAGGATTATTTGATGCGCAACTGCCATAAAACCTGCCGCCTTTTTTCGTAAGTATTTTTATCCCGATACCGGCAAGGGCAAAACCAATAAGCAGGATGCATATTAAAACCGTTATCGTAGTTGTGCTCATAATAACAAATGTAACAATTTATTCTGTTTAGGAAATCCGAACATATTTGGACAAATATTCCTTCCTCAACACCCTTCTCATCACTTTATTGGAAGCCGTTCGGGGAAGTTGCCCGGTGATTACTACATCTTTTATTTTAAAAAGAGGGTTTAGTTTTTCGCGAATGAATTTTTGCATTTTTTGCACCAGGGTTTCTTTTGGACAAGGCGTCTTCATGACGGCATAAATTACCAGTTCGCTTGGACCGCCACCGGGAGGGTCAACACCAATGGCTGCCGTTTCGCTGACCTCTTCAACATGTAAAAGAGTCCGCTCAATTTCGGCCGAACTTATTTTTATACCACCGAGGTTCATGGTATCATCAGCCCTGCCGTGAGCGCGGAAATAACCGCCCCGCAGTTTTTCCATCTGGTCGCCATGCCGCCTGAGAACAGGTTCAAGTTTTAGTTTCTCCAATTGTTTTGATAGGGAAATGCCTGATACGCCTTTCATTCCTGCAGTAACAGGAGGTGTGCCTGAATAATATACTTTATGATGACCCTGGTTAAGTAACTCTGTTGAAAGGCCGATAGAAGGACCAACTACAAAAAGTTCACCGTTATCTGCTTCCCTTCCTTCCTCATCCAGGATGGAAAGGTCAAGACCGAGTGACGGGGTGGAGAATG
This sequence comes from Bacteroidota bacterium, assembly GCA_016193485.1. Lineage (GTDB taxonomy): Bacteria > Bacteroidota > Bacteroidia > JACPRZ01 > JACPRZ01 > JACPRZ01. Next base: position 49,226 of record JACPRZ010000043.1, on the reverse strand, counting down.
TAGCGGGAGATGCGGACTGTACCATTGTACCGGTAATATATCCCCCCCCGATTTCTGTTCCACCGCAATATTCAATAACGGGTTTGTAGCCGGCACGCGCCATAAGCCACAGGTAGTCGTTAAAATTTGAACTTTCGCCCGTTGAACTGAACGCGTAAATTTTACTCCAATCCAATCCTTCCATGCAGTCGGTTTCTATCCATCGCTTTACGATACTCGGCACAACGCCAAGCATATTCACCCGTGCATCCTGTACAAATTCACCGAACTCCCTTCCTGTAGGCGCCCCATAAAAAAGCGCTATAGCGGCTTTATTTATCAGCGATGCAAAGATGAGCCAGGGACCCATCATCCATCCGAGATTGGTAGGCCAGGCGATAACCCTGCCGGGCTGAATGTTGTGGTGAAAATATCCGTCCGCTACGCATTTGATTGGCGTAGTGTGATTCCATGGAATGGCTTTGGGATCGCCCGTTGTGCCGGAAGAAAACAGAATATTGATGGTGTCCTCCGGATCACATGCAACGGGAACAAATTTTGCCTTCCGGCTGAGAAAATTTTTCCAACTCACATCTTCGTCCCGGATTTTGATTGCAATTTCTTTTCCTGATGGAATGACAATAACTTTTTGAGGTAACGCCTGCAGCACTTTTTCATACATCGGGAGATTTCCCCCCCCCCTCGTGATAAAATCCTGTGTGAAAATCGCTTTAGCGCCTGAAATTTCAAGCCGCTTCTGGATTTCAGCAGGGGCTAAACTGTCGGCTATGGAAACAACAATGCATCCCGCCTTAATGATTCCGATGTAAACCGCCACTGCTTCGGCAGTCATCAGCATATCTATGGCAAGGGCATCGCCTTTTTTGAAACCCATTTCAACGAGGCCATTTGCAACCCGGTTACTCAGACGGTTGAGTTCACCATAACTCATTTTTTTCAATGGGCCGGTTTCACCACGGAAAATGATGGCGGTTTTCTTTTCAGTCACCCCGAAGCAGGATTGAGCGATATTCATTTTTGCCCCGTACAGCCATTGCGGATTTTCCGCTCCGTCATTAAATAGTGCAACGGAAGTATATGGAGACATAATCCTGATGCCTGATTTTTTTATCACGTATTCCCAGAACAGCAGCCGGTTTGTCACGGACCATCTGTAAAGAGAAGGGTAATCCTTGAGATTCAGTTCTTTCAGCGCCTTATGGATATTGGTCTTTTTTATCTGTTTCTCATCCGGCAACCACGCAAGGGGGGGCTTATGGGGGGGGTACTTTGCATAAATCAAATCAAAAAGCGCCTTATGGATATGGAAGGGAATATCCGGGGTAAGAATTCTTTCTGAAATAATTTTCCACTTTTCATGGGGAGGCAGGCGGCCCGGAATTTTAGCAAGACGGTTCAGGAGTTTTATCGCCATCCTGTTATCTGTCCCTGAAAAATCCGGATTATTTCCGTTAAAACCTTTCATTTCCCTGCTTCTTCTTTTTCCTTGAGTTTACCCACTAGTTCAAGCGCTTCAAAAATCTGTTCGCAGCCGATCACTATAAAATCGCCTTTGCGTCCGTGGTGAATTAAATATTCAATGCCTTTCATCTCATCCGGAATATAGGTCACTTTTATTTTCGGTTTAGATTCAAAAATTCCTTTTTTGAGCAGGGTAATGATATCTTCCGGTTTCCGGTTCCGGATGTGTTTATCCTGCCGGATTACAATCTCATCAAAAATACGCGCTGCTACCCTGCCGAGAGCAATTATATCCTCATCGCGCCTGTCGCCAACACCGGCAATCATACCCGCCTTACGCTTTGCAGGGACTTTCTGCAGGAATTTTCCCAGGGATTCATAGCAATGTGTATTGTGCGCATAATCAACCAGAACATCAAAATTTTTGAAATGGAACATGTTCATTCTTCCCGGGGTAAGAGAAGGCGATGGCTCAAAAGTGCGGAGGGCGAGACGCAAATCCTCAATCTTGGCATGTTGCACGAATCCGGCTAAGGTTGCGGCAAGCACATTCTGAATATTGAATTGCGCCTTACCTGAAAAGGTAAGCGGGATATTGACCACTTTTTCAACCCGTATCTTCCAACTGCCTTTGCAGATGGTAACGTACCCTTCTTCGGTTATTGCGGCAAGCCCCCTTTCTTTGCAATGCTTAACCACCCTCGGGTTGTTTTCATCCATGCTGAACAAACCGACATTACATTGCAGGTTTTTTGACATTGAGAAAACGTTGTCATCATCGGCATTGAGAATAGCATAACCGGCAGGTGAAACCGATTCAGGAACTACGGCTTTTACGCGTGTAAGTTCTTCAAGGGTATGCACATCTTTTAATCCGAGGTGGTCTTCGGCTATATTGGTCACTACGGCAACATCGCAATGGTCAAAGCCGAGCCCTGAACGCAATATCCCCCCCCTCGCTGTTTCAAGTACGGCAAAATCCACGGAAGGATCTTTAAGAATAAATTTTGCGCTTTCGGGTCCGGAATTATCACCGCGTTCCAGCAGTGTATTCTGTATGTAAGTGCCATCCGTTGTAGTGAATCCCGCCTTGAAACCCATCGTGGCTGCTATATGTGCAATCAGCCGCGTTGTTGTGGTTTTGCCGTTAGTACCCGTAATGGATACAATGGGAATGCGCCACCGGCTTCCCTGCGGGAAAAGCATATCTACCACCGGCTCGGCAACATTGCGCGGCAAACCAACCGTGGGATGGGTGTGCATCCGGAACCCGGGCGCTGCGTTGACTTCAAGTACAGCGCCACCGGTTTCATTCAGCGGCTGACTGATATCGGTTGTCATCACATCAATACCGCAGATGTCAAGGCCCACTACGCGTGAAATTCTTTCCGCAAGGAAAATATTGTATGGATGCGCCATTTCGGTAACATCGCGCGAAGTTCCCCCGGTGCTGAGATTGGCGGTTGACTTCAGGTAGAGTTGCCGTGCACGCGGAAGCACTGAATTCAGTGAAAGACGCTGCCTTTTCAGTATATCTTTTGTCATTGAGTCCAATTCAATGCGAGTCAGAACGTTTTCATGCCCGTACCCCCTGCGCGTATCGCTGTTGACAACATCTATCAGTTGGCGGATAGTGGATTTTCCGTCACCGATAACCATTGCGGGAGTTCGTCTTGCCGCTGCAATGAATTTGTTATTGATTACAAGTAACCGGAAATCGTAACCCATGACCAACTGTTCCACAATAACTTCAGAGGATATTTTCTGAGCAACAGTGAGCGCTGCTTTTGCTTCATTCCAGTTTTTTATATGAATCGTGGCGCCTTTCCCGTGGTTTCCATTCACCGGCTTTATGACAAGCGGATATCCGAAGTCCTCTACGGCAAGTGATAATTCACGAACATTGATAACCGTAGTTCCGTCAGCAACGGGAATTCCTGCCGTGCGCAGTAAATTTTTTGTCTCTTCTTTATCGCAGGCGATGTCAACGGCAATATCGCTCGTCTGGCTTGTGATGGTTGCCCGTATTCTTTTCTGGTTTACTCCCCAGCCGAGTTGTACAAGCGAATATTTGTTAAGCCGTATGTAGGGAATGCCGCGCGAAACCGCTTCATCCACAACCGAAAGCGTGCTTGGGCCGAGGCGGTACTTTTCACGGATCTCCCTCATGCGCTGGATGTCGCGGTTCAGGTCATATTTTTTTCCGTCAATCAGCGATTGTACAATGCGAACCGATGCTTCCGCGGCATACCTGCCCACCTCCGCCTCCATATAGGAAAAAACTACATGATATACCGTTTTTTCATGCGTTTCACGGGTACGGCCGAAGCCGCAATCCATCCCGGCAAGGGTTTGTATTTCAAGGGCAATATGTTCGGCAACATGGCCTACGAGGGTGCCTTCATATACGCGTGAAAAAAATCCGCCCGGCTTTTCTTCGGAACAACGGTGCTCGAACATCCCCGGAAACCTTTTGGTAAGCCGTTCATAAAAGCCGGCTATTTTATTTGTGGGCAGGTCTTCTTTTTCCCCGATGTCAAGGGTCATCACAATTAACTTATGCCTGCGGATAGACCAGATATTGGGACCCCTCAGGACATTAATTTCGCGAATCTTCATGACTATTTTGAACTATAAAAATAAGTTTACGAAATAAAAATAATAATGCGAATGACCATAAATATATCTCCTGATCAACAAATCAACTTTACTAATGATACGAATTTAATTACAAAGTAGTATAATTTATTCGTCCCTTAAATTTATCCTGAATTATTTATATCGTTACGAATAATTGTAATTTTTTACTAATGTACAAAGAAAGTAGTTTGGTTCGGTTTTTCTGATAATGATCTGGAAATTTACCGTTAATGTATTTATTTCTTGCCCTGTCCCTGTATACTTCACCTTGGGTTTATTTTAAATCCGTACCTTAGCATATATGAAGGAAAAGAAGGTCACCTTTGCATACCGGGAATACAATACTTCCAGTGAATTGACTATACAGGAAAGAAAACTTCTGGCGGAGGCAAGAAAGAGTTCAGTAAATGCTTATTCACCCTATTCAGATTTTTCAGTGGGTTCTGTTGTTTTGCTTGCAAACGGTAAGATTGTTTCAGGCAACAACCAGGAAAACATCGCTTTTCCATCCGGGCTGTGTGCCGAGCGCGTTGCGGTTTTTGCGGCAGGAGCGCAATTTCCAGGTGTGCCTTTTAAAGCAGTTGCGATTACCGCCAGGTCGGATAATTTCAGTGTAAAACAACCGGTAACGCCATGCGGTGCATGCCGCCAGGTTTTAATGGAATACGAAAACCGGTATAAAACACCAATACGAATAATACTTCAGGGTGAAAAAGGGAAAATCTGGATTTTTGAGAGTTGCGGGAATTTATTGCCAATGGCGTATGTGTCGGAGGAACTGAAAAGACAGAGTGAGCGGTAGGTAGTAATCAGTGGTCAGTAGGCAGTGATCAGTAGACAATAGACAGTAGACAAAAGGAAAAAGGAAAAAAAACAAGGAACAACAGCGGTAAGCAATACTTCAAAAAAATCAGGGCATGATAAAAAAAATATTACCGAGGATGACGATGATCAGTTTAGTTTTACTCCTCACGGCAGGGAGTATAGCCGTTTCCGGAATAGGATGCAAAACAAAACCGGCATGCGGAAATAAACAGGATCATAAGAAGCGTAAAACAAATATGAAGAGGATGGCGCCTGCGATGACGAATTAAATTCACTCCACCTTCTTCTCCTGATCCTCTATTTCCTTAACGGCTTTTTCCTGTTCTCCGATCTGATACTTTGCATCTTCCTGCATCTTTTCATTTTCTTTTATCTCTTCCTGCGCCCGCACGATATTGCCTTCGGCCTGCATGATCTGGGTCTTGTACTTTTCAATATCCTGGTTCAGCCGTTCCTTGTCTTTGACTAATTGTTCGAGTTTACGATTTCTCTTTTCCAGTTCTTTTTTGGCGAGTTTGAGTTTTTCCGCTACGCCCTGGAGGGTCATTTTCACGGCAAAATCATAGACCATTTTTTCTGCGGTGCGGAAGGATCCACCGTGCTGAGCAGAGGAGAGGAACGCTCCCCCAAGATCAAAAGCCACAATGAATTTTACTTCGTTCTCACCGGATTTTTCGGCACGCGCATAGATATCAAAAACATTGCCGCTGACGGATCCGAGCGAAGCGTTATCGGCAAAAATTTCTCCCGATTTTGTTCCTGTTTTTTCGGGATTGAAATTTTTCAGTTCGTTTTTCCATCCCTTTTCAACGCTGCTTTCATCCAGGTCATAAATGGTAACTACCACCGCATTATTCCTTCCACCCCCGATATTCTGATGGCTTTCTTCCGTTTTGATTTTATGCTGGGCTGAAAGAGGATAGACAAATCCAAGACAATAAAGAACAATAATCGTTAATGATTTCATTTGATAAATTTAATATTACTTTAGAATTTATGGTTTATGAATTTCCTCCTTCAGATTTTTCAATCTCCGTCACCCCGCCCGAAACAATGAATTTCATCATTTCGGTTCCCGAAGCATCTATGAGAGTGATATTTTCTTTAGGCACTATGTAGAGTACTCCCATAAAACTATAAGGAAACGGAAAATAAACCGCAACTTTATCAGCGCCAAGCCCGAGGCCGGTGAGATCATTTTGCGTGATGAATCCTATTTGCTGTACACCGGATTCTTTATTAACCGTTACAAGCACAGGTTGGGTAAATCGTTTTTTTTCACCCACAAAGGCCTTGATCATATCCTTAATGGATGAATAAATTATTTTTGCCAGGGGGGCGCGTTCCAGCGTTTTTTCAAAAAGGACGTAAAGCGGCTGCATGAAATAAAAGGAACTGAGATACCCCATAAAAGTTATGCCAGCGATCAGAACAATAAAGCCAATGCCGGGAATATCAAAGGGAATGATCCCGTCAATCCACAGGAATAGTTTGTACAACACCCAGATGGTTGCCGCTACGGGTACGGACAAAAGCATACCCTGGAAAAAGTATGCAAGCAGGGTTCTAATCAGTGACTTTGTTTTCATGGTCTGGATTTTTTTCTTCCTGAATCACTTCTTTTTCTTTTGCGTTCACCGGCAGTGAATAATTACCCGGCAGCACAATCGTTGTTTTGGTCGTTGCAAGAATCACCCGAGTGCGCATATTGCTGATGATTTCAAGTTTACTCAGTTTTTCCGATATCATTTTTTCATAAGCCGCAATGTCTTTTACCATCGCCTTAACCACAAAATCAACATTGCCGGTCACCTGGTGACATTCGGTGATTTCATCAATTTTATTAACCTCTTCCTTGAACCTGTTTATTGAATCCTTTACCTGGTGGGTAAGGGCAATTTCAATGATGGCCTGTATGCCCAGTCCGGCAGCGACCGGGTCGATGATCGTCCGGTAACCCTTAATGGCACCGGTCTCTTCAAGTTTTTTTATCCGTGCAAGAGTTGGTGCCGGGGATAACCCGATTTTTTCAGCGAGTTCGGTTATGGATATCCTTGCATTTTCCTGGAGGATCTGCAGGATTTTGAGATCAATGGAACCGGACTTTGATGTCATAATGCAATCCTTTAAAATGAGTTCAGATAAATAATAAAATAATGCGAAAAGTTTCACTAAGAATTCTTCGTGTTTCTTTGTGACTTTGTGTCTTTGTGGCAAGTTTTTCAGGGGTTTTCATGGGTGTATTGAATTCACATTAAAATGCAAATTTATTTTTAAATGCCACAAGTTCATCTTTCAAAGGTTTCGGTTCCCATGGGAAAAATTTTTTAATGCCGCAGTCGGTGCGGATCTTCTGCTGGCGGAGGGCGATGTTCTGGTTGATGAACAATGTTTCAGTATCCGGAAAAATTTCCCTGACCGTTCCGGTAATTTCTCCAACCGAAAGATTTTTATCTACAAGGTTATAAGTCCCGGCAGGAAGTTTGTCCCGTACGGCCCATGCGAGAACCTGTGCCGTTATTTCCACAGGCACAAAAGCTCTTGTCTGCTCTCCGTTTCCATGCACCGATATCTTCCGGTAATAGTTCGCTTCAAACATAAAACGGTTGATCACGGCATCAAACCGCATCCCCGGACTATATCCGTAAACATTGGCGCACCGTAGGATGACGGTTTTCATTTTACCCGACACCCGGTTTACATGTTTTTCACCGTTGAATTTGGAGATGCCATAAATGGTATCGGGGTTGGGGGGGGTTGACTCATCGCACATCCTGTCGGAAGAACCGTAAACCGAAGCGCTGCTCACATAAATGAGCGTTTTTACCGCGCTGTTCTCTGCAACATAGGTTAGTTCGGCAGTTCCCCAGTTATTGACCTGGTCGAACAAATGCGGGTCTTCATTTGCGAAAGGAGTGCTGACCCGCGCAGCGAGATGAAAAACAATATCTGTATTTTTAAACGTATTTTTCAACTTCCTTGAATCCAGGATATCGCCACGTATAAACCTGATCTTATTGCATTTCTGATACGGGTGCAGGAAAAGATTGAAATTATGCCGGCTCAAGTTATCATATACGGTAATACCGGTAACGTTCTTTTCCGGGATAAGTTTATAGATAAGTTCCGTGCCTATATATCCGGCACCGCCTGTAATTACAATATTCATCAGCGTTTATTTCTTCACCAGTTCCGTATGCAGCCCGCATTCAGTTTTTTTCAACCCGAACCACCGTCCCGATCTCTCATTTCCGTCCGGCCCGGGTTTCCGCGTGCATGGTTCGCAACCTATGCTCGCATATCCCAATTCTTCCAGCGGATGTTTCGGCAACCTGTATTCCCGAATATATTCGTAAATATCGGCAATTCTCCATTTGATCAGCGGGTGAAAGCGCAAAACATTTTTAGGAGCCGCTTCCTCTTCCCTCATCATCCTGCGCGCATCGCTCTGTTCGGCACGCACTCCGCTGATCCATACATCATATTCCGATAATACGGATTCCATCGGTTCGGTCTTATTTAACTGGCAGCAGTGATCGGGATCGGATGTAAAGAGCAGGTTCCCGCGGTCATCTTTCTGCATGCTTTTCGGAACCGGTGATACGAGGTCAATTACCGTCAATCCGAACATTTTTTTTATTTGATCCCGGTAGTCAAGCGTTTCAGGAAAAAGATATCCCGTGTTCAGAAAAAAAACAGGGATCGAACGGTCAATCCGGCTCAAGATGTGCATCAGCACAACGCTCTGCGTCTGGAAAGATGAGGTTGCAAAAATTTTCAGACCCCTGTTTTTATAATCAGAAATCTTGTATTCAATATAGGAAATATCAGCAGACATCAATCATCAGAAATAAGTGGTAAGTTTATTGGTCACTTTCTGAAGTATTTCAAATCCAATCTCCGCCATTTCGTTTTCCTTATCCAGTGTCGGGTTTATTTCGGCCATATCAAAGGAACAAACTTTCGGGCTTGTCATCAGTTGAGCGATGAAATTACCGGCTTCCTTATCCGATAAGCCGCCCGGAGCAGGCGTTCCGGTGCCTTTGGAATGAACGGGGTCAATGCAATCCACATCAAACGAAACATGTATCATGTCACAATGATCAAGAACATTGAGCGCCATTACCGCATCGCGCTCCACACCTCTTTTACGGATCTCGTTTACCGAAAAATTTTTAATGTTGTATTTTGAAATCAGGGACTGCTCCTGTTGTTCCATATCTCGCAGCCCTACATAAATCATATCGGATGGAAGGATTTTTGGCGCTCCGGTTCCGAAATTTTTCAGTTGATTCCAGAGCGTAATGGTTTCCTCATCCGGCTGGTTTATTTTTTGTTCCAAGTTGTCATCTCCTAAAAGTGCCCCCAGCACCATTCCATGAAGATTACCCGAAGGGGTAGTCCAGGGCGAATGGAGGTCGGCATGCGCGTCAATCCAGATCAATCCGATCCGCTTATCCGGATATGCCATTTTGATACCCGTTACGGTCGCACCGGTCGTACTATGGTCACCTTCAATTACTATCGGGAAGGATTGTTTTTCTACAAGTATCCGCTGTATTTCACGGCTTACCTTTTCATACATGGCGAGCAATCCGCTGATACGCTTGGCGTAAAGGAACTTTACCGGCTCAAAAAGGAGTTTATTCTCATCAGGAATTTCAACCGACTTATACCGTTTAAAAAACAAACTGCCGAAATCAAGAGCAGCCACTTTTACTGCATCAATGCCAAGCCCGGAACCACGGGTACCGGCACCGATCTCCGATTTTACTTCAACTATTCTGATATTTTTCATTTGTGCCATAAAGACAACCCGGTTTTTTATTTATTCCAACAGGATATTAACAAAAAAAGTGATAGTAAAAGGTTTATCAGGAAAATTAAGGATGAAAAGAATGTACAAGACAAAATGGCAATTGTTAATAATATTCCGGTTTTAACGAATATTTTTCAAAAGTAAATTAACTACATTTGCCGACTTTTTAACAACCGGGTGTTTTACTTTGATGAGAAACCAGCCAACCGGGCTTACTTCTTTCTTACATGAATACATATATTGACCTTATCAAGCAAACCTATGATTTCCCGCAGGAAGGGTTTGAGGTGATTGATAACGATCTCCATTTTAACGGGATACCCCTGATGGATGTTATTGAACAATATGGCACCCCCCTGAAACTCTCCTACCTGCCTAAAATAGGCGACCAGATACAAAAAGCGAAACGGCTTTTTAATGTGGCAATGGCCAAAGCCGACTACAAAGGTAGTTATACGTACTGTTACTGCACCAAGAGTTCCCATTTTTCATTTGTGCTTGAAGAGGTTATTAAAAATGACGGACATATTGAAACATCCTCGGCATTTGATATTCCCCTGATCAGAAAACTTTTTGAAAACGGATTAATTAACAAACAGCATTATATTATCTGCAACGGTTTTAAATTACCCGTTTACACTAAATATATTTCGGATCTTATCAATGACGGGTTTGAAAACATCATTCCGGTGCTGGATAATAAAAAAGAAATTGAATTTTATAAAAAATACCTGAAGCGCAACTGCAAACTTGGCATCCGCATTGCATCAGAAGAAGAACCTACCTACGATTTTTATACATCGCGTCTAGGCATCCGGTACATTGATATTATTGATTACTATAATGAAGTGATAAAAGATAATCCCAAGTTTGAACTGAAGATGCTGCATTTTTTCATCAATACCGGCATCCGCGATACTATCTATTACTGGAGCGAACTGTCAAAAACACTGAACATATATTACCGGCTCAAGCAGGTATGTCCGTCACTTGATTCGCTTAACATCGGGGGGGGGTTACCAATCCGGAATTCGCTGGGTTTTGAATTTGACTACGAGTACATGATTGACCAGATCGTGATGCAGATAAAAAAATACTGCAAGCAGCGCAGGATACCCGAACCAAACATCTTTACTGAATTCGGCAGTTTTACAGCCGGTGAAAGCGGTGCCAATATCTACGGTATTGTGGATATCAAGCAGCAGAACGACCGTGAGACATGGTACATGATAGATAATTCATTCATCACCACCGTTCCCGATATATGGGGCATACAGCGCAGGTTCATCCTTCTGGCCATTAACCACTGGGATAAGGAATGTCAGAAAGTAAACCTGGGCGGGCTGAGTTGTGACGGACAGGATTATTACATCTCCGAAGAGCATATCAATGAAGTGTATTTACCCCGGCCTACCGATAAAGAACCGCTTTACATCGGTTTCTTCCATACGGGCGCATACCAGGAATCGCTGAGCGGTTATGGAGGGATAAAACATTGCCTGATTCCTTCCCCGAAACATGTGCTGATAAACCGCAACGGAGGCAACGAATGGACGACCAAACTTTTTGCCAAAGAGCAAAGCGCCAAATCAATGTTGAAAGTGCTGGGGTATTAAGGGAAATAATGAAGGGCGGATTTTTCTACTGTCCCATTTTGTTCGCTTATCCGAAATCGGTTTTCTTTCAGGAAACGGAAAATAAAATAATATCCCCTTGAGAATTCTTGATTGAAATGAAATAATCCGGTTTGCTTTTCTTGAATTTTTAGTATATTCGCCCGGTTTTATTCTGATTGGACTTACATATTTAACTTCAGCATTTATGAAAACAAAACAATTGGTGTTTACCGTGATTACCGTCTTAATCACATGTATTTGGGCTATAGCCCAAAATAAATGGATACAAAAACACGATTTCGGGGGTATGGGAAGAGCGTTTGCCGCTGGATTTTCCATCGGTGATAAAGGATATGTGGGTACCGGAGATGAAAATTTCGGGATTTCTTACAACGATTTCTGGGAGTTTAATCCTGCCGGAACTTCAATTGATGACCGGATAATAAAAAACTTCGCATATATTTATCCAAACCCGTTTTCAAATAGGGCTGTTATTACTTTAAGAAAAGAAATTCAGGGTGATTTTAAAATTTTTGACGTGCAGGGAAAAGAAATTGGCAGTCAACCGATAAACGGAAATAAGATTATTGTTGACAGGGGAAACCTTGCAAAAGGAAATTACCAGTATAATATTATTGTGGAAAATATAATAATATCTGCGGGAGAATTGCTGGTTGAATAATTTCAACCGGATATTACCTCCGGTTCTCCCTGCTTCCTTTTCATACCTTTGCTCTTCATCTTTCAATTCTCCAGTGGGATTATTTTTTTACACCCTCGTAACCCAATTCTATTATCTGGCAATTAATTTTTCTTCCCTTTTTAATGTAAAAGCAAGAAAATGGGTTGAAGGAAGAAAAGATATTTTCCGGATATTAGAGGATTCTTTTCATAATGAATCCAAAAATATTTGGTTTCACTGCGCATCGCTGGGTGAATTTGAGCAGGGCAGGCCGGTAATGGAAGAATTCCGGAAAACATATCCTGATTACAAAATTCTTCTCACTTTTTTTTCCCCTTCCGGTTATGAGGTCAGAAAGAATTACCCGGGTGCCGATTATGTTTTTTATCTGCCCTTTGACAGCCGAAGCAATGCGAAACGGTTCATGGAAATTGTCAATCCCCGCATTGTTTTCTTTGTAAAATATGAATTATGGTATCACTACCTGAATGCTCTCCAGGAAAAGAATATTCCCCATTTTATCATTTCGGGAAATTTCAGGGAAAACCAGTTTTTTTTCAGGTGGTATGGTAAATGGTTTTTACCTGTTCTGAAAAAGATTACATCTATTTTCCTCCAAACCAACCAGGCGGTTCTGATGATGCGCAGCAAAGGTTTTTCCAATGTTGAATACAGCGGTGATACCCGGTTTGACAGGGTGCTTGAAATTGCTCATAGGAAAAAATTATTTCCGCTTATTGAAGAGTTTATCATGAACAGTTTTGTGCTTGTAGCCGGCAGCACCTGGCCCGAAGATGAAAATTTATTTGCAAAACTAATCAACTGTTCTAAGTCCGGCACCGAATATCATGAACTCTTCACGCGCCTGAAAATAATAATCGCTCCCCATGAAATTGTTCCCGCCCGCATTAAAAAACTGCAGTCATCAATAAAAGCGCCTTCGGTTGTTTTTTCAAAAGCGGAAACTTCAGACATCAGCGGGGCAAAAGTTCTGATCATTGATTCCATCGGTCATTTATCTTCTCTGTACCGTTATGCTTCCATTGTCTATATCGGTGGAGGATTCGGAAAAGGAATTCACAACATTCTTGAAGCGGCAGTGTGGGAAAAACCGGTAGTGATTGGTCCTAACCATCAAAAATTCCGCGAAGCGACCGACCTCGTGGAATCAGGAGGAGCATTCCCGGTAAATAATTACCGTGAGTTTGAAGACCGGATCCGCTTCCTCATGCAGAACGAGATGATATTAAAAATGGCGGGACTGATGTGTAAACATTATGTAAGGAATAATGCGGGGGCAACGAAAAGAATAATTGAAAAAATCATGAGTTATTTAAAAAGTTAAAGACATCACGGATTTATCTAACTTTGAATAAAATTTTTCTTATGAGATCAATTTATTTATTTCCGGCATCCGCTGTCCTGGTACTTGTGTTAAATTATTCCTTATTCGCCCAGAAAAATAAAGAAAAGGAAGATGCAACAATCGTTCCCGAAATGCCGGTCAATGCGGATACCAAACTGATCACCTACACCGAAGTGGTTCTCTGTGACGGAACGCAGCAGGAACTCTACGATAAGGCGCTTGCTTGGTATAAAAAATTCTATAAAAATCCAACGGATGTCATCCGTAAACAGGATCCTGAAAACGGAATGATACAGGGTATCGCACGGTACAAAATTTTCAATAAACATAAAAAAGGAGTGGATACCGATGCCGGAAATGTCTCTTATACAATCCTCGTTTATGTAAAGGATAAACGGTATAAATATGAACTTACAAAATTCAACTGGCTTCAAACGTCAAGTATTCCCATAGAAAAGTGGCAGGATAAGTCATCCAAACTTTACAGCGTTCAGTATGAACAGTACCTTATCCAGACGGATGCGTATGCAAAAGATCTGATTGAAAAGTTAAAGAATCACATGGGAAGCAATCCCGTTGAAGATAATAAGGATAAATGGTGAGAACAAATTTAATTCTTTTGGCTTCCTTCGTTAGTGCTATATATGACAACCGTATAATTTTTATTGTTTGGATTTAATCTGCGCATCAGATCGTCAATAAAACCGGGGTGAATTGTTTTTTCATGTTGTATTCCCGGAAATAATATTTTCATGTTTTGGATCCTACGGACTAAGCCAGCCGTATCAAAAAAGAGAATAAAATCAGGTAATGGACGTTTTGCGGCTCTCAAATCTTCAAGGTATGGCTTAAAATCATCAGCAGTATTGGTTTGAGTAATATAATGTATTGCCGGCCATTGCCCCAGGTAATATAACGGAAGCATTCTGTATGAATTATCATTGGTGTTTTCACTAACTATGGAATTAATATTGACATATTTTGAAAGGTACGACATGGATTCAACCATAGATTTCTTTGTATAAGTCACCGAAATCACCAGCAAAAGGATTGTATTGATGGTCCAGAAAATCACCCAGCATGCTGAGATTATTTTTTTTCTTTTCTTCCAAAAGGCAGATCCTGAAATAAATTCGTTCCATCCGCACATGCCGGCAATTAATACAAACGGCACTACGGGCAAAATGAATCGTTCCTGTTTGTTTGGAAAATAACTGTGAAAAACAATAAATACAAGCGCTGGTAAAAAAATAATAAGATGCTTCCTGAAGGAAAGAAAATATCCTGCCAATATGAAAATAGACACCGGGGGAAGCAATATTCCGCCAAGAAGCAGCATGTATTGATACCAATGCCCGGCAAACACTTTATTTTCACCTTCAAGATTATACCGGATATATTCCGTCAACTCGGCAAAGGGGCGTCCCCACATCAAAAAATCCACAGTGCCCTGAATGGCCACTAACGATAAAAATAGTCCTGAACCATAGATGATACATTCTTTTATTTGCTTCTTCAACAGGAAAACCAACCCTGCACCGCAGGCAAAGAAGATAACCTGGAACCTGACGGATACTCCTAATCCAATGATAAACCCGGCTACAAATACCTGCCATAAATATTTTTTCCGGTCAGTGTTCATTAATTTCCAAAGTGAGAAAAGCATAAAAGGAATGCATACGACCTCTACCAGGTTCCTCACGCTTAAAAACGGCATGAACCATAAAACGGCATGGAGCAAACCAACGCGGTTAGCTGTTTTTTTATCTGAAATTTTCAATGTGATCCGGTAGGTGAGGAAAACGGTAAGCAGTGAAAAAAGGGCATGCAATAAGCGCACTATGTACATCTTGCCCTGCGGACCGGTAAATCCAATCCATTTTAAAAAATATAAAATAAGAAAATGCATCCCCACATAAAAAAAGCTGTGCCCTGAAGGTTTCGGGTCAGGGTTGTTCCATGGCAACCAGTTGTTATTGCTGCTATTGTCAACCCACGCCTGGGCTGCTTCCAAAACCAAGAAATGGTCGTCATGCATACCATATCCTTTTGAAAAAATCACCGACAATGTCCTGAAAAAGAGAGCAAGCAGGATGATGCACCTTAACGGGTGGTTTTCCCAGTAAGAAATAATAAACTTCATAGGAAAAAGTGGTAATCCATTGTCCTCCTCATATTCCACATTATTTCAGTGGTCGTTAATTATTTCGTAAAAATAATCATCTTTTCTTTACCTTAGCCCCCTTTAACCATTTGCATTCTCATTGTAATTCCGGAGAGCTTAACATTCATGCAGCAACGATTTATTTTATGGATATCAGCAGCTTCTTCCGCAAAAAATCGATAGCCCAGATACTTCAGTCATCAGCTGAGAAAGGCGGTGACGCAGGACATCCTTCGCTTTCGCGGCATTTACGGCTCGTTGACCTCATATCCTTGGGTATTGCTGCTATTGTGGGAGCGGGAATTTTCAGCACTATCGGTGTTGCATCTTCCGAGGGCGGTCCCGGGGTAATCTTTCTCTTCATCTTCACTGCCGTTGCGTGCGGTTTTGCCGCTTTCGCCTATGCCGAGTTCGCCTCAATGGTTCCTGTGGCGGGAAGCGCGTACACCTATTCTTATGTCGCCTTTGGTGAACTGATTGCATGGATCATCGGATGGGCTCTTATAATGGAATATGCCGTAGGCAATGTAACCGTAGCCGTATCATGGTCCGATTATTTTACAGGACTGCTTGATTCCATCAGGATCGGTTCGTTGAACGGAATTCATATTCCGGAATGGGCCTCCATTGATTATGTTTCCGCACTGAGAGGATTTAATGTTGCTACGGCCGCAATTGGAACAGGCAAACCGTTTTCAGACCTTGATTCTTTCACCCAAACCGCATGTCTCGCATGGCAGAATGCACCGGTAATTGGCGGCCTTCATATCATTGCCGATATTCCGGCCCTTGCCATCAACATTCTTATTACCTGGCTGGTCTATACAGGGATAAAAGAATCGAGAAACGCAAGTAATATCATGGTGGGAATAAAACTTTCAGTTATCCTGCTGGTAATCGGTGTAGGAATATTTTATGTAGATACGTCAAACTGGAATCCGTTTCTGCCAAACGGCATTGGAGGGGTTTTAGGGGGGGTATCGGCAGTGTTCTTTGCATATATCGGCTTTGACGCATTATCAACTACTGTCGAAGAGTGTAAAAATCCGTCCAGGGATCTTCCCAGGGGGATTATGTGGGCGATCATCATCTGCACCGTTCTTTATATCCTTATTGCGCTTATCCTGACCGGTATAATAAAATATGACCAGTTGCGCGTGGGTGATCCTCTTGCCTTTGCATTTAACAAAATTAATCTGAAATGGTTTTCCGGCATCATTGCCGTAAGCGCGGTGGTCGCCATGACCAGCGTTCTTCTCGTTTTCCAGATCGGACAGCCGAGAATATGGATGAGTATGAGCAGAGACGGATTGCTTCCGAAACATTTTTCGAAAATACACCCCAAATATAAAACCCCCTCCTACGCCACCATCATTACCGGGCTCGCTGTAGGAATCCCGACCTTGTTTGTCCCAGGCGATGTGATACTTGATTTATGCTCTATGGGAACGCTCTTCGCCTTTGTACTCGTCTGCGGGGGGGTGCTGAAATTGCAGAATACTCCCGGCCGGCCCGCAGGCAAATTCCGTACTCCATATATAAACGGAAAATTCATTATGCCTCTCCTGCTTTTGACCTCTGCGGTTCTTACCTTTATTTATGCAAATGAATGGCTGAGAGGTATTTTAACTTTTTCTGACTGGGATTCAACCGCGCATAATATCCCTATGATACTTTTTATTATTTTAACTGTTGTTCTGACCATGTTCACTTATTTAAAAAATCTTTCACTTATACCCTTGCTCGGAATGATCTTCTGCGCATATATGATGGCGCAGATCAAATTAACCAGTTGGCTGGGATTTTTGATATGGCTTACTATCGGATTGACATTATATTTCAGTTATGGATACAGGAAAAGTAAATTAATTTCAGAAGACAGAAGACAGAACACAGGGAACAGGGAGTTCTGAACTTTAAAAAATATTTAATGTTAACCTTAATAACAGGGGCTACAGCAGGAATCGGCAGCGTCACCGCTGAGGTTTTCGCAGAAAATCATTATGATGTAATCATTACCGGCCGCAGGAATGAACGGTTGCTTGAACTTCAGAAATCACTTGTGGAAAAATTCAGCGTGAATGTAAAAATTCTCTGCTTTGATATTCGCGACAGGAAACAGGTTGAAAAATCTTTACACTCGCTTACCGGGAAATGGAACCAGATTGATGTACTGGTAAATAATGCCGGCCTCGCTTCCGGCTTAAGCCACATCCAGGATGGCGACATAACCGACTGGGAAACGATGATAGACACCAATATTAAAGGACTGCTTTATGTAACGCGGATCATAGCGCCCGGTATGGTAAAAAGGGGAACCGGCCATATTATAAATGTAGGTTCAATTGCCGGGAAAGAGGTTTATGAAAAAGGTAATGTTTATTGCGCTACCAAGCATGCCGTTGAAGCATTAAGCAAAGGCATGCGCATTGACCTGCTGAAGCACGGGATAAAAGTCACTAACATCGCTCCCGGAATGGTTGAGACAGAATTTTCTCTAGTGCGTTTCAAAGGCGATGCAGAACGTGCAAAAAAAACTTATCAGGGATTATCACCGCTTACCGCTGCAGATGTGGCCGATGCAATATTCTGGTGCGCTACACGCCCCCCCCATGTGAACATCAACGACCTGCTGATAATGCCGGCAGTACAGGCAGGGGTTCATCACCTGATCCGGAAAAACCAGGATTAGTCACTGCTCATTCCAATAAGCATTTTTTATTGTTTTTTGCTCCTTTAAATGAGCGCTTTTGATTTACGCTACTTCCAGCGCCTTTGAAGCATACTCGCCCGAAACGAGTTTTGACTTGACCTTGGCAAAGACATCAACGGTGTAGTCCACATCCTCATCGGTATGCGCTGCCGAAGGTATGAGCCGCAGCATGATCACATCCTTGGGAACAACGGGATAAAGAACCACGGAGCAGAAAATATTATAGTTCTCGCGTAAATCAATAACGAGGTTTCCGCTTTCGGTAGTACCACCGCTTAAAAAAACCGGTGTTACGGGCGATTCGGTGTTGCCGAGATTGAAACCCTTGCCGCGAAGCCCGGTTTGCAGACGCCTTACCACATCCCACAGCCGCTGGATGAATTCCGGGTGCTTCCGGATGAGTTCAATCCTCTTCAATGCTCCAATTACTATTGGCAGCGGCAGTGACTTGGCAAATATCTGTGACCGCAGATTGTAGCGCAGGTATTCAATAACATCCTCTTTTCCGGATATAAAAGCGCCAATCAGCGCCATTGATTTTGCAAAAGTTCCGAAATAGAGGTCAATCTCATTCATCACGCTCTGGGCTTCCCCGGTGCCGGCACCTGTTTTTCCCATCGTGCCAAAGCCATGGGCGTCATCCAGCAGGAGGCGGAATTCAAACTGCTTTTTCATCTCAATGATCTCTTTCACTTTTCCCTGGTCGCCCGCCATGCCGAAAACGCCTTCCGTAATAACGAGGACTCCCCCCCCTGTTTTTTCAACAATGGCCGTAGCGCGTTCTAATTGCTTTTTCAAACTTTCCATGTCATTATGCTGGAAAACAAAACGCTTGCCGGGATGGAGCCGCGCCCCGTCAACAATGCAGGCATGCGATTCGCTGTCATAAACGATAACGTCATTGCGGTTCACCAGCGAATCAATAACCGAAAACATCCCCTGGTAACCGTAATTCATCAGCAGCGTATTTTCCTTTCCCATGAAAGAGGAGAGTTCATCTTCTAATTGCTCATGAAAAGTGGTGTTGCCCGACATCATCCGCGCTCCCATGGGAGCGGCAAGTCCGTACTGTTCGGCAGCATCGGCATCGGCTTTCCGTACCTCGGGATGGTTGGCAAGACCGAGGTAGTTGTTCAAACTCCAGACAATGCACTCCTTTCCGCGGAATTTCATACGGTTGGCAATGTCCCCTTCAAGTTTAGGGAACATAAAGTATCCGTATGCAATTTTGGCATATTGCCCCAATGGGGTCTTGGCCTGATTCAACTTCGCAAATAAGTCCATGGTAACCCGGTTTTAAATTAACGCGTTAATAATTTACTCCCTTCCCTTTTTGCAAAAGTGCAAAGGTAAATTTTTTATTAATACTTTACCCTATTTTTGCCCTTTAATCTCCGGCAATGCTTACTACCACTCTCGATATTTCAACAACAGGATATTTCCCGAAAATTATTTCAGATTACCTGAACGGAAAACCTGTCCTGAAACCGTTCTATAAATATCCACCGGAAGCAGGCGGATTCAGGGATGCGGTTCAAAACAGAAAAAAAATTCCTGTTGACCGTAAAACCCTGGTCGAAGTAATACGCGATCAGTATCTGCAATCAGATATCGGCACTGAAAGATTTGACTCTGTTAACCGTAACATTATCTCACTTGAAAACCCGGACACTTTTACCGTAACAACGGGCCACCAGTTATGTCTCTTCACGGGTCCTCTTTATTTCATTTATAAAATTCTTTCAGCCGTAAAACTTGCCGGAGAACTTAACCGGATGTACCAGGGTAAAAACGGTTGCCATTTTGTTCCCGTTTACTGGATGGTATCGGAAGATCACGACTTCAGGGAAATAAATCACATTCATCTTTTTGGAAAAAAAATCGAATGGCAGGCGGATCACGGCTGCACCGGCAAAGTGGAGGGTTCAAAACCTGCCGGAAAAATAAGTACTGAGGGAATCACTAAGGTTCTTGAGGAATTGAAAAACATTCTTGGCCCCTCATCGGAAACGGATAAACTGATGAATCTTTTCCGCTCCGCTTATTGTGATCACCGGAGTATTGCCGATGCCACCCGCTGGCTCGTCAATGAACTCTTTGCAGAATACGGGCTGGTAATCATTGACGGGAACGACAGCCGGCTGAAAAGGAAGTTTACAGCCGTCATGGAAAAAGATATTTTTGAAAACATCCCGCACAAAATTATTGACAGTACAAGTACAAGATTAAAGGAATCGGGTTATGATACGCAAATCAATGCACGGGAAATAAATTGTTTTTTCCTCTCCGTTGATTTTCGTGAACGGATTGTCCGCGGGGATCCGGATACGTTCCGCATTTTGAACACCGGCCTGACTTTCAGTGATAGCGAATTAAGAAAAGAATTAGCCGTTCATCCCGAAAGGTTCAGTCCTAATGTAGGGCTCAGACCGCTTTACCAGGAAACCATTTTACCGAATGTGGCTTATGTTGGCGGCAGCAACGAAATCGCCTACTGGATGCAGTTACCGGATATTTTTGATCATTTTAAAGTGAATTTCCCGGTTCTGATAGTACGAAATTCAGTTCTTTGGATTGATAAAACCAACCTGGAGAGGATGAAAAAACTGGGAATACCTGAAGAAAATATTTTCCTTCCGGAAGATGCGCTTATCAAAAATTACCTGCTCGGAGAACCGGATGGTGTGGTATCGGTAAAGGAAGAAAGTGATAATATCTCCGCAATTTTTGAAACTCTTTCCGAAAAAGCCGGTGTTATTGATAAAACCTTTTCCTCCTTTGTTGAAGCGGAAAAGCAAAAGACATTAAAGGGACTACATGCCATTGAAGAAAAAATGCTTCGTGCCGGAAAAAAGAAAAACGAAACCTCCGTTCAGCAGATTATCAATATTAAGTTAAAACTTTTTCCGCCCGATGGCAGACAGTTGCAGGAGCGGCATGAAAATTTCATTCCCTGGTATTTAAAGTACGGACAGGAGTATTTCAGAATCCTCACGGAACGTTTTAATCCGTTAGGCGGAAAAATCGCTATTTTTAGGGAGGACTATCCGCCAGTTCCTGAAAAATAGTATGCCGTTTTATACGGATGTTATACAGTAAACGGGATAAATTGATACATTTTTTCTCCCGCAGATTTCGCAGATTAACGCAGCAAAATATCAGCGAAAATCAGCGTTATCTACGGGAAATAACTTTTTTGAAAAATAGTCGTTTTTATCCCGTTTTTAGTATCGCAAGCAGCAGTTATAATTGTAAGGGAACAATCGAGTAACCCGCACCACCATTATAATGAATACTCACCAACTACGATGTAATTAATTTTTGAATTATTTCTTTTTCAAAAACCTGAATGTCATCATAATCAAGATTAAAATCTTTTGTGAGCTTCTTCTTCTTTTGCATTGCTGAAGATTCATCAAAATAAATTTCCGGTTCTTCAATCACACCACTATGCGAATGAACAAGAATCCAAATTTTTCTCATTGTATTATGCCTTTAAAGTTCTATTAAACCAACCGAATACATCTTTGTATTCAAGAAAATTACAGAGTTCCGCAAGACCACTCATTTTAAAAGTGGGTCTATTAATTTGTCTTAGAAATAAAGCCCTCCGCAAATCATTTGATACAATACTAAATTTAGGTTTTAGATTTGGTTCTATTAAATGAAGGTCATTGAATCTTAAAAGACCTGAATAAATTGTAGTTGAATGTTCGACTTCAAACATTGCAGATAATTGGCTTGAACCCCGCTTTAACCATAAAACATCAACCTGTTTAATTACATCAAATACTTTTACATATCTTTCAGGTAAATCATTTTTAGAAACAAATTTTTTTGCCAGAGTCCAGTCAAGTTTATTTCTATCAATATTTGGTATCCAAATATCATAGCCACGATGAACTCCTATTGAACCAATTAAAGTTTGAATTTGCGAATGAGTGAAATCGGGAATTGAAACTATTTTATTTTTATCAATGAGTAAATCCAGATTATTCCATCCGATAAAACCCTCAACATTAAATCTTCCTGAATTAGCAATGTATAATTCAATTCCATCTTTCTCCTGATAAATTTGCGCTTTAATCTGTCCATCTGAAGCCGGTTCTAAAATAGCAAATACTTCTTCAAATTCAGAGTAAGGAATAAATAAAGGTTCTGATTGTGTATCCCATAAAAAACAAATCACTGAATTAAAGCCATCAAGTTGTTTTAAATCCTCTTTACAAATTCCGTAAAATGACTGATTCCTACTATGAACTTTTGAATAACGAATATAAATTCTACATAGCCCATCACCAATTTCAAAAAGCGATAAGCTATTAGATAACTTTTTCAGTTTACCATAACGCTGCTCCAAATTTTTAAGAAAAGTTATCTTAACCTGATTCGGCATAGTTTATTTTCAATTCAAATATTCTTGTGACGCATCTTTCCGTTTATGTTTCAGTGCAGCGACCATAACTGAACCGACACCTGCATACGGGTCAAGAATCCAATCATTTTCATTTGTCAAAGCAAGTATACAACGCTCAACTAACTCAATCGGAAACTGACAAGGATGTATTGTTTTCTCAGGATGATTCGCTTTCACATTCGGAATGTTCCACATTGCTTTTTTCCATTCCTGAGCAACAAACTCCCAAATGTCAGACGGATTTTTTCCCAATGGATTACCTGACGGCAATCCTCTTTTCTCACCTTTAAAATGTGTCTTCCCCGGATACTTTGATGGAACTCTGATTGAATCCAGATTAAAAGTGTATGTATCGCTTTTCGTAAACCACAACAATGTTTCATATCTCCCCGAAAATCTTTTACTCGCATGTAAACCGTGACCGAAGTGCCAGATAATTCTATTACGCAACTGCAAACCCTTACTCTTAAACACCGGGTAATAATACATATCCAGCGGAAAAATTTCTCCCGACTCAACATAGTTCCCAACCTGCCAACACAAACTACCGGTTGAATCAAGTATCCTCACAAGTTCATCAATAATCGGTTCCTGTTCTTGCAAATATTTTTCAATGCTCTGTTTCGTTTCATATTCCTTACCGACATTGTAAGGAGGAGAAGTAATAATAAGTTTGATTGCTTCATCCGGAATCTCTTTCAGAAATTCTAACGAACTGCCATTGCGCAGCACAATTTCTTTTTCAGGTGAGAAATCATTTGCATAATCAATTTCTCCGACAAAATTTAAAATTCCATTTTTCATTATTCAATAAATTCTTTACCCCAAAAGTAAAGAATATTCCCGACCTGCAAATACAGCGCACTTTTTTCCGACAACTTCTTTCGGGGGGAAAGACAAAACAACGAACCGCCAACAGCGGTAACCGTTGCACAACCCTTTCCAAAAGAAAAAACCGAACAAAACCCGCTTTTATAAGCGATATAGGCGCGCCTGCCTGACCGCATTCAGGTGAGTGTTTTAATCCCCTTTCAATTTCAAAAGAAAACCGACCGTATCCGCTCCATCGGCATATTCCCAGAGGTCTGGTTTCTGCGTCTTGCCGAATTCAATTAAAGGGGAATAGGGGTCCCGATAGCTATCGGGAGGAATAAGGGAATAAGGGGATAGAGGAACCGAACCTCCGTGATCATTTTGCTTTTTAATTCCGGAATAATGTATCAACTCTTTAGAACCAGCAATACATTGAAGCCGGTCTGACGCTTCCCGCAACTCCGATAAAAGTTCTTCCCGGTTTCCGTACTGTTCATAATGCAGAACGGCAACAGGCGATGAAAAAGATCGGTCCTCTTTAATCATGAAAAAACCGGTATCATGAAAATTTACTTTATTCAATAGGAAGATCGCCTTTTGATAATCGTAGTTATTGCCGTATTTGGCATGATTGATAATATTGCTGTATGCTAAAAACGCTTCTGCCATTTTGCCGAAATCGTAACCGTCAGGCACATAAATCTTTGAAACACTCCGGCAGCCGAGGCCGAAATAGGTGAAAATGTCATCGCCAAGTTTCTTTAGTTCATCCCGGCTTTCATCTCCGGTAAGAATGGCAACCGAATTCCTGTTCCTGCGGAAAATATGAGGATACCGGCCGAAATAGTAATTAAAATACCTTTCAGAAAGGTCAGTTCCGGTGGCAATAACGGCATCAAATGTCAGTGGTTTAGAATCTGTGAATTCAATGCAATCCCCGAACTGTGGTTCAATATCGCTTAAATACCCGGCAACTATTTTTAAAAGTTTATCATCTTTTGAAGACATTTTCCCGATAAACCTGTTACCCGAGGCGAGAACGCACAACATGTCGTGAAGACCTGCAAGGGGGATATTTCCCGCCATGATAACAAAAACATTCCGCATGGACGGTGATTTAGGAAGGACTGAAAAGTATGGTTGGAGCCACCGCTTAACCTTTTCTTCCTGCAACGCCTCTCCCCATACCCGTAGTGCAAAATAAAGATTCTCTATCGTAAACCAGTTGTTTGCGAGGTGCGCATTACCGACAGCATTACGGATTTCTTCTGACCACGCCCTTGCGGGATCAGGAGGTTCTTTCGTAAACTCACGTAAAAAATTCCCGAGTTTCGTGAAGGCGTTGATAGTACGGTCAAGGTGTTCCATTTTCAGACAAAGGATTTCTCCGATGAGAGAATTTCTATATTTGCCGTGCAAAAGTAGGGTAATACCCTTTACTTATAAATTACATTCATCAACCTATAATTTATGACACTATGGCTATTAAAATCACGGAAGAATGTATCAATTGCGGGGCGTGCGAACCCGAATGTCCAAACCATGCCATTTATGAAGGTAGCGCGAAATGGCGCTATGCTGACGGAACCAAGGTCACAGGTAACTATACAGGTAAAAACAGCGGACTGACACAAGATGCCGGTCAGGAAAACGATGCTATATCAAACGACCTTTATTTCATAGTTCCCGATAAATGCACTGAATGTACCGGCTTTCATGATGAGCCGCAGTGCGCTGCCGTTTGTCCGGTGGATTGCTGTTTACCTGACGCAAATTTTACTGAGACAAAAGAAGAACTGGCGGCAAAGAAAGCATCGCTGCACCTCGAATGATGTGCATGAAGGGATTATATATATGCGGCAATTCATGAATCAATAATAATTCAACGTGTGATTTCATGCACTTTCCGCGCTTTCTTTTATTTCACCCTTTCGGTGCTCCCGTTCACTGGGTTAAGTGGCACGGGAACAACCACTGATTCAGTCCTGTCAGCATACGAGGATTCCCTATGCATGTTTACCCCCCTGGTTCTGAATTCGAAAACCGATTCGGAAAAAATGTTTTTTAATGATCGTGTCACCGCTCTGCTGCTGAAAGCGCTGGAACGGGATAACTCTTTTTTTTATTCCTTTGATAAAGTTAAATCAATGGCCATTCTTTCCTCTCCGGATAAGCGGTTCCGGATTTTCAACTGGCATCTTCCTGAAAATGCGGGATCGTACCGGTATTTCGGAATAATTCAATTCTATGATAAGAAATCTGAACGATCATTTGTATATGAATTGCAGGATAAATCCGGATTACCGGAAGATTGGTCAAAGCGGTCCGTCACGGGTGAACGCTGGTATGGCGCTCATTATTACCGGATCATTTTATCAAAGAGAAAAGGCGTTCGGTATTATACCCTGCTGGGATGGAAAGGGTATAACAGCCGCACCACAAAAAAAGTTATTGATGTAATGATCATCACTAATCCCCCCGATAGCTATCGGGGCTATCGGGACTATATTCCTATATTCGGAGCGCCTGTTTTTACCTGCGGAAAAGATACAACATCCCGAAGGATCATTTTTGAATACAGCGCAATGGTATCCATGTCGGTTCAATGGGACGAAAAGAAAAAACGCATTGTTTTTGACCATCTGTCACCGGGCAAACCGGAATATGCGGGGAATTATGAATTTTACGGTCCGGATTTCTCCTGCGATGCTTTTAAATTCAAAAGGGGACGATGGACCCTGATTGAAGATGTGGATGCGAGGAACCCGGAAGATAAAAAGAGTAAAAAAACAAAAATACCGGAAAAGGGATTGTTGCCCGAAAAGACAAAAAAGTAAATGCAGAATTCCCGCCCTATAGGATTTTTTTCGGCTTCGTCCATTGTCATTGCAAATATGATCGGAACGGGGGTGTTCACTACCCTCGGTTTCCAGGTTTTGGAAATTGATTCGGTGCCGGCAATCCTGATGTTATGGATCATCGGGGGCATGATGGCTTTATGCGGTGCGCTGGTGTACGGGGAAATCGGTGTTCGCCTGCCCAGGTCGGGGGGGGAATATTTCTACCTGTCAAAGATTTATCATCCTGCCATCGGCTTCCTTGCGGGCTGGACATCCCTTTTTGCCGGGTTTGCCGCCCCGGTCGCACTTGCCGCAATGGCGCTGGGCCAGTATTTTGCCAAGACAAATCTGATCCCCGGGATTGATCCGCGCTTTACCGGTATCGCTGTTGTGGTTTTGTTTTCTCTCATTCATTCCTATACCCTTCATTACGGGAAAAAGGTACAGAATGTTTTTACGGTACTCAAAGTAGGGCTCATCATCTTTTTTATTATTTCGGGTTTGACCGCTCCCTCCCCTGTCACCCTGAGTTTATTGCCGGATGCGCACTGCTGGTCGTGGATTTTCCATCCCGTTTTTGCCGTCTCACTGGTATATGTATCCTTTGCTTATTCGGGATGGAACGCCTCCGCCTATATTGCCGGGGAAATAGAGCGCCCGGAAAAAAATCTTCCCATGTCCCTTCTGGCAGGTACGGTTGTCGTGATTCTTCTTTATGTCATGCTGAATTTTATTTTTCTCTATACCGTTCCGGCATCCGAACTGGCGGGACAGATTGAGGTCGGGCAAATTTCTGCCGGAAAAATATTCGGTGAAGGGGGGGGCAGAATTATGAGCGCTATGATTTCCCTTTTGCTTGTATCCACGGTCAGTTCCATGATCATTGCAGGACCTCGCGTGACGCAGGTGATGGGTGAAGATACACCGGTGATGAATATTTTTTCGGTAAAGAACCGGCATGGCGTTCCGGCAAGGGCGCTCCTGCTCCAATCGGGCATAACACTTTTTTTTATTCTGACATCCACATTCGAGCAGGTGCTTACCTATACCGGATTTACGCTCAACCTGTTTACTTTTCTCACCGTGGCGGGAATTTTTTTGATCCGGAAAAAACCGGGTGATTCATTTTCAGGATACCGAACCCGCTGGTATCCGTTAACTCCTATTCTTTTCCTCCTTATCAACCTTTGGATTCTCATCTTTGTTTTTATCAATAAACCATGGGAGTCGCTTTTCGGAATTGTGACCGTATTGCTGGGTTTGGTGGTATATTATTCAGGAAAAAAATCAGAACCGCGGAATGGGAATAGTTAAAAACATTTTTTTTGCCACGAAGTCACTAAAACACGAAATTACACTAAAAGAAGATGTTTTGTAATTATTATTTTGTGGGATTTAGTGTTTTTGTGTTTTAGTGGCGACTGTTTATTCTACGAATTTTTTGATATACATTGAACAAAATATGTTGAATAAAGTTACGGTTTATTTTTTTCATTCCCTGCTCATCCTTCTTCCCTATTCCTGCCAGGTAGCAGGTTCACGCACCGGGGAACAAACCGAAACAACCGGCCGGCTGAATGATTCCGTAATGACAGTAACAGAGCCGGTTGATACGTTAACTCCTTATGACAAAAAACTGAGTGATGCCTCTTTAGTCCTGGCCGGATTAAATCCGGAAGATGCTGCTCTAAAAAACAGGGTTACCCATAATAGTGCTTGGAATAATTATTCGGCATGGATGAGCGAGAAATGGGATGAAATTACGATAAACCGCCTCTCTTCAATGGTTGCATGGGCTGATTCGGAAAGAGTGACGACTGAAGGTACAGGAAGTACTTTGTTTTACCCTTTCTCGGGACCGGATTTTCTTAATGCAATTACTCTTTTCCCTGATGCAGATAATTATGTTTTAATTGCGCTGGAACGCCTTGGTAAAATGCCGGATTTTTCCGCTATGGATGAATCATCCTTTGATAATTACCTCCAATCGGTTCAGGTATCCCTCATTGACCTGTTCAGGAGAAGTTATTTTGTAACAAAAAATATGTCTAAGGACCTCGTACAGGACCGTGTGGATGGAACTCTGCCGCTGATCGCACTCTTTATGGCACGGACCGGAAATTACATTGCCGGTGTAACGCGTATCTCAGTTGACACGAATGGCAAGGTAACAAATTGTTCAGATGAAAATGAATCCGGTTTTAATAAAAGGAATGCGCGCGGACTGGATATAGGATTTGTCACAAGGGGCAAGAATAATCTCCGGCATCTTTATTATTTCCGTGCCGACCTGTCGGATGAGGGATTAAAGCGCGCACCGGAATTCATGAAGTATCTAAACGGACTGGGAACCACTACAGGGTATCTGAAATCGGCTTCCTACCTGCTGCATTACAGGGAATTTTCCCGCATACGGAATTTGATGCTGCAGCAGTGCGCATTTATCCTGCAGGACGATTCAGGAATTGCATTTCACTATTTTTCAAAGGAGGAATGGAATTTCAGGTTTTACGGTACTTATACAACACCAATAAAAGATTTCAGGGGGTTATTCCAGCATGACCTTGCCGGTGAATATAAAAAAGAATCAGCGGTTGTTGAACCGGTTCCGTTTAACCTGGGTTACCACTGGGGTTCAAACGGAATCAACCTGATGTGCGCAAAGAAAAAAACGTTGACTGAATCATACCATCGGTAATCAAACCCTCCATAGTCGGGTAAATTTCACCATGGCGGTAATCTGTGGTTTCCGAAAATTTTCCGGAAGGATGGAAGGTTGGAATAATGGAATGTCGGAAAAATTCAATATCAGACAAATCCGTCCTTTCCGCATAATCTTCCAATCTTCCACCATTCCATCATTACTTTTCATCCTGCTTTCCTTCTCTTTTGTATTTTCACAAAATTACAACGGTTTTTTTCTGGATTCTTTACTAAAGTCGCATCCGGAATTTTTTAAAGAAATCACCGGTAATATTAATGAATACGAAGTTCAGATTATCTATACCCGGATAAACCGCGATGAGAGGAACATTCCTTCCTTTGAATCTTTCAGTTACCATCTGTCGCCTCAAAACTATTTCTATCCCGCCAGTTTGGTTAAACTTCCGGTCATCGCAATGTCCTTTGAAAAAATTAACCGGATGAATAAAAACGGTTATCCGGATATCTCCAAATACAACACTATGATTACCGACAGCGCTTATGAGTGCCAGATTAACGTTACCAAAGATACATCTGCCGAAATAGGGCTTCCATCGGTTCTACATTATGCAAAAAAAATGCTGCTGGTAAGCGATAACAGCGCTTTTAACCGTCTCTACGAATTCCTCGGGCAGGAATATCTCAACACCCGGCTTTCGGAAATGGGATACAGGGATATCCGGATTATTTCACGATTCGCTCCATGCGATTCCATTTCCAACCGGTGCACCAACCCTGTGAAGTTTTATGACCTTGCCGGCAAACTCATTTACCAACAACCTCTGATCTGCAACAATCAAATGCTCCGAAACCCTTTAGGAACAGTAAAAGCAGGTAAAGCATGGAAAGATGCAAAAGGAAAAATGTACTATGAACCGAAGGATTTTACATGGTCAAACTACATTTCAATAGCAGATATGAACCGCCTGCTCATCTCAATTATTTTTCCGGAAGCGGCAGAACCATTAAAACAATTTGACCTCACGGCTGATGATTACAGGTTAATCCGAAAATATCTGGTGCTTTATCCGCGGGAATCATCCAACCCCGATTATCGTAATAAAAAGGAATATCCCGATAACTTTAAGAAATTTTTTATTTACGGTGGCGCACCCGATACAATCCGTGAAAAAAATCCGCGCATCTTAAACGTTGTCGGGCGGGCATACGGATGGCTTTCGGACTGCGCTTACATCGTGGATTTTGAAAACAGGGTAGAGTTTTTCCTCTGCGCAGTTATCCGCACGAACAAAAGCCGGATTTTAGACGGTAATTACGAATACGATGAAACCGGGATGCCGTTTCTGAAAAATCTTGGTAGGATAATATATCAATATGAACTGAAAAGGGACCAGAAATTTAATCCGGTCATGGATAATTTATACGAAGAGATTTTAAAATGAAAGGAACCCGCTCCCCGGGCAGGACTCGAACCTGCAACCTACTGGTTAACAGCCAGCCGCTCCACCATTGAGCTACCGGGGAAATTTAGAAAAAATTTTCAGGGAACGCAAAGGTAATAATTCTCAAGTGACCCTTGTTGCATAAGTAAGAGCAGCAATACTCACTTTGCATCCTTCAACTTTCAGAAGTTCAGCAGCGCATGCTTCAAGGGTAGCGCCCGTAGTAGCGACATCGTCAACAAGTAAAATATGCTTTCCGGCAATAGCGGAAGGATGGGGAACTTTAAAAATTGATTTTACATTTTCCCAACGTTTAAAGCGCGACTTGCGGGTTTGGGTCTCGGAGGCAGTTGTGCGGATGATACTTCCGGTTTCCAAAGGCAGGTTCATCCCTTTAGCGATCCCTTCGGAAATCACTTCGCTCTGATTGAAACCTCTTATCTTTAATTTCTTCGGATGAAGTGGAACAGGAATAATAGCGTTAACATTTTTGTATAACGTTGCTGATGATAATTCCCTTCCGAAAAGTTCTCCCGCCAGAATCCCAGCATCCGTCCGCGCCCGATATTTGAGCGCGTGTATCAGCCGTTGAATCCTTGTCCCCTTATTGAAATAGTAATAGGCGCATGCCTGTTCAATCCGCACCCTTCCCCAGAACAAGCGGGCTACCGGGTTATCTTCTTCATTCAGGAAAAATGTCCTGGGCAGCCGGTACCGGCAAAGCGTGCAGAGACACTCTTCATTTTTGAACAAATTTTTTCCGCATGCAACGCATAATGTAGGATAAAGCAATGAAACAAAGTCATCAAAAATTGCTGATGGTTTCATGAATGGTTAATCCCTCAGATTATATTTAAGAATGCACCACAACGCCCTGAATCCGTCACGCCAGTTGATTTTTTTGCCTTCATTATAGGTTCTGCCGTAATAGGAAATCCCTGCCTCATAGATGCGGATTCCGGCTATGCGTGAAATTTTTGATGTTATCTCAGGTTCAAAGCCAAAGCGGTTCTCTTCAATTTTTATCTGTCGTATGATCTCAGCCCTGAAAAGTTTATAGCCCGTTTCCATATCGGTCAGGTTCAGGTTAGTAAAAATGTTGGATAATAAAGTAAGTAACCTGTTGCCGAGGGAATGCCAGAAGAAAAGGATGCGGTGCGGATTCCCGCCCATAAACCGTGAACCGTAAACTACATCGGCATATCCTTCAGCAATGGGTTGCAGCAGTGCATTATAATCACGCGGATCATATTCAAGATCTGCGTCCTGAATAATAATGCAATCGCCTGTTGCAAGTTCAATGCCTTTGCGAATGGCGGCACCTTTACCCTGATTGGATGGAAGATTGAACAGAAAAATGTTTGCGTCCGTACGAACTTCTTTAAAATTCTCGGCAACCTGGCGGGTATGGTCGGTTGAACAATCGTTGATAATGATTATTTCTTTCTCAATTTCTTCAATTAACTGAACCGATAACACTTTTTCGATAATGAGATTCAACGTGGCTCCCTCATTAAAAGCAGGAATAATTACGGATAATTTCTTCACCGGATACATTGGAAGTGCAGACCGGCAGCAGTAACCGGTCTGTGTAATTTGCGCCAAAAGTACGCCTTTTTGCAAAATAAATTTACCCTCATTCCGTTTTATTGAAATTATCCGTACATTTGCTACTGAATAAAATGGAATGAAAATTACCAGCGGATTAATATTAGCCGTTTCTCTCTTTTTCACTTTCCTGATACCTGTCAGGGCATCACACAACCGCGCAGGATATATCAATATACGGCACCTCTACGGCCTTACCTATGAAGTTACAATAACCACCTGGACGGATGGATGCAGCGCCTGTTCCGACCGTCCGAAACTTACCATTAGTTATGAGACTTGCACCGATACCAGCGATGATGAAGAAATTTACCGTATTAACGGTCCAGACACAAGTCCTGTTGATGGCATTCCTGACGGGGAAATTCTTTCCGGATTTGAACCGGAGACAATTAAGGTCAATATCTACAGGGCAATTCATTCATGGCCCGGTCCGGGTCCTTACAGAGTATCGCTGACGGATCCCAACCGTAATAAAGATGTGGTCAATATGTCCAATTCGTTTGAAACGCCTTTTTATATTGAAACCCTTTTTTATATTCAGGGAGGTACTATTTTTAACAGTTCACCCGTCATCACCATTCCTCCCGTATATAATGCCTGCCTTGGTGAAATTTTTATTTACAATCCGGGTGCAATTGATACGGTTGTTGAAGCCGACAGTTTATCCTATCAAATCCATGTCTGTTTTCAGAATTGTGACAGCATAGTCCCCGGCTTCATCACTCCGGGTACGATTTTGGTCGATCCGATCACCGGCTCCTTTATATGGAATAAGCCGACCAGCGCAGGCAGGTATAATTTCGCTATGGATATTTATGAATGGAGGGATGGAGTTATTATCTCAATTACCCACCTTGACATGCAAATTTTTGTCCAGCCATGCGATAATGAACCACCGGAAATTGCGGATGCAGGACCTTTTTGCGTATTGGCGGGAGATACCCTCGCTTTTACCGTTACCGTTGTTGATCCGGATGCCGACTCGCTGATACTGACCGCCACTGGCGATCCTTTTACGGTGAATCCTTATCCCGCTTCCTTTGACACAGCAACCGGTGATTCGGTGGTTTCATCGCTTTTTTCCTGGGCCGTTTCGTGCAACCATGTCCGGAAAAGCCCTTATTCGGTCTATTTCAAAGCAGAGGATGATGATTATTACAAACTTGTGGATATTCAAACGGTACAGATAACCGTTATCGCACCCCCCCCGCAGAATCTGAATGCCGCACCGCTGGGTAATTCCATTCAACTTACATGGAGCCAAAGCATTTGCCCGCAGGTAACCGGGTACAATGTTTACCGCGGCATCGCTGCCGACACAGGTTCCGCTGTATGTCCATGCGAAACCGGGCTGACATCTTCATCCGGTTACGAACTGATCGGAACAACAGAGGGATGGAACATAACTTCATTCACCGATAACGATAACGGTAACGGCTTGATACATGGCATACGCTATTGCTACCGCGTAACCGTTCTTTTTCCTGACGGTTCCGAGAGTTGCCCTTCCCCCCCCGCATGCGCCAACCTGAAAAAGGATTTACCCATTATCACTCATGTTGATGTGGTATCTACGGATAACATCAGCGGTATCATTGATATTAAATGGAGCGTTCCTGTTGAACTTGACACAATCCAGGTTCCGGGTCCCTACCGCTATCTTATTTACCGTTCACCCGACATGAACGGCACAGCCCTCGCCCTTATTGATTCGGTTGAAGGAATGTACGATACAACCTATACCGATACCGCACTGAATACAACCGGGATTCAATATTCCTACCGGATTGATTTTTATACCCTCTATAACAACAACCGCAACCGCCTTGGATTCACGCAGAAAGCATCTTCGGTTTACCTGCAGTTAATTCCGAACGATAATGTGCTCATGCTGACCTGGGATGAAAAAACCCCATGGGTGAATTACCTGTACGAGGTATATAAATTCAACCCGGCTACATCTCAATTCGATTCAATCGGTTCAACCGAAAACCGTTATTATTCCGATACGGGGCTGGTAAACGGCAGGGAATATTGCTATTACATAAGGAGCATAGGCACCTATGGGACCACCGGTATTATTGATCCCATCTTCAACCGTTCCCAGCGAAATTGCGGAATCCCGCGCGATTTTATCCCCCCCTGTCCTCCGGTGCTAAACGTTACGCCTGATTGCAATAACGCAACCGTAACGTTTTTGTGGAATAATCCCAATTACACCTGCTCGGACGATGTGGTATCCTACAAGGTTTACATGACCCCGGTACCCGGGGATCTTTACAATGTGATTGGTACAATTACGGTTTCATCCGATACGTTCTTTACTTATTTTAATCCCTCTTCCATTGCCGGATGCTATGCGGTAGTTGCGCTGGATACCTTTAATAATGAAAGCCCGTTCAGCAATGTCTCCTGTATTGACAACTGTCCTGTTTACACGTTGCCTAATGTATTTACTCCGGATGGCAATAATATTAACGACCGGTTTACGCCTTTCCCCTATAAATATATTGAAAAGGTTGATGTGATTATTTTCAACCGGTGGGGACAGGTTGTATTTGAAACTACCGACCCGGATATTTTATGGGACGGCAAACACCAAAGTACAGGAAAGGATTGCACAACCGGGGTTTATTACTACCTCTGCAAGGTAACCGAAAAACGGCTCTACGGCCCGCAGGAACATGTGCTGACCGGTTATATTGAACTGTTGAGGGATTCCTCACCACAGATGGCGAAATGAACAGCCGGTCGACTGCTGGATATTGGAGGTATTATTCCGTAAACCGGATAAGTAGTTCCATTTTATTAGACCATAGTTATTTGAAAATAGTAATGGAAATTTGAGATTTGAAAATGGAAATATCTTAATTTTCTTCATCTACTTTCAATTTTCTATTACTAATTTCCATTCTCAAATTTCGTCAGTGTTTCATAAAAAATGGGAAACTTTTGTTTTGAATTAGATAAAGACCAAATGGACCGGTATAAAAATTTCACCGCACAGGAAAAGTTATTATGGCTGGAACAGGCTAATGCTTTTCTGAATAAGATCCTGACTCAAAAACAAAAGAAAAACTGGAAAAAATCAGAGAAGGAAAAGCGCCTTAATATGCGACCTTTTGGGTTGAAAACACCTCTTGTCCTGACATTCCTCCTGAATGGATGGGTTTATGCCGATTCCCTGCCAACCCGCCAGAGTTTCTCCTCCGGCTCAATTGAAAACCGCTTTTTCCTGACCATGAACGAAAATCCGGCACTTGCCGGTTATGAGAACGGACATCATGCTGAAATTAAATTCAACCGGTTTTTTCTGACCGGTGAAAACGTTTATTATGGAGGGTCTGATTTCGGAATAACACGTTGTCTAAACCCGGGAATCCTTTTTGAACATTCTACCGGTGATTTTTTAACATCGACTACTTTAAAACTTGTAAATTCGTTTGATATTATTTCCAAACCAAATCATATTTTATCGCTTGGCTTTGGAACAGGTTATTTGTACCAAAGTGTTGACTGGAATAATTTGACAACCGGTGACATGATTGATAAAAGGTATGGTTTTATTTATGATACAAAAGAAACTAAAGGTATAGATTCAAGAGGAGCGATTGATTTTACTGCAGGATTATGGTACACAGGCAATAATTTTTATGGCGGTTTATCCGCGTTTCATCTCACTCAGCCGTATTATAGTTTTATTACCAGCACTGTATACAGAATGCCACGGATTTATTTTCTCTCCTGCGGTTATGCGATAAAGTTAAAAGAAAATATCAAATTAATCCCTTCCTTTATTATTGAAAAATCGCTTCGAACCTATTTCTCACCCGCATTGCTTACAACAATTGCCGACCGGTTTTTCGCTGGAATTTCCTTGAAATATCTTTCCATGGTTTCGGTTGAGGCAGGGATGTTGGTGTTCAAAAATCTCAGATTATACCTTACCTGTGGAGTTCCTGTTGACCCGTGGATCAGGTACTATCAGCCCGCAGGATTTGCGGAAGTGTCGATGCGCTGGTTTGTAAAACCGGGAAACAAATAAAATGAAACAATTATTTTGGATATTATCAATCTCCTTTTTTTTCGCTTCCTGCAAAAAAGAAGAAATTCTTGCTCCCTGCACGGTTCCTGATACTGCAGTTTTTACGGTTACGGGGGGGGACTTTGTATGCATTTTCCCTTATAAGGCAGTAGTCGTAAATATCAGCACGCAGGGAAGCGATGCTCAAATTCTCTGGCACCAAAATTCCCAGATTGTTGACAGCGGTAATTCAAAAGTTTTTGAATATAATTCATATATACCATCATATAACGATTATACGATTGCAATACATGGTGCAACTTATTCCGATTCATTTAATATTTCCGTCAGGCGGTGTGAACCGTCATTATTCGTTCCAAACTCTTTTTCTCCAAATGGAGATGGTATAAATGAAACCTGGCAGCCGGCCGGAACGGAAATTAAAGAAATCTATTTTGAAATCCGCGATTTAAAAGGAAAACACCTTTATTCATCCGTTGATATCAAAAAAGGTTGGAACGGGAGAATAAACGACCGGTACACGCAACTTGGAACATATTTTTATTTTATAAAGTGGCGGTATGATGATTGCAGCGAGCATGAGAGGAGCGGCAAGTTACTGTTGCAATTGTAACCCGGTTTCTGCAGCGGTCAGAATCTCTATTTTTGCCTAACCATTAATTTTATGTTCACCGGAATAGTTGAAGAAAGAGGCGAAGTTACCGGCATAAAAAAAGATAAAAAGAACATCATCTTTTCCATCCGCTGTTCTTTTGCCGGTGTACTGAAAAAGGGACAAAGCATCTCACATAATGGGACATGTCTTACAGTAGAAAAAATTACCCCCCCTTTTTACCGCCTTACCGCAATTGACGAAACGCTGAAACGCACAAACCTGAAAAACCTTAAAGCAGGCGGCAAAGTGAATCTTGAACGTGCGGTAAAAGCAGGCGGGAGGATGGACGGCCATTTCGTGCAGGGACATGTTGACTGCACTGCGGTATGCAAAAAAATCAGCGATGCTGAAGGAAGCAAAATTTTTACCTTTCATACACAAAAAAACCTGCCTCCCTATGTTGTTGAAAAGGGTTCAATCTGTATTGACGGTGTGAGTTTGACCGTAGTTAGCGTGAAGAAGAAGGATTTTATCGTTGCCATTATTCCCCATACGCTTTCCATCACAACTTTCGGCATTATGGCTCCCGGTTATGAAGCCAATATTGAATTTGACATCCTGGGGAAATATGTTGATTCCATCCTGCAGAAAAGGCGGTCATGAAAATCCTTATTATTGACAATTATGATTCCTTTACCTGGAACCTTGTTCACCTTGTTGAAAGCGTATGCGGATTTACTCCCGCGGTAAAAAAAAATGATGATATCCTTCCCGGAGAAGTTGAAGAATACGATAAGATTATTCTTTCACCCGGTCCCGGTCTGCCGCACGAAGCAGGCGTTACTATTGACATTATAAAAAAATATGCAACTACAAAATCCATTCTCGGTGTCTGCCTCGGGCACCAGGCGATAGCGGTCGCTTTTGGCGGGACGCTGATCAATCTGCAGCAGGTTTTCCACGGAGTTGCACCGGTAACCCGTATTGTCAGGAACGACATTTTGTTTGAAGGGCTGCCCGATTCTTTTCCCACAGGCCGGTATCATTCATGGGTGGCTGATGAAAAAGCATTGCCCGGTGAACTGGAAGTAACGGCTTTTGATCAGGAAAACAACATCATGGCGCTGCGCCACCGCAAACTTGATGTGCGCGGTGTGCAGTTTCACCCCGAGAGCATACTTACACCGCTGGGAGAAAAAATGATGAAAAACTGGCTCATCCCAACCGGCCGGTAATTTTATCTATCCATAACAGGTAATCAAAATCCTGAAAGGGCATTCCTTCAAAACGGTCATCTTTCAAAAGGAGTAATTGTTGTTTAAGTTTGGTCAGGAGTTCAATTTGTCTGTCCGGTTCTCCGGTAACCGATAATTTTTTGAATGTCCGGAGCATAACCATCTCAAATTTATAAAGAATTTTATGTTTGATAAAATACCGCTCATCCGACTTACTGAGATATTCTAATAATTGTTTATGCCCAAGTTCAAAGTGCACAATCATGTAGAGCATACGGAGCAATACCATAAAGTGGTGAGGTTTCTCGCAGGACGTATCATGCATTACTGAATTCATCAGGCGAAGGGACAGATGCATATTTCCTGAAAAAATCAAATACGCTGCCAATTCAATAAGAAGATAATTTCTCAGTTGAGGCATAAGCGATACCGGACGTTGCTCAATCCCGGGTAAAATCGCATTACCCATTACCTCTGCCTGACGGAAATCTTTTTTATGAATCAATATCTTCAGGGTATAAAATTTTTCAAGAAAAAATATTTTCCCTTCCGTTACAGGCGGTACCGGATATTTTATATGCCGGTGGAGATTCTTCAGTTTCTGAATTGTTTCTTCCATAATTTCAGTTTTCCTGATTTCGTTGCCGATGATCAGCAAGCCATAATGGACATTGAGCCAGGTCTCTAAGTATTCGCCAATCATATAGGGAAAAGAATCAAAAAGATGAGCCGCTGCCTTACGGAATTTTAAGCATCTTTTCAGATCCCTTTTTAATACGAGGCAACCGGCAAGGGTTCTGTAATAATCAAGCAGCGATGAAAAGGAATTGCAATATTTTTTGTTCATCAGAAACGGGTGACGCATAATAGAGTCCACTGTTTTTAAATCGGATCTTCTCCGGATAAAACCCATCCCGTATATAAACCTCAACGGAACATCTAACAACGACTGGTATTTTTCAATGGTGTTGAGTTTTTCCAGCGCCAGTAATTTTTCTTTGTTGATATGCCGCAACTGCTTTTTTACATTGGTCGGATTTGAATAAATGATAATCCTTTCCCATTCCAGGATTTCAAGAAGAAGCGCAAACTTTTCATACCGGTAGGATATTCTTTTTGCCTTTTGGAGCAACGATTCGCAGTGGCTGTCAAGGCCCTTGTCATAGAGCAAACGAACTGATTTGAGTAAATCCACCACCCGGACATCTGCCGTTTTCCCGGAATGAAAAAGTTGTAAAGAACGGATCATGTGGTTATACAGATGCACTTTTTTGGAGGATAAATAGCGGACAAATTTTTCTCCTTCGAAATGATGAGTAATTTCTTTATCATCGTATTTTTCCAACGAGCCGATAGCATTAAACAGGCGAATGAATTGATTGTTTTCTCCGACAGTAAATTGCTCTGTAAAAATTTTGAAATACCTTTTTTCCGCCCCGCTGAGGGACCGGATAAGTTTATGCACTTTATCCTTCTCTTTCATAATTGGCAGTTGTAATCAGAGGCGCAGTAATCTTACCTGTGAAATCGTGCTGCAAATGTACATAATATCCATATATTGTCGAAATCAGAGGCGCAGTATATTTGAAAAAATGTTTTGCTTTTAGTGTTCTTTTTCTTTACTTTTATATCCAAATGAAGATGATACGTCATTATACCGCCCTTGCTTTTTTATTGACTTCTTTTTTTGAAAATAAATTGAATGCTCAAATTACCTTTATAGCCGCTTCTACAAATACTACAACAGGCACTTCCATCATCATAACCAAACCTGCAGGCACCACCACCAATGATGTTATGGTAGCACATATTGCCGAAGATGCTTCGGGCCCAACGAGTATAACTTCACCCGGTTGGACCCAAATCCGCGCATTGAACAACACGAACTATTTATACACCGTTACCCTTTACAAAGTTGCGACCGCTGGCGAACCGGCAAATTACACTTTTACTTATTCCGGCTCATCCGGCTGGTCTATCTCCGGAGGAATTATTACTTACCGCAACGTGGATTCGTCCACTCCGATTGATATTGAAAACGGACAAAATACTCCTTCAGCAAGTTCACATTCCACTCCTTCAGTTACGACAACCACCGCTAATACAATGCTTGTTGCTTTCTTTGGTCTTGATTACCCGGGTCAAGGTACAAATAGCAACTGGACCCCTCCTGCCGGGATGACTGAACGCTACGATGTAAACGGAACGTATGAAGATATAGAAGCAGCGGATGTTATCCAGGCATCAGCAGGCGCTACCGGAGTGAAAACCGCCACCCTAAATGCCGGAAGTGATAAAGGAACGGCTCAGATTGTCGCTCTCAGAGAATCTGCCCCTATGACATATACTTCATCCACCGTAACGCAGAGCAATACATCTTTGGTTTCAATCAACTCCACCGACAATGAAGTCATCGGAATACAAATTGTAACTTCAGGAAGTTCCTCTCCGCTCAGCGCAACAAGTTTTTCATTAAACACAACCGGCACAACGGCTCCTGCTACTGACATTACAAATGCAAAACTTTGGTACACCGGAACGAGCAGCTCTTTTGCAACAACTACCCAGTTCGGCAGTACCGTTGCTGCACCGAATGGTTCTTTCACTTTCACGGGAACGCAGACATTATCTTCAGGAACAAATTATTTCTGGCTAACTTATGATGTTCCTGCCGGAGCAACTGTGAATAATGTGATTGATGCGGAATGTACGTCCCTTACCGTTACTACCCCGCAAACGCCAACAGTTACTGCTCCCGCAGGAAGCAGGACGATTTCCAATATCAGCCCGCCATCTTTCCAGTGTGTGGCTACCGCTACCGTCAGCGGCAGTTCGCTGACGATTACAACACCAGCATGCGTGGCTCTGAATGATGTAATGATCGCCCATGTTTCTGCTGTTTGCAATTCCGGAGGCACCTATTCTGCTCCCGCAGGATGGAACCGGATCAGAATAATTGATAATACGGCTTATTTATACTCCGTCTCTTATTACAAGGTCGCCACTGCATCTGAACCGGGCAATTACACATTTACTTTTTCAGGAAGTACCGTCTGGGACCAGGCAGGCGGCATTCTTGTTTACAGGGGCGTGGATCCCTGTTCACCTATTGATGTGGAGAACGGACAGACCACTCCTTCAAGCACAAGTCATTCTACTCCTTCTGTAACAACAACGGCTTCACAGGATATGATTGTGGCATTATTTGCCATAGATTATCTCGGCAGCGGTCCATGGACTCCGCCAGCGGGAATGACCGAAAGAGATGACATCAACGGACCCGAAGAAGATCTTGAGGCGGCAGATGTTGTTCAGGCATCTCCCGGAGCAACCGGTGTAAAAACAGCCACCAGCACAACGGCTCATAAAGGCACCGCTCAGATAATCGCTCTTAAAGCAAATACATCAATGACGTATTCTTCCTCCACCACAACTCAAAACAATAATTCGGTTGTAGGTATCAACACCACGAACAATGAAGTAATAGGAATTCAAATTGTAACATTGGGTTGTACTTCTCCGCTGAGCGCAACAAGTTTTTCATTAAACACCACAGGAACTACCAATGCAGCCAATGATATTTCAAATGCAAAATTATGGTACACGGGCACCAGTAGCACATTTGCAACTACCACACAGTTTGGCAGCACTGTTGCCGCACCGAACGGTTCCTTCACCATCACCGGAACGCAGGCGTTATCTTCAGGAATAAATTATTTCTGGCTTACTTATGATGTTACTGCCGGAGCGACTGCAAATAATTTTATTGATGGAGAATGTACTTCTCTTACTGTCGGCACAGCAAAAACGCCAACCGTAACGGCTCCTGCTAACAACCGGCAGATTTCCTCAATCGTTCCGCCAACCTATTCCTGCGTTTTCGCCAATACATGCGGATGTAATTCTGTTACTGTTACCAATTCAAATCCGGGTTGTGTTGTGCAGGATGATTTGATGATTGCGCATGTTACTTATCGCCCCAATACAGGTGATGTTGGAAGCACTCCTCCTGCGGGATGGACAAGAATATTTTACCAGGAACATCCCAACGCCCAAATGGTGGTGGATGTTTTTTACAAAGTTGCAGGTGCTTCGGAACCCGGAACTTATACTTTCACACAAACTTCAAACGGCAGTGATATGGCTGTTTCAATAATGAATTACCGCGGTGTAAGCACGGTGGACCCTATCCAGGGTGTTGCAGGAAGATACACCAGCGGCACTACACATACAACACCCTGCCTTACTGCCTCAAGCGACCAGGCGATGATTGTAACATTGTTTTCGCTTAACAACTGCAACACCTGTAATCTGAATGATGTTATTTGGACTTCTCCGGCCGGAATGACAGAACGGTACGATATAGGAGTAATCCAAAGCAGTCAAATAGGTGGTTCCGGAGATGATGTGGTGCAAGTGGCAAAGGGTTGTGTGCAAAAAACAGGCACTTCATCGGTCAATAATAATGGATTTGCAATAATTATTTCTCTGCGGCCCATTGGTGGAACTGATTATTATTCTACTCTCTATGGTGGAAATAATTCTAAATTTAACAGTGGCGCTTCGGTAACGCTCACCAAACCGGGTAATGTCAAACAAAATGATTTATTGATTGTACATCTTGCCCAGGGGTACCCGACAAGTTCAGGCGCTACACCTCCTGCAGGATGGACTCTTATCCGTTATGACGGACTCAATGATGGTTCTACTATCGGCTCCTGGCTCTATTACAAAGTGGCGGGAGCGTCCGAACCATCCACTTATGATTTTTCTGTTTCCACCGGGTTAAATTTAGTGGGAGTGATTATGGCTTACAGGGGAATTGACCCTGCTTCGCCTATTCAGGCATCGGGTGGAGCTAACACAAGCGGAACATCTCATTCAACGCCCTCAATAAATACAACAACGGATAGCGCAGTAGTGCTGAATTTTTACAGTATTCTTTCATCGGCATATTCGTACACCCCCCCTGCCAATACGACCGAGCGATATCAGTATTCCTATGCGCAGAATCACTGGAAAACGGTTCATGGCTTTGATTTTATTAAGGCGACTGCCGGGGCAACGGGCGCTCAGACACTTGCCATTGCCGTATCGGTAACGGGAGTATCCCAGATTGTTGCATTGAAACGATTATCAGGAAATGTGCTTACAGGCGGATGTTGCAGTTTTGCAATGCAACCTCTTCCGATAACACTCCTTAGTTTCACCGGAAACTGCAAAGCGCCCTCCGACTCCCCCAAAGGAGGAGAAGTGGTATTAAATTGGGCTACCGCCAGCGAAATAAATAATGATTATTTTACAATAGAAAGAGCAGCCCCTCCCAACCTCCCCAAAGGGGAGGAGTTAAACTGGACAGTTTCGGGAAAAGTGAAAGGCGCTGGAAATTCTTCCACTATTCGCAATTATGAATTTATTGACCACTCCCCTTCCCTTTGGGAAGGGGTTGGGGGATGGGCTTACTACCGCCTTAAACAAACC
Organism: Bacteroidota bacterium; assembly: GCA_016193485.1. Classification (GTDB taxonomy): domain Bacteria; phylum Bacteroidota; class Bacteroidia; order JACPRZ01; family JACPRZ01; genus JACPRZ01. The sequence goes on along the minus strand of JACPRZ010000043.1, from coordinate 5,797 downwards.
GATTATGATGGCAAATTTGAATACTTCCCGGTCATTGCGGTCAATTACCCGTGCGGATATGAAGCGGATGGTTTTTTTATCTTTCCCAATCCAAATAACGGGCAATTTACCATTCACAACGGACAACAGGTAACCTGCGATTTTGAAATCTATAATGTTCTCGGAGAAAAAATTTATTCAAACTCCCTTCCCATTGGGGAGGATTGGGGTGGGGCTATTGATTTATCCAATCACCCGATGGGAATTTATTTTTACAGATTTGATTCTGGAAAGAATCTGATCTCAAGCGGAAAAATAATTATTCAGTAAATGAGCATCTCTTCGTTTTTACAAAGTAAAAAAACGGTTATGCTGGATGGGGCAATGGGAACAGAACTCCAGCGCAGGGGTTATGATACGAAATTACCATTGTGGTCTGCCTCTGCCAATTTTGACTCGCCTGAACTGGTGGAGGAAATTCACAGGGAATTCATCCATGCGGGAGCGGACATTATAACTACCAATACTTTCCGGACTACAAAAAGGACTTTTTCCAAAGTAGGCGCTCCTGAAAAAGCAATTGAGGCAACCGAGGCGGCTGTTAAGATTGCAAAGTCAGCGGTAAAATCGGTTCAACGGAAAATTTTTATTGCCGGCTCGGTAACTACCCTGGAAGATTGCTACAAACCTGACCTAGTTCCTGAAAAAGAAATATTGGAACGGGAACATACTTTCCAAATAAAACATCTGGCATCGCTTGGAGTTGATTTTATTCTGGCTGAAACAATTAATTCATTAACTGAAGCAATCGTCATCAGTAAAATGACAGATGAACTGGAAATCCCTTTTATGATTAGTTTTGTTACAGATGGCAACGGAAATTTACTAAGCGGTGAATCTCTCAATGATGTTGTGATGAGCGTTAAAAAATATTCTCCATTGGGAATTATGCTCAACTGCCGTTCGCTGGAAATATTGGATAATGATTTGTCTGTTTTACAAAATAGTTACCATGGCATGACAGGAGTTTATCCAAACGGTTGCGGCAAACCCGATGATAAGAAGGGATGGAATTTTATAGACAATCATCATCCGGCAAAAAAATTTGCACAGTTCGCAAGTAAGTGGATATCCCAGGGAACAAAAATCATTGGCGGCTGCTGCGGAACTACACCGGAATACATCAACGCAATCAACGGTCTATTGAAATCTACATTTCAAAAAACATCTGTGGCAATATAAAAATATTATAATGAAAAAAATACTTTTTACATCCGGAATATTGCTGTTCCCTTTTTTCTGCCTCTCCCAGAACGGCTTTCAGCGTATTTATGGAAATCCATCTTACGGAAATCCGCGGATGATCCGAACCACTGCCGATGGTGGTTACATAATGGCCGGATCAATGTATAATTTTGTGCAAACGGACGTATATGTTCTTAAAACCGATGCCGGTGGAAATGTTCAGTTCAGCAAAACCTATGGCGGCAGCAGTTCAGGGCAGGAGGAGTATGCGTATGATATTAAACAAACTTCCGATGGCGGCTATATCGTGACAGGAAGAACAAATCTGGTGGACCCGAATTATGATGTGTATGTTTTGAAATTAGATGCCAATGGCGTTTTGCAATGGTCAAAGACATTCGGATGTGCGAATACCGATTGGGGCGATGCAGTGCTGCAAACTTCCGATGGGGGATATATTATTTGCGGACAAACATTTTGTTCTGCTGCACTTGGTAACGCATATCTCATCAAAACCGACAGCGTTGGAAACCTGCAATGGACAAAAACTTATGGCGGTACCGCCTCCGATGAAGAATTTTATGAAATTGAACAAACCTCTGATGGTGGATATATTATGACCGGTTGGACCACAAGTTTTGGCGCGGGTGGATACGATCTGTTTTTGGTAAAAACCGATACAGGCGGTACGGTACAATGGTCAAAGACATTCGGTGGTGCCGGAAATGATTTAGGGACCCGTGTCCGCCAAACCGCTTCCGGCAATTATGTTGTATGCGGATATACAGATGGCTTCGGTGCAGGTAGCACCGACATGTATTTGCTGAAGACTGATCCGGCAGGAAATCTTCTCTGGTCAAAAACAATAGGCAACTCTCTTTCAGAACTCGCTTTTGATTTGCAAATTACTTCATCAGCATATATTCTTTCGGGATATTCTTACCTTTCTCCGACAGACAGGGATGCCGTTCTTATCAATACCGATACAAGCGGTTCAGTACAGTGGTCAATGCAATATGGCGATTCCCTTGATGACAACGCTTTAAGTTTTAAGCAAACCGGTGATGGAGGATTTATTGTGGGCGCATACACAACGAGTTTTGCCTGGAACCCGCATATTTATTTAATTAAAACGGATTCTCTGGGAATCAGCGGTTGCAACGAAAGTCCGATTTCTCTTGCAGTTACTGTTCCCGCTACTGTTGAAAGCGGTCCCTCATACTCGGTGAACACCATGTCTTTTTCGGGAACCCCCCCATCATTAGAAAATAATCTGACGTTGATTGACACCATGCTTTGCGAAAGCAGCAGTTGTTCATTTACAGCGCCAACTTACCAATGGGCTGAAAATATTGGTACCGCCAATGCCGATTACGGATATGATATTACAACCGATAATTTAGGAAATGTATATGTAACAGGGCGTTTTCAGAGCACAGCCGACTTTGACCCGGGACCGGGAACAGCCAACCTCACAAGCGTAGGAACTGCAGATATGTTTTTTGCAAAATATGATGCCAATGGAAATTATATATGGGCAAAAGATGTAGGACAGGTTGGCGGAAGCGGCAGCAATCCCGAAGTAAATAGTATTGCTGTTGATGGTTCCGGCAATGTTTACGTAGAGGGATATTTTATCGGAACGCCCGATTTTGATCCGGGCGTTGGAACAGCCAATCTCACCAGCAGCGCTGCCGGAGCGAATTATTCCGTCTTCTTTGCAAAGTATGATGTCAACGGAAATTATCTCTGGGCGAATTGCGTGAATCCTCCATTGGGAAACGGAAGCGTTTTCGGAAACAGCATGACTATTGATGCCGCGGGCAATATGTATATTACCGGGTATTTTGGAGTCGGGACAGCCGATTTTGACCCGGGTCCCGGCATTGCCAATCTCACCACCTCCGGATCCCGGGATGTTTATATTGCAAAATATGATGGCAATGGAAATTATCTCTGGGTTAAAGGTATAGGAGGAACCACCCTTTCAGATGCAATTTATGCCGGCTACGGTCACAGAAGTATTGCGCTTGATGATGCCGGAAATATTTACATCACAGGATATTTTTACGGTACCGTTGATTTTGACCCCGGAGCCGGAGTAGCGACCCGTACGGCAAATACATCCTTTGCCGATATTTATTTTGCAAAATATGATAACAACGGAAATTACACCTGGGCTGCCAGTGTTTTCGCAAGCAGCGATAATGATTATGGATATGGTATTGCCGTTGACGGGACAGGCAATGTATATATCACCGGATATTTTTCCAGCGCACCGGCTGATTTCGATCCGGGTGCAGGTGTAGCCAATCTTTCTCCGGCAGGAGCGGAAGATATTTTTATTGCAAAATACGATGCCGGTGGAAATTATCTCTGGGCGAAAAGAGTGGGAGGAACTTTTTCCGATAAAGCATTCAGCATCGCTATTGACGATTCATCCAATACATATATCTCGGGATATTTTAACGGAACAGTTGATTTTGATCCCGATGCGGGAACGGCAAATCTTGTCAGCGCAGGGTGGGAAGATATTTATTTTGCAAAATATAATGCCGGAGGAAATTATGTCTGGGCAGCAAAAGTTGGTGGAAGCAGCAATGATTACGGACAAAGCATTGTTGTTGATGCCACACCGGAAATAAATATTTATATCGCGGGATATTTTTCCAGCGCTCCTTCTGACTTTGACCCTGATACCGGAACCGCCAATCTTAATACCATCGGTTCCTGGGATGTTTATTTTGCAAAATATTGCCAGACGACCTGCTGTTCTGTTTCAGCATTAACGGCAACGGCTACGACCGTTAATGCAAATTGCGGATTATGCAATGGAACCGCCACAACAAATGTTTCTGGCGGAAGCGGAAATTATGACTATCAATGGAGTACAGCGCCCGCTCAGACAAATACATCGGCAACAGGTTTATGTGCGGGAACTTATTCTGTTACCGTTACGGATTCAACGGGCTGCAGTTGTTCTACCGTGATCACGGTAACGGTTGTGCAAAGCGGAGGGGGAGACACTTCAATAACCTCTAATGTCTCTATTTGCTTTGGTGACAGTATTTTCCTGAGCGGCAGTTGGCAGTCGGCAGGAGGCACTTATTACGATTCGCTTTCAACGGTGTACGGATGCGACAGCATTATTGAAACCACTCTTACGGTTGATTCCATATTCTTTATAACCGCTGCCACAACCATCTGCGCAGATGATAGCATTCAATTACCCGGTGGAAACTGGATCAACACGGGGGGGGTTTATTACGATACCCTGATAACAATTGCAGGATGCGACAGCATTATTGAAACGACCCTAATAGTAAATCCCACTGCCACTACAACTGCTACTGCCGCTATCTGTAGTGGCGATAGCATTTTCTTACTTGGAGCGTGGCAAACAAGTGCCGGAACCTATTATGATACGTTAACCGCTGGTTCTGGTTGCGACAGCATCATTGAAACCACCCTTTCTGTATTGCCAGTATCCAGCATCCAGTATCCAGCATCTATTTGTAATGGTGACAGCATCTTTTTACAAGGATCATGGCAAACTACATCAGGTACTTATTATGATACCTTAACCGCTGGTACCGGTTGCGACAGCATTATTGAAATCACCCTAACGGTTGATTCTTTCTTCCTTACAGCCGCTTCTGCAACTATCTGCACGGGCGATAGTATTCAATTGCCGGGCGGTGCCTGGGTAAACGCAGCAGGTACTTATTATGACACATTAACTGCCGGTGCAGGTTGTGACAGCATTATTGAGACCACCCTAACGGTTGACTCTGCCTTCTTTACAACCGCTTCTGTAACTATCTGCACAGGCGACAGCATTCAATTACCTGGTGGAAACTGGATAAACACAGGGGGGGTTTATTATGATACCCTGACAGCGGTAGCAGGTTGCGATAGCATAATTCAGACAACCCTGACAGTGAATCCAACTGCCACTGCCACTGCTACTGCCGCTATCTGCACCGGGGACAGTATTTTCCTGAGCGGCAGTTGGCAATCGGCAGGAGGCGCTTATTACGATACGCTCGTTTCAATAAATGGCTGTGATAGTGTCATTGAAACAACATTGTCAGTTGATTCGATAATTTTTAATCCTGTATCCGTTTCAATATGCCCTGGTGACAGTATTCAATTGCCTGACGAAAACTGGGTAAGCACCGGGGGGATTTATTACGACACCCTTATAGCAGTTGCCGGTTGCGATAGTGTTATAGAAACCACGCTCACGGTAAATCCAGTATCCAGCATCCAGTATCCAGTATCTATTTGTAGTGGCGACAGCATTTTTCTGCAAGGTGCTTATCAAACAACAGCAGGAACATATTACGATACCCTTTCAGCAGTGAACGGTTGCGATAGTATAATTACAACAACGGTTTCTGTGAACCCATTACCAGTTGTGGATGCCGGTCCGGATGTAACCATCTTTTCCGGAACTGACACAACATTAATGGCGACCGGAAGTAATGGCAATTACTCCTGGAAGCCAACCGGTTCTTTGAGTTGCACCGTTTGCCAGAGCCCGGTCGTGAGTCCGGAAACTACGGAAACT